>NZ_CP051155.1:3099855-3449783 GCF_012277275.1 Gephyromycinifex aptenodytis | reverse complement strand
AAAAGTTGTCCGGCGGTGTCCTACTCTCCCACACCGTCCCCAGTGCAGTACCATCGGCGCTGAGAGGCTTAGCTTCCGGGTTCGGAATGGAACCGGGCGTTTCCCTCTCGCTATGGCCGCCGTAACTCTATCGACTTATACCAGCCACAACACCCCTGCACCCTTCCCGACGCCGCAGTATCCGACCTCCCGTTGTTGGGGGGTGGGACACCTGGCACGGTCAGTGCTGGTGTTGCTTAGTTGATTCCCGGGCTGGTGTGTCGGGAACCATACAGTGGACGCAGAACATCATCGTTGTAGTCAAGTTATCGGCCTATTAGTACCAGTCAGCTTCACACATTGCTGTGCTTCCACATCTGGCCTATCAACCCAGTAGTCTAGCTGGGAGCCTCTCACCCACAAGGGGCATGGAAACCTCATCTTGAAGCGTGCTTCCCGCTTAGATGCTTTCAGCGGTTATCACTCCCGAACGTAGCTAATCAGCGGTGCACTTGGCAGTACAACTGACACACCAGAGGTTCGTCCATCCCGGTCCTCTCGTACTAGGGACAGGCCTTCTCAAGTTTCCTGCGCGCGCAGAGGATAGGGACCGAACTGTCTCACGACGTTCTAAACCCAGCTCGCGTACCGCTTTAATGGGCGAACAGCCCAACCCTTGGGACCTACTCCAGCCCCAGGATGCGACGAGCCGACATCGAGGTGCCAAACCATGCCGTCGATATGGACTCTTGGGCAAGATCAGCCTGTTATCCCCGGGGTACCTTTTATCCGTTGAGCGACCGCGTTTCCACAAACCACGGCCGGATCACTAGTCCCGACTTTCGTCCCTGCTCGACATGTCTGTCTCACAGTCAAGCTCCCTTGTGCACTTACACTCAAAACCTGATTGCCAACCAGGCTGAGGGAACCTTTGGGCGCCTCCGTTACTCTTTAGGAGGCAACCGCCCCAGTTAAACTACCCACCAGGCACTGTCCCTGATCCGGATCACGGATCGAAGTTAGACATCCAGAACGACCAGAGTGGTATTTCAACGTTGACTCCACCCATGCTGGCGCATGAGCTTCACAGTCTCCCACCTATCCTACACAAGTCGTACCGAACACCAATACCAAGCTGTAGTAAAGGTCCCGGGGTCTTTCCGTCCTTCTGCGCGTAACGAGCATCTTTACTCGTAATGCAATTTCGCCGAGTTCGTGGTTGAGACAGTGGAGAAGTCGTTACGCCATTCGTGCAGGTCGGAACTTACCCGACAAGGAATTTCGCTACCTTAGGATGGTTATAGTTACCACCGCCGTTTACTGGCGCTTAAGTTCTCAGCTTCGCCCACAAGTGGACTAACCGGTCCCCTTAACGTTCCAGCACCGGGCAGGCGTCAGTCCGTATACATCGAATTACTTCTTCGCACGGACCTGTGTTTTTAGTAAACAGTCGCTTCTCCCTGGTCTCTGCGACCCTCACCCCTAACCCGTAAGGGTTTCAAGGTTCGGGCCCCCCTTCTCCCTAAGTTACGGGGGCATTTTGCCGAATTCCTTAACCACGATTCACTCGATCGCCTTAGTATTCTCTACCTGACCACCTGAGTCGGTTTTGGGTACGGGCGGCCACACCCCTGGCTAGAAGTTTTTCTCGGCAGCATAGGATCACCCTGCTTCCCCCATACGGGGTCACCATCACATCTCAGGATATATGCCTTCCGGATTTACCTAGAAGACTCCCTACATGCTTGGACGTGGACAACCATCGCCACGCGGAGGCTACCTTCCTGCGTCACTCCATCGCTTACCTACTACAAGATCGGGTCACACACTCCACGAAACGAAACTGATCAAAGACCAGAAACGAAACGCTTCAGATGTTTAGCATCCCCTGATTCAGTATGGGCGGTGTGCAGCCGGTACGGGAATATCAACCCGTTGTCCATCGACTACGCCTGTCGGCCTCGCCTTAGGTCCCGACTTACCCAGGGCAGATTAGCTTGACCCTGGAACCCTTGGTCATTCGGCGGACGGGTTTCGCACCCGTCATTCGCTACTCATGCCTGCATTCTCACTCGTGTGGCGTCCACGCCTGGATCACTCCGGCGCTTCACTCGCCACACGACGCTCCCCTACCCATCAACACCCCTGCCAATAAAGGAGGGAAATATGTCAATGCCATAGCTTCGGTGGTGTGCTTGAGCCCCGCTACATTGTCGGCGCGGAATCACTTGACCAGTGAGCTATTACGCACTCTTTCAAGGGTGGCTGCTTCTAAGCCAACCTCCTGGTTGTCATCGCAACTCCACATCCTTTTCCACTTAGCACACGCTTAGGGACCTTAGCTGATGATCTGGGCTGTTTCCCTCTCGACTACGAAGCTTATCCCCCGCAGTCTCACTGCCACGCTCTCACTTACCGGCATTCGGAGTTTGGCTGACGTCAGTAACCTGGTAAGGCCCATCAGTCATCCAGTAGCTCTACCTCCGGCAAGAAACACGTGACGCTGCACCTAAATGCATTTCGGGGAGAACCAGCTATCACGGAGTTTGATTGGCCTTTCACCCCTACCCACAGCTCATCCCCTCAGTTTTCAACCTAAGTGGGTTCGGTCCTCCACGACGTCTTACCGTCGCTTCAACCTGGCCATGGGTAGATCACTCCGCTTCGGGTCTAGACCCCGCGACTCAAACGCCCTATTAGGACTCGCTTTCGCTACGGCTACCCCACACGGGTTAACCTCGCCACGGAGCACTAACTCGCAGGCTCATTCTTCAAAAGGCACGCCGTCACCCCTAAAGGCTCCGACGGATTGTAGGCACACGGTTTCAGGATCTATTTCACTCCCCTCCCGGGGTACTTTTCACCATTCCCTCACGGTACTTGTCCGCTATCGGTCACCAGGGAATATTTAGGCTTAGCGGGTGGTCCCGCCAGATTCACACAGGATTTCTCGGGCCCCGTGCTACTCGGGAAAACGCATCGGAGTTCACACTGTTTCGCCTACGGGGGTTACACCCTCTATGCCGGGCCTTTCCAGACCCTTCGGCTACAGCACGAATTTCTTACTCCGTTCGGGATCAGTAGCTCCCGACACACGCTCCCACAACCCCACACACACAACGCCTACCAGCTTTAACATGCATGCGGTTTAGCCTGATCCATTTTCGCTCGCCACTACTCACGGAATCACTTTTGTTTTCTCTTCCTGTGGGTACTGAGATGTTTCACTTCCCCACGTTCCCTCCACACACCCTATATATTCAGGTGTGGGTGACTGGACATGACTCCAGCCGGGTTTCCCCATTCGGAAATCCTCGGATCACAGTCTGGTTATCGACTCCCCGAGGCTTATCGCAGATTCCTACGTCCTTCATCGGTTCCTGGTGCCAAGGCATCCACCGTGCGCCCTTAAAAACTTGACCACAACAAAGATGCTCGCGTCCACTGTATAGTTCTCAAAACACCAACCCACAACCACCCCAACGCACCCAAACAGGAACGCCGAAGCAGAAAGGGACAACCAGAGTAAACCAGACACACACCACAAAAGCGTGCAGCCGATCCCTCAGGACCCAACAACGTGCCAGACCCCCACCAGACCACACACACTTTCCACACCAACCACACCCAAAAGATGCAGCCAGCCGTACTCGTAGACATGCGAACCAGCAGAAGCCAAATAATCGATGATCCACCCATGAGCAACACCCCAGTCACCACAAACGAGTGACATAAAAGGTGCAACCATTCGGTTGATGCTCCTTAGAAAGGAGGTGATCCAGCCGCACCTTCCGGTACGGCTACCTTGTTACGACTTAGTCCCAATCGCCAGTCCCACCTTCGACAGCTCCCTCCCACAAGGGGTTAGGCCACCGGCTTCGGGTGTTACCAACTTTCGTGACTTGACGGGCGGTGTGTACAAGGCCCGGGAACGTATTCACCGCAGCGTTGCTGATCTGCGATTACTAGCGACTCCGACTTCATGGGGTCGAGTTGCAGACCCCAATCCGAACTGAGACCGGCTTTTAGTGATTCGCTCCGCCTTACGACATCGCAGCACTCTGTACCGGCCATTGTAGCATGCGTGAAGCCCAAGACATAAGGGGCATGATGATTTGACGTCGTCCCCACCTTCCTCCGAGTTGACCCCGGCAGTCTCCCATGAGTCCCCACCATTACGTGCTGGCAACATAGAATAAGGGTTGCGCTCGTTGCGGGACTTAACCCAACATCTCACGACACGAGCTGACGACAACCATGCACCACCTGTACACCGACCTTGCGGGGAGCACATCTCTGCACTTTTCCGGTGTATGTCAAGCCTTGGTAAGGTTCTTCGCGTTGCATCGAATTAATCCGCATGCTCCGCCGCTTGTGCGGGCCCCCGTCAATTCCTTTGAGTTTTAGCCTTGCGGCCGTACTCCCCAGGCGGGGCGCTTAATGCGTTAGCTGCGGCACAGAACTCGTGAATAGAGCCCCACACCTAGCGCCCAACGTTTACGGCATGGACTACCAGGGTATCTAATCCTGTTCGCTCCCCATGCTTTCGCTTCTCAGCGTCAGTTATGGCCCAGAGACCTGCCTTCGCCATCGGTGTTCCTCCTGATATCTGCGCATTTCACCGCTACACCAGGAATTCCAGTCTCCCCTACCACACTCTAGTCTGCCCGTACCCACTGCACGTCCGGAGTTAAGCCCCGAATTTTCACAGCAGACGCGACAAACCGCCTACAAGCTCTTTACGCCCAATAATTCCGGACAACGCTCGCACCCTACGTATTACCGCGGCTGCTGGCACGTAGTTAGCCGGTGCTTCTTCTCCGCCTACCGTCACTTTCGCTTCTTCGGCGATGAAAGAGGTTTACAACCCGAAGGCCTTAATCCCTCACGCGGCGTCGCTGCATCAGGCTTTCGCCCATTGTGCAATATTCCCCACTGCTGCCTCCCGTAGGAGTCTGGGCCGTGTCTCAGTCCCAGTGTGGCCGGTCACCCTCTCAGGCCGGCTACCCGTCGTCGCCTTGGTGAGCCACTACCTCACCAACAAGCTGATAGGCCGCGAGCCCATCCCTCACCGAAAAACTTTTAATCCCCCACCATGCAGCAGGAGATCATATCCAGTATTAGACCCAGTTTCCCAGGCTTATTCTGAAGTGAAGGGTAGGTTGCTCACGTGTTACTCACCCGTTCGCCACTAATCCAGCAAGCAAGCTTGCCTTCATCGTTCGACTTGCATGTGTTAAGCACGCCGCCAGCGTTCGTCCTGAGCCAGGATCAAACTCTCCATAAAAGAATTCAAATCTGGCAAAACATCACATTGACGTTAAACCAACAAACAATTGGCATCGATTTTTGGCACGCTGTTGAGTTCTCAAGTATCGGTTACACACCGAACATATCATCTGATTTCTCAGAGTCAGAATCGGTGGTTTGTCTTGCTGAAGCTCGATCTCGGTTTTCATCACCTTAGTGATGTTGTCCGTGTGACCGGGGATCAACGTTACCAGGATGATCTTCCCGGCGCAACCCGCGGTTTCTTCGAAGTGAAGAGCCTTGGATTGGTTTCCCGTGGGACCGGCCGCTCGGGCTGTGGTCGTAACCACCGCCGCGTCCGTTCCTCCCTGTCGGGCGAACGTTGAGAACTCTAGGTAAAGCGCTGGTTAAACACAAATCGCCTGGTCAGAGGCATGTTCGGGCCAAAACAGCGGCCCGGAGCCACTGGGGCGTCCGGGCCGTTCATGCTGTGGCCACCTGGGCAGCCGGCCCAGCGGTGTGACTCGCCGGTGCATCGACAACCCTCCGGCGACCACGAGTACCCGCTTACTGCCGTGCCTGCTGCTGCGTCGCCGCGGTGGCGGACTGCTCGAGACCCGTGGCGCGGTGCAGCGCAGCCAAGTTCTTGCGGCCCCGCTTGAGTATGGCCACGCTGTCGTGCAAGAAGTCGGCCTCACTCAAGACACCTTCAGGGTCGGCAATCCGCTCATTGTTCAGCGAGGCGCCCCCCTCCCCGAGAGTGCGCCGCGCGGCCTTACGCGATTCGGCCAGACCCGCGCTCACCAGAGCGTCGACGTAGCTGGTTCCGGGTTCGGCACTACCACCGGGCAATTCGGCCGTGGCATCGCGCAACGTCGCGGCGTCCAGACCGGATAGATCCCCCTTACCGAACAAGGCTTCCGAGGCCGCCTGGACTGCGGCGGTCGCCTGCGCACCGTGCACGAAGGTCGTGATGTCACTGGCCAGAGTTCGCTGCGCGGCGCGCCGGAACGGCTCGTCCTGCACCTGCCGTTCCAGCTCCTCGATCTCCTCGCGCGTTCGATCGGTGAAGACCTTCAGCAGCTTCACCACCGAGGCGTCCTCGATGTTGAGGAAGTACTGGTAGAAGGCATACGGCGAGGTCATCGAGGGGTCCAGCCAGACGCTGTTGCCCAGGGACTTGCCGAACTTCTGCCCCGACGCGTCGGTCAACAACGGCGTCGTGAGCGCATGCACTGAGGCGCCCTCCATCCGGTGCACCAGGTCCACCCCGGCGGTGAGGTTGCCCCACTGATCGGCGCCACCGGTCTGCAGGGTGCAGCCGTGCTCGCGGTACAGGTGCAGGTAGTCCAGCGCCTGCAGGATCTGGTAGCTGAATTCGGTGTAGCTGATCCCCTGTTCGGAGTTCAACCGGGCAGCGACCGCGTCCTTCTTGATCATCTGGTTGACCCGGAAGTGCTTGCCGTAGTCGCGCAGGAAGTCCAGCGCACTGATCGGCTCGGTCCAGTCCAGGTTGTTCACGAAGGTGGGCGGCTCCCCCGCCTCTTCGCTGAGTACTTTGCGGACCTGGGCGGCGATGCGCTCCACGTCGGCCGCCGTCTGCTCCTTGGACTTCAGCGTGCGCTCACTGGAGGGGCGCGGGTCGCCGATCAACCCGGTCGAGCCACCGACCAGCCCGATGACGCGATGTCCTGCCCGGCGCAGGTGGCGCAACAGAATGAGCTGAACGAGGTTGCCGAAGTGCAGGCTGGGCGCCGTGGGATCGAAGCCGCAATACACCGTGAGAGGTCCGCTCTCGAGCGCCTCACGCAGGGCATCCTCATCGGTGGTCTGCGCCACCAGCCCCCGCCATGTCAGCTCGTCGAGCACAGTGCTCACGATGTGTCCTTTCGTTGTTGTGGGTGGACGCCGCGCCCACCTGGCGCAAGTCTGCCTTATGCCTGTTTGGGCGGGCGGGCGCGCCGCACCGCGGGACGGTACACGGAGACGCTCGCCTCCCCCTGCAGCCAGAACCGCCACGGGAAACGCTGCCCGTCTCCGCCTTCACCGGAGACGCCTACCCGGGGTCCCTGGATGATCTGGCCCACCGGATGCGCCGCAGCCCGCACGATCATGGGGCTGTCTGCATCGGTGGTGTCCATTCCGTTGTGGGCTCGGTGCACCCCCAACGCCTCGGTGAGCCGCGCGGGTCCCCGTGCCAGATCCCGGAAGGCCAGCGTCTCCGGGTCTTTGGTCCCAGCCCGGCGAGCCCGCGCCACCTGCTCGCCCGCGAGCACTTCCCCGGCGCGCAGCAACACCGCCGAGGCGCTCCCCTGCGGCCCGCAGACCAGGTTGGCGCAGTAGTGCATGCCGTAGGTGAAGTAGACATACAGCCCCCCAGCGGGACCGAACATCACCGCAGTCCGTTGCGTGCGCCCGCGAAAGGCATGCGAACCGGGGTCTTGGTCACCGTCGTAGGCCTCGACCTCGGTGAGTCGTAGCGTGACGCCGGCGTGGCTGAGGGTGGCCCCGAGCAGTTCCGGGGCCACCTCAAGCACTGGACGGTTGAAGAAGTCCGAGGTGAGCCTTGGCGCCTGTTCCCAGTCAGTCACGAATGGTCAGCGGACGCTTCGTCCAATCCCGCTGCCAGGCGCTGACCTGACGGGCCGAGAACAACTGCTCGGCCACCCGAACCGGAGCCGTGCCACCCTTACCGTCGCGTGACGCCAGCGACCCTTGCACCGAGAGCACTTCTCGCACGCTGGGGGTGAGGTGCTCGGAAATCGCAGCGAAGTCTTCGTCCGAGAGGTCCCACAACTCGATGCCGCGCTCCTCGCAGGCACGCACACACGCGCCCGCGACCTCGTGCGCCACCCGGAAGGGAACTCCCTGCCGCACCAGCCACTCCGCCACGTCGGTGGCGAGGGAGAAGCCTTGCGGGGCCAGCTCTGCCATCCGCTCGGGGTGGAACTTCAAGGTGGCCACCATGCCCGAGAAGGCCGGCAACAGGACGGCCAGGGTGTCGATGGCGTCGAAGACCGGTTCCTTGTCTTCCTGCAGGTCGCGGTTGTACGCCAACGGCAACGCCTTCAGGGTGGCCATCAAACCGGTCAGATCGCCGATGAGCCGGCCGGCCTTACCCCGGGCCAACTCGGCAACATCGGGGTTCTTCTTCTGCGGCATGATGCTGGAGCCGGTGGAGTAGGAGTCGTGCAGCGTGACGAAGCCGAACTCCTTCGTCGCCCAGGCGATGACCTCTTCAGCCAACCGCGAGATGTCGACCGCGGCCATCGCTGCGACGAAAGCGAACTCCGCCACGAAGTCGCGACTGGCGGTCCCGTCGATCGAGTTCTCCACGGCCCCATCGAACCCCAGGTCGGAGGCGACAGCCTCCGGATCGAGTCCCAGGGAGCTACCTGCCAGCGCCCCCGAGCCGTACGGCGAGACGGCCACCCGCTGATCCCAGTCACGCAAGCGCTCCACGTCACGCAACAGCGGCCACGCGTGAGCGAGCAGGTGATGGGCCAGAAGCACTGGCTGGGCGTGCTGGAGATGGGTCCGCCCCGGCATGGCCACGCCCTCGTGCGCGTCCGCCTGCTCGATCAGGGCATCGACGACGTCCAGAAGCAGCCCTGCCACGATCCGCGCGTGGTCGCGCAGGTACATCCGGAACAGGGTCGCCACTTGGTCGTTGCGCGAACGGCCGGCGCGCAACCTGCCGCCGACATCGGGACCGACACGCTCCATGAGCCCGCGTTCCAGAGCCGTATGCACGTCCTCATCGCCTTCGGCCGGGGTGAACGCCCCGCTCTGGACGTCCGCGCCGAGCTGACGCAGCCCCTCCAGCATCGTCTCCAAGGTCGCGTCGTCCAGGATCCCGGCCGAGTGCAGCACCCGCGCGTGAGCGCGGGATCCGGCCAGGTCGTACGGCGCGAGCCGCCAATCGAAATGGGTGCTCTTGGACAATGCGGCGAGCGCCTCGTCGGGAGCTCCGCTGAACCGCCCGCCCCAGAGGGCGGCCGAGGTTGCGGATGCATCACTCACTGTTGGGGTCCTTCCCCTCGCTGGAACCTGCTGCAAGTGCGAGCAGGCGCATGGCCACCGCCTCCCCACCCGCGGGGTCCGCGGAGATGACAAGGAGTGTGTCGTCACCCGCGACGGTACCGATGATTCCCTGCCTTAGCGCAACCTCACCCTTGTCGATCGCCGCCGCCAGATAATTGGCGGCGCCGGGCGGAGTGCGCAGAACGGCGATGTTGCCCGAGAACTCTGCCGTCACCAGCAGTTCCTCGCACAGCCGGCGAAGTTTGGCGTCGACCTCGGCCGGTTCTGGCGCCACTCGGGGAGTGGTGTCACCGCCTTCCCCGGGAACTGCGTAGACCAGGCTGCGCCCATCGCGCACCTTGACCGCCCCGAGCTCGACCAGGTCACGGGACAGGGTCGCCTGCGTCACGTCATACCCGTCGGCGGCCAGCAGGTCCAGAAGTTCGGCCTGCGAACGCACCGCAGTGCGCCCGAGGATGTCGACGATCCGTTGGTGGCGGGCGTTTCGGGACTGTGCGACCACCATCACCCATCACCCCCGATCGAATCGAGCAGCGTGGGTAATGCCAACGCAAACGAGGTCATGTCGTCCTCCTGAACGATCAACGGTGGCGCCAAGCGGATGGTGTCCTCGCGAACAGCGTTGACGATGAAGCCCCGATCCAGTGCTGCGGTCGCCACGTGAGGGGCCCACGGCCCGGCGAGCCCGATGCCGATGAGCAGCCCCTCGCCCCGCACCCCGGTGATCCGGGGATCCTGCAGCGCCGCCACCGCCTGGGTGAAGGCCTGCCCGACGGTTCGGGCCGCACCCAGCAGCCCGTCACGTTCGATGACCTCGAGCACGGCTAACCCGGCGGCGCAGGCCAGCGGGTTACCCCCGAAGGTCGTTCCGTGCTGCCCCGCCGAGAGCAGCCCGGAGACCTCGGGACCGAACGTGATGAGCGCACCGATCGGGAACCCGCCGCCCAACCCCTTGGCCAGCGTGATCGCATCGGGGGTGATGCCCGCCTGCTGGAAGGCGAACCAGGTTCCCGTTCGCCCGATCCCGGTCTGAATCTCATCGAGGACCAGGAGCGCCCCGTGCTCCCGGGTGAGCTCGCGAGCGCTCTGTAGATATCCGGGCGGGGCCGGCACGACGCCGCCCTCGCCTTGGATCGGTTCGAGGATCACCGCCCCCACCTGATCGTCGAGCGCGGCGCGCAGGGCAGCCTCATCGCCGAATGGCACCCGATTGATCCCGGGCAAGAGAGGTTCGAACGGCTCTCGATACGCGGCCTTGGCGGTGAGCGCGAGCGCCCCGGTAGTGCGCCCGTGGAAAGCGCCCTGCGCGGTGATGATCCCCGGGCGCCCGGTGCGCCGCCCCAGTTTGATCGCGGCCTCGATGGCTTCGGCCCCGGAGTTGACAAACAGCACCGCCGAACCGGCCGGGGCGCCTGCCATCCCGAGCAGTCGTTCCGCGAGGGCAACCTGGGTGGGTGTGGTGAAGAAATTCGAGGTGTGAATAAGCTGCCCGGCCTGCTCGGCGATGGCCGCGACCAGGTCGGGGTGGGAGTGCCCCAGGGCGTTGACGGCGATACCTGCGAGCAGGTCCAGGTACTCCCGACCCTGCACGTCCCACACCCGCACGCCCTGACCGCGTTCCAACACCCGCTGGGGGCGTCCGAAAACTTGCAGGTAGGACCGGCTGTAGCGGTCGAGCAGATCCTCGGCCCGCCCGGCGGGCCCGACGAGTCCGGCGTGCGGGTGCGCCTCCTGGTTCATGACAGACCCTCCATGGACGCGGGGTCGTCCTCGTCCTGGGCCGGCAGGATCATCGTGCCGATCCCCTCGTCGGTGAAGACCTCCAACAGCAGGGAATGCGCGGTCCGCCCGTCCACGACGTGCGCTCGCGGGACCCCGCCCCGAATGGCCCGAACGCAGGCCTCGATCTTGGGGACCATCCCGGCATCGACCCGGCGCAACAGTTCCTCGGCCTCGTCGACATCCAGCTGCGAAAGCAGCGAATCCCGATCTGGCCAGTTGGCGTAAATACCTGGCACGTCGGTCAGGACGACCAGTTTCTGCGCCCGCAGACTCACCGCCAAAGCCGAGGCGGCAGTGTCGGCGTTGACGTTGAGCACTTGAGCTTCCCGGTCCAGGTCGGGGGCCACAGTGGAGACCACCGGGATCCGTCCGGCGGCCAGGATGTCCTGTACCGCTGAGGGATTGACGGTGACGACGTCGCCGACCAGGCCGATGTCCACCGCTTCGCCGTCGACGATGGCCGGACGCTTCCGGGCGCCGAAAAGATGTCCGTCCTCCCCTGACAGGCCGACGGCGATGGGCCCGTGTTGGTTGAGCAGTCCCACCAGCTCGCGCCCGACCTGCCCGGTCAGCACCATGCGCACGACATCCATCACCTCAGGTGTGGTCACCCGGAGTCCGCCCTTGAACTCGCTCTGCATCCCCAACCGCTGCAGCATGCGGGCGATCTGCGGGCCGCCCCCATGAACCACGACCGGACGCAGTCCCGCATAGCGCAGGAAAGCGATGTCTTGGGCGAAGGCTTGTTTGAGTTCCTCATCGATCATGGCGTTACCGCCGTACTTGACGACGACGAGCGCGCCCTTGAACTGCTCCAGCCACGGCAGCGCCTCCACCAGGGTGCCCGCTTTGGCTGCGGCGCTCTGCAAGCCGGTGCGGTCCCGCAACGTACGCAGATGCCGGCGGGCTGCGATGACGCGCTGCTCCAGGTCTTGGGCATTCATGAGCTGTACGCCGAGTTCTCGTGAACGTAATCGTGGGTGAGGTCGTTGGTCCACACCGTGGCGCTGTGCTGACCTGCGTTCAGGTCCACCTCTATCTGGACCTGCCGGGGTCTCAGGTCGACCAGTTCTCGGTCCTGGCCCACCCCGGTGGCCCGGCAGACCTGCACTCCGTTGATGCTCACGTCCAAGGTCTGCGGATCAAAGTGGGCTTGTGTCGTGCCGACAGCGGCCACGATGCGACCCCAGTTGGGGTCGCCGCCGAAGATCGCGCACTTGAACAGGTTGTTGCCGGCGATGGCCCGGCCCACCTGCAGCGCGTCGGCTTCGCTGGCTGCCCCCAGCACCGCGATCTCGATGTCGTGTTGTGCACCCTCCGCATCCGCTATCAGAGCCCGGGCGAGTTCGGCGCAGACCTGCGTCAAGCACTCCCTCAGCTCGGCCCGGCTCACCGCCACCCCGGAGGCGCCGGAGGCCAGCGCCACCACCGTGTCGTTGGTGGACATGCATCCGTCGGAGTCGATGCGCTCGAAGGTGAGCGCGCAGGCGCTGCGTAGCGCCGCGTCCAGATCCTGCGGGTCGACCACCGCGTCCGTGGTGAGCACGACGAGCATGGTGGCCAGTGCCGGAGCGAGCATCCCTGCACCCTTGGCCATACCGCCGACCGTCCAGCCGGCCCCGGAGGCACAAGCCTGTTTGGTGACGGTGTCGGTGGTCAGGATCGCTTCGGCTGCCGCAGCCCCACCGGTGTCGGCCAGGGCGGCGACGGCTTGATCGACGCCCGCCAGCAGGCGCTGCATCGGGAGCAGTTCACCGATGAGCCCGGTGGAGCATACGAAGACGTCACCGGCTGAGATCTGCAACTGCTGGGCGACATGTTCGGCCGTGGTGTGGGTGTCCCGGAAGCCCTGCGGGCCGGTGCAGGCGTTGGCCCCACCGGAGTTCAGTACGACCGCATCGACCCGCTGATCCGCGACGACCTGACGCGACCAGGTAACCGGGGCGGCCTGCACCCGGTTGCTGGTGAACACCGCGGCACCGTGATGGTCGGGGCCGTCGTTGACCACCAGAGCTACGTCAGGTCGCCCCGAGGCTTTCAGGCCTGCGGTGACCCCGGCTGCGCGAAAGCCCGACGGCGCGGTGACACTCATCCCTGCTCCTCCTGCGATGGCGCCGCGTCACTCGCGGGCAGGACGGTCACGACGTGACCGTGGTAGCGCCACACGTTGACGGCCTGCTCGGCCTGTTCGGCGGGCACGAGAATCCAGTCGGTCTGATAGGTGGACAGGGTGGTCACGGCGATCTGGCTGGAAGCCAGCGGCGCGATGATGCCGCTGAGCACACCGGTGAGCAGGAAGTCGATATGGCCTTCCACCTCGAAGGCCTGCCAGGGACCGAAGCGGTCCACATCGCTGGGGACCGCAGCCACCGGCGCCAACACCGAGGTCTCGTTCTGGCTCCAGGAGACGGTGGTGATCGGGTGGCGGGCGGCTCGAGCCCAGTCCGGCACCTCACTGCCGGGGGGCAGCTTGGCGAAGGCCAACTGCTCCGGATGTAGACGCAAGTTCCAACTACGTTGTGCAGCGGGCAGATTCACGGTGACACTCCAGTCATCGGTAGTCCGGTCGTTTCGGGAAGGCCCAGGGCGAGGTTGGCGCACTGCACCGCGGCCCCGGCCGTGCCCTTGGTGAGGTTGTCGATAGCGGCGACCACGATGACCCGCCCGACAGTCGCATCGACGGCGATGCCCAGATGCACTTGATTGGAGCCCAAGACATCCCCCGTGCACGGCCAGCGATCCGGCCCCAACACAGTCACGAACGGCTCGTCGGCGTAGGCCTTTTCGTAGGCGTCGCGCACGCTCCGCGCGGCGTCCACGAGCTCGACTGATTCAGCCAGACGAGCGGTGCAGGTGGCCAGGATGCCGCGGGGCATCGGGGCCAACGTCGGGGTGAAGGACAGGCTCACGCCGGTACCGGCGGCGCCGCTGAGGTTCTGGGTGATCTCGGGGGTGTGCCGGTGCGTCCCGCCCACGCCGTAGGGGCTCATCGCGCCCATGACCTCTGCGCCCAGCAGATGTGGTTTCAGGGATTTACCAGCCCCGGAGGTGCCGCTTGCCGCCACCACGACGATGTCGCGCGGCTGGAGCACACCGGCAGCCAGACCCGGCGCCAACGCCAACGACACCGCGCTGGGGTAGCAACCCGGTACCGCGATGCGAGTGGCACCGGCGAGTTGCTCGCGTGCTTTGACACCGTCGCGGCTGATGAGTTCGGGCAGGCCATAGGGCCAACTGCCCGCGTACGGGGTGTCATAGAACTGCGCCCACGCCTGGGGATCACGCAGGCGAAAGTCAGCGCCGCAGTCGATGAGGAGGGCATCCTCGCCCAGCTCGGCGGCCAATGCCGCAGAGGCGCCGTGCGGCAGCGCCAGAAAGACGAGGTCGTGACCGGCGAGTTCCTGGGCGTTCGTCGGACGCAGAACCCGGTCGCCCAGCGGGAATAAGTGCGGATGGTGTTCGGCAAGCG
The DNA here is from genome assembly GCF_012277275.1 of Gephyromycinifex aptenodytis. GTDB lineage: Bacteria > Actinomycetota > Actinomycetes > Actinomycetales > Dermatophilaceae > Gephyromycinifex > Gephyromycinifex aptenodytis. The sequence goes on along the minus strand of NZ_CP051155.1, from coordinate 3,435,259 downwards.
CACTGCCTGCGCTCCCAGCGGCACACAAGGCGCCGATCTCGATCTGCGGGTGGGATAGCAGAATGCGCAGGATCTCTCCTCCGGCATACCCACTGGCGCCCGCGACTGCAGCCAATGTCATGCGCATGACTATACAGACTCGCGTGTAAGTATGCAGACACTGTTTGTCAGCTGATCGGGTCTTGCGCCCCCCAGCCGCGCAACCCGACCGTGCGGGCCTGCTCATCCAATCCACCGGCTGCCGCCGTCGCCAGCGACTGCGCGGTATCCACCCCGGCCCGCACCATGCGACCCGACCAGTCGTCCAGCCGGCCCGAAGCCAGCGCCAAGGCCAACTCGCTGACCTGCGAGGGCTGGGTCCATTCGGTGCGGCCTTCGTGCGCACTCATCGCGGCCGTCATATCGGTGCGGACCACCCCCGGGGCAAGGTCGAAGGCCCGCAAGCCACGCTCGTACCCAGCCAGGTGCAGTCCGCCGGTGATCCGACCGAGCGCGGTCTTACTCGCGTAATACGCGGTAGCGACGTCGTTGGCCCGGGTGCCGGCTCCACTGTTGAGGTTGATGATGCGACCCCCACCAGCGGCGAGCATGTGTCGGGAGATCGCCCGCGAGAGCAGGAACGGCCCGCGGACATTAACCTCCACGGTTCGCCACCACTGCGCCGGGTCGGCCTCCCACAACGGCACCTCGGCGTCGATCAGGCCGGCGTTGTTGATGAGCACGTCGACGCGTCCGCGGGATCGCATCAACTCCTCGACATACCCCGCGACGGCTTCCTCATCGGTGACATCCACCTGGGTGGTGCCCGCATCACCCGAACGGGAGAGGCCCTCGACGAGGTATCCGGCGGCTCCGAAAGCCTCGCGCAGGTGCGCCCCGATACCGCGCGAGGCACCGGTGATGACGACGACAGGTTCAGACACGTTGCTGCGCTCCGGTGGCTGTCGCCGCTGAGGCGATCGCCTGGTCACGCAGTGCACTGACCTGCTTGGTCGTCAGGGTGGTGTCCGCTGCGCGGAAAGTCAGCCGGTAGGCCAACGACTTACGTCCCGACCCCACCTGATCGCCGCGGTAGATGTCGAACAACCGCACTGCCTCCAGCCGCTCCCCGGCTCCGGCCCGCAGCGCCTCCTCGACGTCCGCGGCCGGCACTTCCTCATCGACCACCAGCGCTACGTCGGTGTTGGCCAGCGGGTACGTGGAGATGGGGGTGGCGCGGCGCACCTGTCCGCGCAACTCCAACACCGCATCCAGATCCAGCTCTGCCGCGCAGGTGCGCGCCGGAACCTCCAGCGCCGCCGCGACCTTGGGGTGCAGTTCACCGGCGTGCCCCACGACCACCGCTTCGGAGCCGGTACCCACGACGAGTTCGGCACACCGCCCCGGATGCCACGGAGCCAGATCGGCCGCCACGAGCGAGACGGACAACCCCAACGCCTCGACCACACGCGCGGCGGCGTCGATCACGTCAGCAGCCTCCACCCGACGAGCCTGGCCCCACGGCCCGGCGGCCTCAGCCTCACCGGTTGCCACCAGAGCCACATGCCGGGGCTGCGGCGGCACCGCCGCATAGATCTGCTCCAGCGTCTGCTGCGAGGGCCGGCGCTGGATGCCCGGCACCGGAGCGTTCGGCAACTGCGACCCGGGCAGGGTCACCAGCCCCATCTCGAACAGCGCCGCATCGCGAGCGCCACGGGAGACGTTCACTCGAAGCGTTCCCAGCAGCGTCGACAGCACACTGGTGCGCAACAGCGGCGCCTCATCGGAGAGCGGGTTGGCCAACCGAACCGTGCGCCGCCGCTCGTCATCGCCGGAGTAGCCCAGCGCGTCCAAGGTCGAGGGCGCCACGAAGGGATAACTGAGCACCTCGGTGTAGCCCAGCCCCGCCAGGAAATTACCCACCAAGCGGGTGTCACGCTGCCGCAGCGTCAACCCACGACCACCGGGCGCCTTGGGTAGCACCCCCGGGATGCGGTCGTAGCCGCGCAACCGGGCGACCTCTTCGATCAGATCCGGACCGGTACCCAGGTCGGGGCGCCAGGTGGGGGGCGTGACGGTGACGTTGTCGGCGCCGACCTCCTGCACGGTGCATCCCAGCGAACGCAGAGCTGCCACCACCGAATCGTGGTCCAACAACTCGGGGGGCCTACCGTCTGCGGTCGGCGGCTCGATGAGCGCCCAGGCGGATTCAGTGCCGAACTTGATGGGATCAGGCTCACGAACGTCGCCGACATCGGTGACCCCGGCGTCGGCCTGACCGCCACCGAAGCGCCCGAGCAGTTGGACCGCGAGCTCAGCGACGGCCGCCGTCATCGCCGGATCCACCCCACGCTCAAAGCGCTTGCTCGCCTCGGTGACCAGCCGGTGCCGCCGCGAGGAGCGGGCGACGCTGATCGGGTCGAAGTGCGCGGACTCGATGAGGACATTGCGGGTGGCAGCGCTGACCTCGCTGGTCTCCCCGCCCATCACCCCGGCGATCGCCAGCGGTGTCGTGCCACCGTCGGTGATGAGTAGATCCTGCGCGTCCAGGGTGCGCTCCACGTCATCCAGGGTGCGCAGCTTCTCCCCCGGGCGGGCGCGACGCACCTCGATGGCCCCCGACAGGGTGTCCAGATCGAACGCGTGCAGCGGCTGCCCGGTCAGCAGCATGAGGTAGTTCGTCACGTCCACAGCCAGGCTGATCGGGCGCATTCCCATCTGGTTCAGGCGCCGGGCCATCCAGGACGGAGTAGGAGCCGCAGCGTCCACCTCACGCACGATCCGGGCCACGTACCGGTCGCAACCGGGCGCTGCCACACCGCTGCCGGCGTCGATCGGAGCGTCGTCCACGAGCCGTACCGGGTAGCCCTGGTCGTTCGCGGGCGGGGCTTGCACCGCTTCCGGGCCGACCGGGTCCCGGAACCGTTCCGGGCAGCCGATAGCAAGGCTGTACTCGCGGGCGATTCCCCGCATCGAGAAGCAGTAGCCACGGTCGGGGGTGACGTTGACCTCGACGACTTCCTCGCCGAGCCCCAAGAGCTCGATCGCGTCGGCACCCGGCACCGCCTGCGCAAGCTTGTCCGGATCGTCGGCCAGCATCTGTTCCAGCAGGATGATGCCGTCCGGGAAGAGCGCGTCCTCGGGCAACCCCAACTCGCCCTCGCTGCAGATCATGCCGTTGCTCATGTGGCCGTAGGTCTTGCGAGCGCCGATGGCGAAGCCGCCTGGCAGTACCGCGCCGGGTAGCACCACGATGACGAGGTCACCGACCTCGAAGTTGTGCGCGCCACACACGATCTCTTGGGAATCAGCCTCGCCCGCGGCTTTCTGACCGTGCTCCCCCACGTCCACGTGACAGAAGTGGATCGTCTTGCCGTTCTTCTGCGGCTCATCGGTCTTGCTGAGCACTCGACCCACGACCAGGGGGCCGGTGATGCCGCCGCCGTGCAGGGCTTCTTCCTCCAGCCCGACCGATACGAGGTCGGCGGCGATGTCCAGGCCACGCCCCCGATCAGGGCTCAGGTCGACGAGTTCTGCCAACCAGGTCACCGGGGCGCGCATCAGGCCTCCAATCCGAACTGAGCCGAGAAGCGGATATCGCCCTCGACGATGTCATGCATATCTGCCACCCCGTGGCGCAGCATCAGCGTGCGCTCGATGCCCATCCCGAAGGCGAAACCGGTGTACTCCGGGTCCTCGACCCCGGCAGCCCGCAGCACATTGCGGTTCACCATGCCGCAGCCACCCCATTCGATCCATCCGGTGCCGCCACAGGTGCGGCACGGATCGGCTGAACCGGAAGAGCGCGCCGAGTCGCCCTGACAGACGAAGCAGCGGAAGTCCATCTCCGCGCTGGGCTCGGTGAAGGGGAAGTAGGACGGGCGCAACCGGGTCACGGTGCCCGGCCCGAACAACGCCTCGGCCATGTGGTCCAGCGTCCCCTTCAGGTGCGCCATCGTCAGGCCCTTATCCACGGCCAACCCCTCGACCTGGTGGAACACCGGGGTGTGCGTGGCGTCCAGTTCGTCGGTGCGAAATACCTTGCCTGGCACCGCCACGTACAACGGCACACCGCGCTCCAGGAGGCTGCGCACCTGAACCGGAGAGGTGTGGGTGCGCAACACCAAACCTGCCTGTGGCGGGTCCACGAAGAAGGTGTCCTGCATCTGGCGGGCGGGGTGATCCGGGGGCAGGTTCAAGGCGTCGAAGTTGAACCACTCGGCCTCTAACTCAGGCCCTTCGGCGATCTCCCAGCCCATGCCGACGAAAATGTCCTGCAGGCGCTCACTCAACAACGACAACGGGTGTCGCGCCCCGCTCGGACGACGCCGTGCGCGCACGGTGACATCGATCGACTCCTCGCGCAGGATCCGCTCGTCACGTTCGGCCTCCAGTTGGGCCTGCCGCTCCTTGAGCGCCTTACCGACCCGGCCACGAGCCGCACCGACCCGCTTACCGGCTTCAGCCTTGGCGCTGGGCGGTAGCGCGCCGATCTCCCGGTTGGCCAGCGCCAGCGGGCTTTTCTCTCCCGCGTGCGCCAACCGCGCGGTTTTCAGTTCATCGAGGTCACCTGCTTGCGCGAATGCCTGCAGGGCAGCCTCGACATCGGCCTCGATCTGCTGCGGATCGAGGGCGCTCACCTCGACGGGATCATATGACGTGTTGGGTCCAGACACGGCCACCATCCTAGTGCGGTGCCGACTGCCCAGTTTTCAGGCGGACTCGACCGCGCCTGCCGGCCCCACCTCGGAGGGGATCAGCGGCAGAGTGAAGCGGAACAACGCTCCGCCACCTGGCGCCCGGTCTACGCAGATCGAGCCGCGATGGGCCTCGATCAGACCCTTGACCAGATACAGGCCCAGACCGGTGCTCCCGCGCCGCGAACCGTGCCAGAACTTGGTGAAAACCAGTGGGTAGTGCTCGGGTCGGATGCCCTCGCCCTCATCGGCGATCGCCACCTGCGCTCGCGGTACGTCGCAGCCGGTGAGCAACTGGACGCTCAGGCTCACGGTGCCGGCGCCGTGCCGGATCGCGTTCTCCAACAGGTTGGTGAACACCTGATCGAGGCGATCGGGGTCGGCGCGCACCCAGATCGGCTCCGGCGGCGCGCTCCAATCGAACCTGGCGCGGTCCAACCCGGCTGCGACGAAACGAGCGACCTGAGCATCGATCACCGACACCAGGTCGATGCGGGTGGGGTCCAGTCGTAGCCGCGAAGTGTCCAGGCGCGACACGTCGAGCAGCTCGTGGATGAGCCGGGCCAGGCGCCCGGCATCTGCCTCGATGGTCTCGATCATCAGGTGCTTCTGGTCATCGTTGAAACGATCCCAGCGCCGCAGCAAGGTGGTGGAGAAGCCTTTCACCGAGGTCAGTGGGGAACGCAGTTCGTGGGCGACCAACGAGATGAGTTCAGCGTTGGCGGCCTCAGCCCGGCGGCGAGCATCGGTGTCTCGCAGCGCCACGATGATCCGCGTGACCGGCCCGCTGCGTCGCTGCCGAGTAAAAGACATGGTCACCAGCACCTGCCCGCGCCCGGGTAGCAGCAGCATGCGTTCCCGGTGCCCGGTGCGAATGGCCAGACCGTCCCACGGATCCACGCACTCCCACCAGGAGTGCCCGCTGGCATCCAGTAGCGGAAGCGCCTGCGTGATGTGCTCGCCTCGAATGTCCTGCGCAGCGCGGCCCATCAGACGGGCGGCCCGAGGATTGACCGCTACGACCCGCCCGTCGGCATCGGCGACGAGGACACCATCCGGCATGGCCTGGAAAATCTCACCGGCGTCGCAGCCGTCCTCCGAGCTGTCAAAGGCTGCCGGGACGCTCACGTTCCGACTGTAGCCCTACCCTGCGGTAGCGGAAAACCTCACTCAGCGGTGGTGAGCGTCCGCGGAGGCATAGAGGCAGAGCGTCGCGGCCATCGCGAGATTGAGCGATTCGGCCTGGCCGTAGATGGGGACGCGCACCACCTCATCGCACTGGGCCCGAACCTGCTGCGGAAGACCCCACGCCTCGTTTCCGAAGACCCAGGCATGTCGGCCTTGCAAAGGACTATCGCGCAGCACCCGATCACCGGCACCGTCAGCGGCCAGCAAGCGCACCCCGGCGGCGCGGCACTGAGCCAGCACTGAATCCAGCTCCACCCCGACCACTACCGGGACATGGAACAGCGACCCCACCGTGGAGCGAACCACCTTGGGGTTGTACACGTCGACGCTGGAGTCGGTGAAGATCACGGCGTCCGCCCCGGCTGCATCCGCACCGCGCAAGACCGTGCCCGCATTGCCCGGGTCACGCACCTGGGCCAGGACGGCGACATAACCAGCGCTCGGCAGCACCGACTCCAGGCTCACATCGACCGGCTCACACACGGCGATGATCCCCTGGGGGGCCTGTGTGTCACACATCGCGCTGAGCACCTCCGGCGCGGCCTCGTACACAGCAAGACCGGCCTCGGCGGCGGCTTGATGAAGCTGTGGGCAGCGCTGGGGGTCGACGTAGACCTCGCGGACCAGCTCCGGGCGGTAGGCCACAGCTTCCCGCACCGCCTGCGGCCCCTCGGCTAGGAAGAGTCCCTCCCGGGTCCGCACAGCACGACGGGCCAGGGCCGCCACCTTCCGTACGCGCTCTGCGCGTGGGTTGGTGAGCCGGGCCCCGGCCCGTTCGTTGTTCACGACGGCTTTCAGGCCGCTTCCGTGCTGCCGGTCTGCGCGGGAACGTTCGCCCGGGCGATCTCCACCAGGGCGGCGAAGGCCTCGGGGTCGTTGACGGCCATCTCGGCGAGCATGCGACGGTCGACCTCCACCTCAGCGGCCTTCAGGCCCTGGATGAAACGGTTGTACGTCATGTTGTTCGCGCGGGCGGCCGCGTTGATGCGCTGGATCCACAGGCGACGGAAGTCGCCCTTGCGAGCGCGACGGTCGCGGTAGGCGTAGCCGAGGGAGTGAGTGACCTGCTCCTTGGCCTTGCGGTAAAGGCGAGACCGCTGCCCGCGGTAGCCGCTGGCGCGCTCGAGAACTACCCGGCGCTTCTTCTGGGCGTTGACCGCCCGCTTCACGCGTGCCACGTGATGACTCCTTGCTGATCGAGCTCCCGCGCCTCACCTGGGGCTACGGAAGTGGTGGTGTCGAAAGGTTGAGGGCGGCGCTTACTTGCCGAGAAGCTTCTTGATCTTCTTGGCGTCCGGAGCCGCGAGCGGCACATCGTTAGCGATGCTGCGCTTGAACTTGCTCGACTTGTGCTCCAGCAGGTGGCGGCCACCGGCTTGCTCACGCATGACCTTGCCCTTGCCGGTGATCCGGAAGCGCTTCTTGGCTCCGCTGTGGCTCTTCATCTTGGGCATGGTGCCGTTCTCCTTGTGGTGTTCGATGTACGTCTGGTGACGAGCCGTCAGGCCTGCGCGGCGTCTTGCGTCTGCAGGTTCTCAGCTGCGTCTTGAGTCTCAGGGGCCGCTGCGTGCTCCGGCTGCGCGTCCTGGGACTCAGGTGCCGCTACGAGGTCCTCGGAAGCTTCCTGCGGCGCCGGCTTCTGAGCGAGTTCGTGTTCACGTGCGCTGTCCCGGGCATCTTCGTCGCGCTTACGACGCTGCTGCGCCTTGGCGTCGGCCTTCTTGCGCGTGGGCCCGAGCACCATGACCATGTTGCGGCCGTCCTGCTTGGGCGAGGACTCGACGAAGCCGAGCTCGATGACGTCTTCAGCGAGACGCTGAAGCAGCCGGAAACCCAGCTCCGGTCGAGACTGCTCACGACCGCGGAACATGATGGTCACCTTGACCTTGTCCCCCGCGGAGAGGAACCGCACGACGTGACCCTTCTTGGTCTCGTAGTCGTGCGGGTCGATCTTCGGGCGGAGTTTGATCTCCTTGATGACCGTGTTGACCTGGTTCTTACGGGCCTCACGGGCCTTAAGCGCAGCTTCGTACTTGTACTTGCCGAAGTCCATGAGCTTGCAGACCGGCGGGTTGGCCATCGGCGCCACCTCGACGAGGTCGAGGTCCACTTCCCCTGCCAAACGCAGGGCCTCGTCGATCTTGACGATGCCGACCTGTTCGCCGTTCGGTCCGACGAGTCGGACCTGAGGCACCCGGATACGGTCGTTGATGCGAGGTTCGCTGATGTCGTGCTCCTTCGTTCGTGAGGCCCCGCCGAGCGGGGTGGTCGCTACCGGCATCCCACGAGAAAAGGCTCCTCGCGGAAACACCCACGAAGAGCCTAAGCACCACACCTAGCCGTTGCGCAGCAGCCACTTATGACTGCGCCACACCGAGCCGGGGTACAGCTGTCCCCTCTCGGCCGGTCGAAGGACCCGGCAACCTGACGGTCGACGCGGGTGGAAGCGTGGTGAGACGACTTCTCTTGGGTGTCACGTCATAGCGGGTGTCGGGCTTCTGTGGATAGCAGAAACGGCGACGGAGCATGACGAGACCGACTTGCGTTCATGCTACCAGCCGGGCTCGGATCTTCCGCAATCGCCGCCGACGCAAGTGGATGAAGGCCCCGCCCCCCAGTGCCAACGCAAGCCCGACCCCGCCGGCGGTCAGGAAGCCCGCGGCTGGCCCTGCGATGTCGATGGCCGCACCGATAGCCGGCGCCCCGGCCGCCGAACCCGAGGTCAGGAATGAACCGTGCCAGCCCATGGCCTCCCCACGCACGCGCTCCGGGACGATGCGCGCCATCTCATCAACCGTTGCCGTGATCGTGGGCGCGCACAGCAGGCCCGCGAAGAAACTGAAAGCCGTCAGCGAGTACGGGCCGGAAGCCATCGCCAACGGCAGGTTGATGCAAGCCAATCCCCCCAGCAACCACAGGGACGGCACCGCGCGCCCCTGAGCGCCGTAGAACAGTCCCCCGATCAAGGAGCCGGCGCCGCTGGCGGCCAACACCAAGCCCAACGCGGACTGCGCCCCGAAACCACGCATAGCGGCGATCATCGCGATTTCCGCACCGACAACGACAAAGGTGGTACAGGCGGCAGCAGCGCACACCAGGAACAGCCGCGGGGTGAACCACCGGGCCGAACCGGCCGCCGCGCCGGGATCCGCAATCGTGCCGGCTGCGCGGGCAGGCTCAGCCATGGACGCACCCACCGCGCACGCTGCGGTCGCAGCAGCAGAACCGAGTTGCGGGTCACTCGGGCGGCTGCGCAGCGGTGGGTTGAGGAACCACAACACCGCGCCGGCCCCCACCCCGGCAAGCTGAAGCGTCAGCAGCGCCCACGACGTCGGCCACGACGTCGAAAGCCACACCGCCAAGAGCGGGCCGATGATGTAGGCCATCTCCACACACACCGAGTCCAGCGAGAGCGCCGCGCGGCGACTCTCATCCGGGACCAGAACCAGCAATGCCTGCCGAGTGATGGGAAAAACCGGAACGGCGAACAACCCCGCCAGCGTCGCCAGCCCCAGCAACGGCCAGTAACTCATGAACGGCGCAATCGACCAGCAGACACCGGTGATGAGTAACGAGGGAAGCACCACGCGGCGCAGGCCGAGACGGTCCAGCAGGCGGCCTCGCCAGGGGCCGCTGATGGCCAGCGCGACGGTTGCACAACCGGCGACCAGGCCGGCTCCCTGGTAACTGCGCCCCAGCGCGGAGACCACATGCAGGGTCAACAGGATGCTGCTGGCGAAGATGGGAATGCGCACGAGCAACCCCAACGCCAACACGAGCCGCACGCCTGGCACGTCAAGCACAGGCCGATAAGAATTCACCGCCACCGAGCAAGCGTCCCACGTAAATCAGGACCCGCGAACCAGCAGGTCACAGACCGATTCGGGGACGCGAGACCGGCTCGGCGTCAGGAAGCAAAAAGATCCGGCGGCATCGCCTCAGCGCCGCGAACCCCGTACAGGATCGCTGGGTCCAAGCCACTCTCGGTGCGCGCCAGAACACTCATCCGCCCGTCCGGCTCCAAGATCACCGCGGCCACCTCGCTACGCTGCGCGATCCCTTTTTGGCGCAGGATGGCCCACAGATCCATTTCCCGCAGCCCGTAGCGGCGCAACACCGGGATCAACGGCTTAGCCCCTGCCATCAGCAGCACCGCTTTACCACCGTGTCGCCGAGCGATGGGCGGATGGGCGCGCATCGCGCTCAGGCTTCCTTCCAGGATCACCAGGGTGGCCAGTGCGAGCAGCCCACCAGCCAAGGTGGGACGCGGCCCCAGCATGGTCCGCCCGATCACCGCACCGAGCACCGCGGCGGTAGCCATATCCAGGCTGGAGGGGCTGGCGGCGAAGCGTTGACCGTAGCGGCGCAGGATCCCCACCGCGATCAGGTACATGACGGTCGTCGTGAGCACGGTGGCAAGCGCCGCCGGCTGGGTGATCCCGATCTCGTCCCACAGTTGACTCACGCGCCACCTTCCTCTCGGTGTGGTGTCTGCACGCCAGATGCTCTTCGAGCCGAGCCAAGGACCGCGCCGCCCTGACGAACGCCGACGCCCTACCCTGCCTCTGCCCGGCACTGCCCCGCCACTGGTAAGGAGCGACCCTACCGTTGCGTAGCGGCCGGCTTCCGCAGAACCGGCTTCTCGTGCAGGCTCAGTTCGCCAGGTTCGGCGCGGCGGCCTCGGCCTGATGCACCACGACGGCGAGGTCGTCGACCCGGATGCGCACCTCGGGATCCCGAGCGAGGGCCTCCCCCATGCTGTGCACGATGTGGTCGACCTCCTCGTGGCTCAGGCCAGCCCGCAGCAGGAGAACGAGTCGCAGCACACCGGGCCCGTGCAACTGACTGCCATCCTCGACCTCGGCGCGGACCAACCCAGCCAAGCCCTGAGCTGCTTCGGCTACCGCCAGGCGCACCACCTGGTCGGCGTGACCGGGTTGCCAGGTCCGTTCCTGAGCTAATGCCCAGACGTGCGAGAGCCGCAGCGCCGCGGCGTGCGGGGAATCCAGGTCCAGGAGCATCGTGTCGCAGCCGTCCTCAATGCTGGAGCGGGCCACGTCCAGCGCCTGCACCGGAACGGGCCGAGCGGACTCGTCCCAGACCTTCATCGTCTCCACGCCGGTGAAGACCGGCAGCGCGCGGCGGCCGTCGGGGGCGGTCAAGACCACGGTGGCCATCTCCGCCCCGCCGGACACCTCAGGCGGTGGTGTCTCATGGTGACCGGCACCGGCGCCCGATCCCCCCGCCGGGTGTTCATCTTCGTCACCCCCGCCGTGATGCCACACCTGCGCGCCGCCGGGGGCGGTGACGACCGGCACGATGAGCCGCGTCCCCGCCAAGGTCTGCAGCAGCGCGGCCTCACGCTCGTTGCCCGGTTGAGCCTGCAAAGCGCGCAAGGCCTGCAACACTCGCGGATCGGAGTCGCCGCGATCATCAGCGAACCCGGATTCGCGCAGTTCCCTACCGGCGAAGGGCTGTCCAGCGCTGTCGGTACTCACGAGCGGCTGGCCTCCACCAACGCCTCTTCCAGGGTGAAGGTGCCCTTGTACAAGGCGGAGCCGATGATCGCACCTTCCACCCCGAGATCGACCAGTTCGCGAAGTGCCCGAATATCCTCCAGCGTCGATACGCCCCCGGAGGCGACCACGGGGCGGTCGGTGGCGGCACACACCTGCTTCAGCAGTGCCAAGTTCGGCCCGGCGAGCATGCCGTCCTTGTCGACGTCGGTCAGCACGTAGCGAGCGCAGCCCTCGCGGTCCAACCGGGCCAAGGTCTCCCACAGGTCGCCGCCGTCTCGGGTCCAGCCGCGCGCCGCCAGCGTCGTGCCGCGCACGTCCAGACCGATCGCCACCCGATCCCCGTGATCGGCGATGGCCTGCGCGGTCCACTCCGGGTTCTCCAGAGCTGCGGTGCCGATGTTGACCCGGCGGCAGCCGGTGGCAAGCGCTCGCTCCAGGGTGGTGGTGTCACGGATCCCGCCGGAGAGTTCCACATCCATCTCGACCTGCTGGACGATCGAGGCCAGCAACTCCGCGTTGTCCCCGCGTCCGAAAGCCGCGTCCAGGTCGACCAGGTGCAGCCATTGCGCGCCGGCCCGCTGCCACGCCAAGGCGGCCTGCAACGGGTCGCCGAACTCGCCTCCGGTGCCGGCGATGCCCTGCACCAGTTGCACGGCACGCCCGTCGACGACATCGACGGCCGGGAGGAGTTCGAGGGGCGCAGCAGGGTTGGTGGTGCTCATCGGGGGCTCCTGGGATCAGAGGGTGGCGAGCCAGTTGCGCAGCAACTGCGCACCGGCGTCACCGGATTTCTCGGGGTGGAACTGGGTGGCGCACAACGGGCCGTTCTCCACCGCGGCGACGAACGCCGCGCCGTGTTCGGACCAGGTGATTGTGGGGGCGACGACCTCGAATGGTCCGTGCGGTTCCAGACTCCAGCGCAAGGCGGCGTAGGAGTGCACGAAGTAGAACCGTTCGGAGCCCACCCCGGCGAACAGGACCGAGTCCTGCGGTGCGGTGACGGCATTCCATCCGGTGTGCGGGACGACGTCGGCAGGTAGCCGCTCGACTGTGCCGGGCCACTGCCCGAGGCCCTGCTGGGTGCGGGGGGAGGGCTCGGTGGAGCCCTCGAACATCACCTGCATCCCGACACAAATGCCCAGCACCGGCCGGGATCCGGCCAGGCGCATGTCGATGATCCGCGGGCCGTCGACACCGCGCAGTCCCAGCATGCATTCGTGGAAGTTGCCGACACCGGGCACAAGCAGCCCGGCTGCGTTCAACGCCGTCTGCGGGTCGTCGGTGAGCTCGACCTGGGCCCCGAGCCGCTGCAGCATCCGCACCGCGGAGCGCAGGTTACCGCTGCCGTAGTCGAGCACGGCTACGCGAGGTGCGCTCATGCGATCAGGTCTCCTGCTCTGCTCGGTGGCGCCGCTCTTCTCTGAGCAGCCGGTCGAAGGCGCGGGCGTACCGATCCGGCGGCCGGATCTTGCGGGCTCCGGGCAGCGTGGCCGGGTCGGTGTCCCCAAAGAGCACATCGGCGCCTGGAAGGTTGAGAATCTCCAGGGCCGCCCGCAGCACCTCGTGGGCCTCGGCTGCGCCTTCGGCCAGCAGCGCACTGAGCGCTTCCTCGGCTGCCGGCCCGGCATCGGCAGCGGCGACGACGTCGGCGATGCGTGCCGCAGGCAGCCCGCGGGGCGGGACCGAGCCGTCGTGCGGGGTCCAGATGAGCCACCGCACCGACCTCGGCCGACGGCGCGGGTGCAGGGTGATGACCGCCTGGCGGCCTACGTGGAAGAACCCGAGTGAGGGTCGCATCCGCCACCCGACCGGGCGCCCGGCCAAGGTGCGCACGGCGTCGTCGTAGGGAGGGCGGGCCTGCACGTTGCCGGCCGGCACGATGAGGGTCCACCCCTCCAACGGTGCGAGCAGCAGCGGGCCGAGTCCTCTGCGGGCCCACCAGGCAGCCGCGTCTGGCCGGCCGGGCGAGAGCACGATCCCCCGGCTGCTGACGCGGGCGGCGGCCCGCTTTCCTCGTCTAGAGAGCGCCCTTGGCACTGGGAATCCCCTCGACGCGCGGGTCTCGCGCGACGGCGAATCGTAGGGCGCGAGCCAGCGCCTTGAACTGGGCCTCGACGATGTGGTGTGGATCGCGGCCGCCGAGCACTCGCACGTGAATGGCCAAGCCGGCGTGGTGGGCGAGCGTCTCCATGACATGGCGGGTGAGGCTGCCCACGTAGGCGCCACCGATGATGACGTACTGCTGACCCTCTGGTTCGCCGGTGTGCACGCAGTAGGGCCGCCCCGCCACATCCACGATGACTTGGGCCAGCGCCTCGTCCAGAGGCACGGTCGCTTCACCGAACCGGGAGATGCCGCGCTTGTCGCCCAGCGCCTCGGCGATGGCGTCACCGAGCACGATGGCGACGTCTTCGACAGTGTGATGGGCGTCCACGTCGACGTCACCGCTGGCTTTGACCGTGAGGTCGAACAGGGCGTGTTTGGCCAAGCTCGCCAGCATGTGGTCGTAGAAGCGCACCCCCGTGTCCACCTGTGAATGGCCACTCCCGTCCAGGTTCAGCGTCAGTTCCACGCTGCTTTCGGAGGTGGCACGGCTGCGCGTCACCACTCTGGCGTGCTCGCTCATGCCTGCTGCCTTTCGCTCGGTCCGCCGAGGCGGGTCATCGCCGCCAGGAAGGCGTCGGTCTCTGCCGGGGTGCCTGCCGTCACCCGAAGGTACCCGGGCAGCCCGACATCGCGAACGAGAACACCCTCATCCAGCAGCGCCTGCCACAGTGCGGGGCTGTCCTGGATCCCCCCGAAGAGCACGAAGTTCGCGTCGCTGGGCACGGGTCGGTAACCCAATCGCGTCAGCTCCGCGACGATGCGATCGCGTTGCTGCTTGATCTCATCCACGCGCCCCAACATGAGGTCGGTGTAGCCGAGGACGGTCGTGGCTAGGACCTGGGTGAGGCTGGACAGGTGGTAGGGCATCCGCACCAAGCGCAGCGCGTCCACCAACGCCGGATCCGCGGCCAGATAGCCCAGGCGCCCGCCGGCCAAGGCGAAGGCCTTGCTCAGCGTGCGGGTCACAACCAGGCGCGGGCGGCCCTGCAACAAGGTCATCGCGCTGGGGGTGCCCGCTCGGGCGAACTCGGCGTAGGCCTCGTCGACGACGATGATGGCCCGCGGCGCCGCCTCATAGCAGGCGGTGATCACCTCCAGGCAGAGCGAGGTGCCGGTCGGGTTGTTGGGCGAGCACAGAAAGATCAACGACGGGTCGTGTTCTCGGGCCTGCTCGGCCGTGTGCTCGACCAAGAGGTCGAAATCGGCCGAGCCCGTCTCGCCGTCAGCCTCGCGATCCTGCGGCCGAGCCCCGCGCAGACCATCGATCCATTCCGTGCCGGCGGTGCGGGTGATGATCGGGTGCATCGAATACGCCGGGGTGAAGCCCAAGGCGCTACGCCCGGGCCCGCCGAAGGCCTGCACCAGGTGCAAGAGCACCTCGTTGCTTCCGTTGCCGGCCCACAGCTGATCGGCGTTCAGCGGCACCGCAGTGGTGCGGCTCAGGTACTGTGCCAACGCGTCGCGTAACTGGCTGAACTCACGATCGGGGTAGCGGTTCAGACCGGCCGCGACCTGCGCCACCGCCTGCGTGATCGACTCCACCACCTGCTCGGGAACCGGGTAGGAGTTCTCGTTGGTGTTCAGAGCGACCGGCACCTGCAGTTGCGGAGCGCCGTAGGGAGAACGACCTCGCAGATCCTCGCGCAGCAGCTCGTCGATGATGTCCTGGCTCATTCCTGAACCCGCCCGGGCGCCCCTGACGCGGGGTGCGGGTCGCTGCTGCGGCGCGCCAGGATGGCGTCGGCGTGCCCAGGCAGGTCCTCGGCCTGGGCCAGCGCCACCACCCGGTCAGTGATCTCTTCCAATGCGCGCGCGTCGTAGTGGATCACCTGCACGCCCCGCAGGAAGGCGTGCACACCCAGACCACTACTGAACGCGGCGGTGCCGCTGGTGGGCAGCACGTGGTTGGAGCCGGCGCTGTAATCGCCCAGACTCACCGGGCTGCTGGGACCGACGAAGATGGCGCCGGCATTGCGGATCCGAGATGCGCGTTCGGGCGCATCCACGGTCTGGATCTCCAGATGCTCCGCACCGTAGGCGTCGACCACTCGAGTGCCCGATTCCAAGTCGTCCACCAGCACCAACGCCGATTGGCGCCCGGCCAGAGCTTGCGTCACCCGCTCATGGTGCTTAGTGCCGGCGACAGTCTCGACCAACTGTCGTTCCACCCGGTCCAGCAGCCGCGGCGAGTCGCTGACCAGGACCGCCGCCGCCAGGGTGTCGTGCTCGGCCTGACTCACCAGGTCGGCGGCCAGGTGCACCGGGTCGGCCGAGTCATCGGCGAGGATGGCGATCTCGGTGGGCCCAGCCTCGGAGTCGATCCCGACGACACCGCGCAGCAGCCGTTTGGCAGAGGCAACGAAGACATTCCCCGGACCAGTGACCAGGTTGACCGGCTCGCACAACACCTCGCCGGTGCCCGGGCCGTCGGCGCCTTCTTCGCGGGCTCCGTAGGCGAACATCGCCACCGCCTGCGCTCCCCCGACTGCATAGACCTCCTCCACGCCCAGCAGGGCGCACGCTGCCAGCACCGTGGGGTGGGGGTAGCCGCGGAAGATGCCGGTGTTGTCGCGTTGCGGTGGTGAGGTGACCGCGAGCGATTCAACTCCGGCTTCCTGCGCCGGGACAACGTTCATCACCACGCTGCTGGGGTATACGGCCAAGCCGCCCGGCACATAGAGCCCGACTCGTTCTACCGGGATCCAGCGCTGGGCGACCGTTCCCCCGGCAACGACGTGTGTGCAGTGTTCGGTGGGCATCTGCTCGGCGTGGACGCGCCTGGCGCGCGCGATGGACTCCTCGAGGGCCTCGCGCACCAGCGGGTCCAAGGTGTCCAGGGCGGCGCGCAGCACATCGGAGGGCACACGCAGTTGCTCGGGCCGGACACCGTCGAAGCGCTCGCCGAGCTCGCGTAGCGCTACTGCTCCGCGAGTGCGGACGTCTTCACAGATGGGTCGCACCACGTCCAGGGCGTCAGCGACATCGAACTCGGCTCGCGGCAGCATTTGGCGCAACTCGCGCGCTCCGAGACCGGACAGGGCCTCACCACGCAGGTCCATTCGGGAGATCACCGCATCAGTCTAGGTCGCTCGCTCGACTCGCCTTTTTCGTGTCTCACCGGCACTCAACCTCGAAACTGAGACCGCCGACGCTATCGCCGCTGGTACAGGGACGGACAAGGCGCCCACGCAGGCCCAGTTGGCGCCGCCTCGAACGGCGTTGGCGACAGCATCGAGGGGCTACCTGTTCCGGCTGCACCGCAGGGCAGCTCTGATTGCACCGAGCGAAGCCGCATACTGTTGTGTGCTCGCTGTTGACTCCACTGCCCTTATCGACCTCGACGGGCCGCAGGCCTACCTGCGTCTGGTGCTCGTCGTGTTCGCGCTGGCCGCCTTCGCGGCGGCGCTGCGCTACCGAGCGCAGATCGGGGATGGCCGTAGTGAACTGACGGCCGTCCTGCGCGCCACCCTGCAGCTCGGGGTGGTCGGCCTGATCATCGCTGCGGTGTTGGAATCCTGGTGGCTCACGGCAGCTTTCGTTGCTTTGATGGTTGGCGTCGCCGCCTGGACCAGTGGCTCGCGCATGCAGGCCACTTCGCGGCTGTGGCCACTGGTGCCGATCGCGTTGGGTGCGCTACCAGTCACCGCTTCGTTGTTGCTGGTCGGGTTGCTCCCGCTGGCACCGATCTCGGTCATCCCCACGGCCGGGATCCTGGTGGGGAACGCGATGACGGCGACCACCCTGGCCGGACGACGCTGCTTGGAGCGCTTGGATGAGCGACACGGGCAGTACCAGGCGGCGCTAGCGCTGGGCCTACTCCCCCGGGACTCGGCCCTGCTCATCACCCGCAACGCCGCCCGCTTAGCCCTGGTGCCGGGCCTGGATCAGACCCGCACGGTGGGCTTGGTAACCCTGCCGGGGGCGTTCGTGGGAACCCTGCTCGGGGGCGCGAGCCCGCTTGAGGCCGCCGCGCTACAGCTCGTGGTGCTGGCGGGGATCCTGGCGTCGCAGTCCATCGCTGCGACCGTCACCCTCGAACTGGTCGTCACCGCCCGCCTGCGACGGCGCTGATACAACAGCGCGGCCCCAACACCAACCGGTGCTGGGACCGCGCCGCGGAGCGGCATTGTCGTTTCATCGTTGCTGTTGTTGTGTTCTGGCTGCCCTCAGCAGGCGTGACATGCCGCTCACTCGGATCGCGCCCGTCTGGGGTAAGCCAGGATGAATTCTCAGATGGTTCCGCAGTCAAGGTCATCGTTTGAACTCCTAAATGGAGCGCCTCAATTAGCTAGCGGGGTGCCTGTCACACCTAAGACCTTGAGGCAAGGTAGCTACGGGCCCGCGAGTCCAGCTGCAGTCGGCGCACCGGCGCCGCCACCGTGTGGCTGCCCCGGTCCAGCCATCTAGGACGGGGTCGTCTCGGCCTTGCGGGGCCGCCCACGTTTGGGGACCTCGCCGACGCCCCGCGGTTCACGTCCGGCCTCGGCGAGGGCACGCCGCAAGATGACTTCGACCTGGGCGTTCACGCTGCGCAGTTCGTCTCCCGCCCAACTCGCCAGCGCTTCATGCACGGCCGGGTCCAGGCGTAGCAGCACCTGTTTGCGCTCGCGGCGGGCGCGCTTGCCGGTCTGCTCCTGGGCGCTCACCTCAGGTATAGAGGCTGCCGGTGTTGATGACCGGTGTGGTCTTGGACTCCCCGCACAGCACAACCAGCAGGTTGCTGACCATCGCTGCCCGCCGTTCGTCATCGAGGTCCACGATGGACTCCTCCTCCAGCTTGGCCAGGGCCATCTGCACCATGCCGACCGCACCCTCGACGATGCGAGCGCGGGCCGCAACGATGGCGCCGGCCTGCTGGCGCTGCAGCATGGCCTGGGCGATCTCGGGGGCGTAGGCAAGGTGGGAGATGCGTACCTCCACGATCTCGACACCGGCGACGGTGACGCGCTGGGCCACCTCGTGAGCCAACTCCGCCGAGACGACGTCGGTCGAGCCGCGCAGCGAAGTGCCGTGACGATCCGGCTCGTCGTAGGGGTGGGTGGTCGCTACGTGGCGCAGGGCAGCCTCGGACTGGACACGTACGAAGTTCTCGTAACTTTCGACGGAGAACACGGCGCGGGCGGTGTCAGCGACCTGCCAGACCACGATGGCCGCGATTTCCACCGGGTTGCCGTCGGCGTCGTTGACCTTCAACGCGGAGGTCTCGAAGTTGTTGACCCGCACCGAGACTGTGCGTTTGGTCGTCAACGGCATCACCATGGACAGTCCGCTGCGGCGGTTGGTGCCCACGTACCGTCCGAAGAACTGCAACACCTTCGTCTGCCCGGGTTGCACGATCGTCACCGAGGAGAACACGAGCGCTCCGAGCGCGAACACCAGCGCGCCAGTCAGGATGACGCCCACCCGAGATGATTCACCGCGTTGGACGATCTCCGTCACGACCCAGGCAACTGAACCCAGCACGAGGACCAGGCCGACCAGCAGCGCCACGAAGCCGTTGATGGACCAGGCGGCCGACTCACCGACGTCGACCCGCGCCCCCTCATGCCCTACCGGCGCCGTGGCGACCGGGAGCTGTTCCGGCCCGACCCCGGCATCGGTGTCGACGGACTCTCCACGTGGCCGACCTGTGCTTGATGCCATCGCAGCAACCTCCCCGAAGTAGTATCAAACTGATAGTTAAATGATATCAGTTTATTGGCTGCGCCGGAAGAGCGAACCCGGCACGCACGAACGGCGGCACAGCGCAGGAAGACCCTGTGCTGCACCGCCGCCGGTTTGATGAAGAGTCGGCTCAGGACGCCTCGGTGGCCCCCAGGCCCAGATGATCCAGCAGGAAGGCCAACTCCCACGCCGCGTCATGCCAGGCGTCATAGCGTCCGCTTCGCCCGCCGTGCCCGGCAACCATCTCGGTGCGCAGCAGGATCGGGCGCGCATTTTGGTCGGAGGTGACCGTCTTACGCAGCCGGGCCACCCACTTGGCAGGTTCCCCGACATCGACCCGGGTGTCGTTCAGGCCGCTTGTGGCCAGGATCGCCGGATACTCCACCGCGCGAATGTTCTCGTAGGGGGTGTAGGACTTCATCACCTCGTAGATCTTCGGGTCCTCCAGCGGGTTGCCCCACTCATCCCACTCGCCCACGGTCAACGGACGACTCGGATCCAAGATGGTGCTCAACGCATCGACGAAGGGCACCGCCGCATGCACGGCGCAGAAAAGCTCCGGGGCCAGGTTGAGCGCCGCGCCGACGAGCAGCCCGCCTGCCGAACCGCCCTCCAGCGCCAGCCGCCCCGGGGCCACCCAGCCGGTGTCGAAGAGCGCCCGAGCGCAGGAGATCAAGTCGGTGAAGGAGTTCGGCTTGTTCGCCAGCCGACCTTCCTCGTACCAGCGTCGACCCATCTCGCCGCCACCGCGCACATGCGCGACCGCGAAGACCACACCGCGGTCCAGCATGGAGAGCATCGCAACGGAGAAGTGCGGGTCCATCGGGATCTCGTAGGCGCCATAGCCGTACAGCAGACCCGCCGCGCTGGCGTCGGGCTGGACGTCGGCGCGGGCCACCACCGACATCGGCACCTGGGTGCCGTCTTCGGCCTGCACCCACACGCGGTGTTGCTGATAGTGGCTGGGGTCGAAGCCGCCCAGCACCGGCTGCCGCTTGAGCAACGTGGCCTGTCTGCTCGCCAGGTCGTATTCGAGGATGGCGCGCGGGGTGATGAAGGACTCGAGGACCACCTGCAGCACACCCGAGGTCCAGTCGGGGTTGGCGCCGGTACTGATCGTGTACAGCTCCTCTTGCACCGGTAGGTCCCACGGCTGGCCGTGTTCGCCCCCGCTGCCCACTACCCGCGGAACGATCCGCACGCTGGTCAGCCCGTTGCGACGCAAGGAGACCGCCACATGTCCCTGAAACGCCTCGGCACCCAGCACCCGCTCGCCATCGACTGGCTGCAGCCAGGGGCGCCAGTTGGCCGGTCCCGGGTCGCTCAGCGGCGCCCAGGACAGCTCGAAGTCGCTTCGGTCGGTGTTGTGGGTGATGAGCACGATGTCACCGGCCGGTTCCACCTCGTACTCGACCCCGCTCGTGCGCGGCGCCACCACCCGCAACGGCCCGACCGGGTCGGCCAGGTCGAGCAGATGCACCTCCGAGGTAGTCCGGGAAGCCAGTTGCACCACCAGGAACCGGTCGTCCCGAGAGGTCTCGATCCCCATCCAGAACCGCTCATCGGATTCCTCCAGCACGAGCACGTCATCCGCGGTGGCCGTACCGACCTCATGGCGCCACAACTGGAACGGCCGCCAGGCCTCATCGAGCCGGGTGTAGAAGATGAAACGGTCATCGCCGCTCCAGGCCAACCCGTAACCGACCCCGGTCAACTCCACGTCGAGTTGCTCACCGGTCTCGATGCGACGGATCCGCACGTCGAAGCGCTCATCGCCGGTGACGTCGACCGCGACCGCGACCGCAGCGCCGTCGTTGGAGACTTCCAAAGCTCCCAGCGCAAAGAACGGGTGCTCACCAGCCTCGAGATCTCCATCGACCAGCACCTGTTCACCCTCGGGAACCTGACCGGGGACCAACACCGGGCGCTGGCCTGTGGTCACCGGAACCCGCGCGTGGGCCGGATACTGATGGCCCTCGGTGGTGCGGGTGTAGTACCACCAGCCGCGATAGGCCACCGGCACCGACAGGTCACTTTGCTGAGTGCGGCCCTTGATCTCCTCGAAGATCGCGGCCCGCAACGGGGCGAGCGCAGCAGTGGCCGCCTCGGCGTAGGCGTTCTCCGCCTCGAGATGGGCGATGACCTGTGGATCGGATGAATCGCCGAGCCAGGCGTACGGATCAATCCGGGTATCTGCGTGGTGGGTGTAGCTGACGGCTCGTTCGGCGGGGGCGGGCGGGTGGATCTCCATAGCCGAACTGTAGGCCGGGCGCAGGCCTGTTGAAGTGTCGGCACCACCCACGCGGTGGATGTTACCGGGGCAACTGTCCTGATCTGTCGACGAATTCGCTCAGAGTCGGACGTGCGTTGCCGACAGGTTAGGTGGACGGCCTTCCCCTCTCGTGCATCAGTGCGCTTAACCGTGCCCTGGCGAGCACCCCACCACCCAAGGAGCCCGATGTCTGACGTCGCGCATTCGGCAAAAACCATCCACTCGCGTGAACAGAAGTCCCGTAACGTTCTGCTCACCGGGGTCACCGGGTTCCTTGGGCAAGCGCTGCTTGAGCGCCTGTTGGACAATCCGAACACCACCGTGCACGTGCTCATCCGGCCGCGCCGAGGCGTCTCAGGCCAACGACGACTGGCTGAACTGCTCGACAACGACGCCTTCGCCGTGTGGCGCGAGCGCGTCGGCCCAGCCGCCGTCGCACACACGTTGGCGCACCGGCTCCGGGTCATCGAGGCAGATCTGGGTGCAGACCTGCCGGATCTGCCAGCGGACCTGGACCTGGTCCTGCACAGCGCCTCCCTGGTTACCTTCGATGAGCCCCTGGACAGCGCCATGGCGGTGAATGTCGGCGGGCCGGCCGGGTTGTACCAGGCACTGCTGCGGGCAGGCGGAGACCCGCACGTCATTCACGTCTCCACCAGCTACGTCAACACCGAGCGCACCGCCCACGCCTACGAGAACTCAGTCGAGCACGACCTCGACTGGCGCGCTGAGCTAGACGGCGCCGCTCGCACCCGCACACAACTGGAACGGCTGTCGCGCTTGGCCGAAGCAAGCGCGCTGACTGGCGAGGACCCCATGCCGGCGACCCCAGCCGGCCGCGAAGCCTGGGTGCGAGCCCAACTGCGAGAGCGTGGGCGTAGTCGCGCTGCCGAGCTCGGCTGGACCGATGTGTACACGCTCACAAAGGCGCTCGGAGAACGGGTGGCCGAGGAGTTGTGGGCCGGGTCCGGGCACCGGCTGACCATCTTGCGCCCCACCATCATCGAAAGTGCCCTGGCCAGGCCGTTCCCCGGTTGGCTCGACGGATTCAAAGTGGCCGATCCGCTCATTGCCGCTTACGCCAAAGGACGCCTGGTCGGCTTCCCAGGCCAGGCTGAGAGCATCATCGACATCGTGCCAGTGGACATCGTCGTCGACACGGCCGCTGCGGCGGCCGCAAGCCCTGGTCTGCACGGGCAGGCTCGCTACTTCCAAGTCGGTACCGGCACCTCCAACCCTGTCACGCTCGGCGAAGTCCGCCAGCACGTCATGGAGTACTTCGCCGAACACCCGTACACCGACCGTCAGGGACGCCCGATCTCACCCAAGCCGTGGCAGTTCAGCACCCCCGACCAGTTGAGCGCCTGGTCGCGACGGCGACGCCGGGCACTCACGCTGGCTCAGCGCAGCCTGCGCCTGGCACCGGGCATTCGCTCACCGCGAGCGCGTATCCGACACTCTCTGGCGCAACTGGACGTGCTGGACTCCTACGTGCAGATCTACCGTTCCTACACGTGCGCCAGCACCACCTACGACGACAGGAACACCCGCGCGCTGCTGGCCGCTCACGACCCGAACGGACGCAACGTCACGCAGATCGAATGGCGCTCGTACTTCCAGGAGGTGCACCTGCCGCGCCTCGTCGCGCTGATGGACAGCTACCGGGCCCGCTCCAAGAACCAGCGACAACTCGCCGCGGTCTCCAGCGCGGACAACGGGGAAAGCGCAATCCCGCGCAGCCGACCCCGCAGAGAGATCAACCACCCGCGGACTAGTTCCGTAGAGCGATCCGCGCGCAGCGCCTGATGCGGCCACGGGGCCGGCTCACCCGAGACAGGCCGGCCCCAGCAACGCCTTCAGGTCCCCGAACAATGCCGGCGAGGCGGTCACCCGCAACCCGTCATCGAGTTTCATCACCACCGAACGGCCCGGCTGGGTGAGACGCAGATGCACTTCGGTCGCGCCCGGGTGTTCGTGAAGAACATCCTTGAGCTCCTGCGCCAGGCCGGTGGTCGCGCGCGTGGCCGGCAGGGAAACAACGACCGGGCCACGCGGACCCTCGTTGATATCGGGCAGCGTGAGCTCTTGGGCATAGATCGAGACCTGATCGTCGCGGCGGTTGACCCGTCCGCGAACCGCGCACACCAGGTCGGTGGAGAGCATGGTGCTCACCGTCATGTACGTGGAGGGGAAGAACAGACACTCCACGGCCCCCACGAGGTCCTCGACCGTCACGATCGCCCACAGGTCGCCCTTTTTGGTCCGTTTGAGTTGTAGGCCCGTGATGAGGCCCGCCACCGTCACGGTGGCGCCGTCTCCGCGCCCGCCCTCTTCAACGGGCATGTTCAGGGAGGCCATCGAGGTGTCGGCGTGCTGGGAGAGGATGTGTTCGATCCCGAACAGCGGGTGATCCGAGACGTAGAGGCCGAGCATCTCCCGCTCGAAGCTGAGCAGGGTCTGTTTGTCCCACTCCCCGGGCGGGATGGGTGGCAGCCCGTCCAGCCCGCCGATGGAGGGGGCGTCCTCGTCATCGTCGGCGAACCCGAAAGCGCCGAACAAGGAATCTTGTCCGACCGCTTCCTTGCGCTTGATATCCACCAGGGCGTCCACGTACTGCTCGTGGATGCGCACCAGCCCGCCCCGCGGGTGGCCCAGGGAGTCGAAGGCGCCGCCCTTGATGAGCGATTCGATGGTCCGCTTGTTGCAGACCACGGCTGGCACTTTGGACAGGAAGTCCGGGAAGGAGGTGAACTCCCCCTTCTCCTGCCGGGCCGCCACGATCGCGTCGACGACGTTCGCGCCCACGTTGCGGATAGCAGCCAGACCGAAGCGGATGTCGGTGCCGACAGCGGCGAAGTTGCCGATCGAGGAGTTCACATCCGGCGGGAGCACCTTGATGCCCATGTGACGGCATTCGTTGAGGTAGAGGGCCGACTTGTCCTTGTCGTCGCGCACGCTCGTCAGCAGCGCCGCCATGTATTCGGCCGGGTAGTTCGCCTTCAGGTAAGCAGTCCAGTACGAAATCAACCCGTAGGCGGCGGTGTGCGCCTTGTTGAAGGCGTAGTCGGAGAAGGGGACGAGGACATCCCACAGCGCCTTGACCGAGGCCGGGGAGAAGCCCGAATCGAGCATCCCGCGTTCGAAGTTGACGAACTCGGCGTCGAGGACTTCGCGCTTCTTCTTACCCATGGCCCGACGAAGCAGGTCGGCGTTGCCCAGGGTGTAACCGGCGAGCTTCTGGGCGATCTCCATGACCTGCTCCTGGTAGATCACCAGGCCGTGAGTGGTGCCCAGGATCGGTTCCAGCGCGTCGATCATCTTCTGTTCGAGCTGGCCCTTCAGGCGCGGGTCCAGCGGCGTCGTCTCCTGACGCCCGTTCTTGCGTAGCGCGAAGTTCGTGTGGGCGTCCACGCCCATCGGGCCCGGGCGGTACAGCGCGAGCGCGGCGGAGATGTCCTCGAAGTTGTCCGGGCGCATCAGCCGCAGCAGGGTGCGCATGCCGCCGCCGTCGAGTTGGAAGACGCCCAGAGTGTCGCCGCGCTGCAGCAGATCGTAGGTCTTGGCGTCGGTCAGGTCTTTGCTCAGGACGTCCAGATCGACGACCTCGTCGCGGTTGCTCTTCACGTTTTCGATGGCGTCATCGAGGATCGTGAGGTTGCGCAACCCGAGGAAGTCCATCTTGACCAACCCGAGCGTCTCGCACGTCGGGTAGTCGAACTGGGTGATGATCTGGCCGTCTTGTTCCCGACGCATGATCGGGATGACGTCGATGAGCGGCTCAGAACTCATGATGACGCCGGCGGCGTGCACCCCCCACTGCCGCTTCAAACCCTCCAGACCCAGGGCGGTCTTGACGATCTCCTGTGCTTGAGGGTCGTCATCGTGAACCGCACGGAAGTCGGCCGCCTCGGCATAACGTTTGTGTCCGGGATCGAACACCCCCGAGAGCGGGATCCCCTTGCCCATCACGTCCGGCGGCATCGCTTTGGTGAGCTTCTCCCCCATCGCGAAGGGATATCCCATCACGCGGCTGGCGTCCTTGAGCGCTTGCTTGGCCTTGATCGTGCCGTAGGTGACGATCTGGGCGACGCGCTCTTCACCGTATTTCTGGGTGACGTACTGGATGACCTCGCCGCGACGACGCTCATCGAAGTCGACGTCGAAGTCGGGCATCGATTTACGTTCCGGGTTGAGGAAGCGCTCGAAGATCAAGCCGTGCGGAACGGGGTCGAGGTCGGTGATTCGCATCGCGTAGGCACACATCGAACCGGCTCCGGAACCACGCCCGGGCCCCACCCGAATGCCTTGTGACTTCGCCCAGTTGATGAAGTCGGCCACGACGAGGAAGTACCCCGCATACCCCTTGCCGACGATGACCTCGGTCTCGAACTCCGCCTGCTTGCGCGCGTAATCAGGGACGCCGTCGGGGAAGCGCACATGCAGCCCCGTCTCGACCTCTTTGATGAACCAGCTCGTCTCGCTTTCGCCCTCCGGGCACGGGAAACGGGGCATGAACCGGCCTTCGCCCTCGGTGAAGGACACCTCGCACCGTTCGGCGATGAGCAGCGTGTTGTCGCAGGCCTCCGGCAATTCCCGCCACAGATGGCGCATCTCGGCCGGAGACTTCAGATAGAAGTCCTCAGCGTCAAACTTGAACCGGCCCGGGTCCATCAGCGTCGAGCCGGACTGCACGCACAGCAGGGCAGCGTGCGCCGTTGCGTCCTCGGGTTTGGTGTAGTGCAGGTCGTTGCTCGCCAGCAGCGGCAGTTTGAGCTCCCGCGCCAGCCGCAGTAGGTCCTTCTGCACCCGACGTTCGATGTCGAGCCCGTGGTCCATGAGCTCGCAGTAGTAGTTCTCAGCCCCGAAGATGTCCCGGAACTCCGAAGCAGCCTGCACCGCTTCCTTGTACTGCCCCAGGCGCAGCCGCGTCTGGACCTCACCGGAGGGACAGCCCGTGGTGGCGATGATCCCCTTGCCGTACGTCTCGAGTAGCTCTCGGTCCATACGGGGCTTGAAGTAGTACCCCTCGAGCGAAGCAAGCGAGCACATTCGGAACAGGTTGTGCATCCCGGCGGTGTTCTCGGACAGCAACGTCAGGTGCGTGTAGGCGCCGGCGCCGGAGACGTCATCACGAGAGCCGTCACCGAACTTGACCCGCGTCCTGTCGGTGCGGTGTGTGCCTGGGGTGAGATAGCCCTCGATGCCGATGATCGGCTTGATGCCGTGTTTCTGCGCCTTCTTCCAGAACTCGTAGGCGCCGAAGATCGACCCGTGGTCGGTCGTGGCGATCGCAGGCATCCCCATACGGGCGGCTTCGGCCAGCAGGTCGTCGATGCGCGCCGCACCATCGAGCATCGAGTACTCGGTGTGGCAGTGCAGGTGGACGAAATTCTGCGAGCGGTCCGGGGCGGAGGCGGGTTCTTCAGGCATGTCCGCAGCATCTTACGACCGAGCGCCCACACCTCGTCACGACCCAACGATCTCGAGACCGGGCCGAGCCGGTGAGCCTGCCGCCGACTGAGCAGGGCGGCCCGGCGGCGGCGCCTGCCCGCCGACCCTCACCCAGGGCGAAATAGTCGGTGTCAGCAGCCAACACCCTTGCCTGGAAACGATGCTGCGGTTCGGGGCCTGGTGGCCTCAACGGCGAGGGCGACCAGGTTTCGCTTCTGTCCCGGCCGATCCGAGGCTGACAGCCCCCCGACATTCCACGGTGCAGGCACCCGCGGCGCTCCAACCGGCGCCGTTGCGCCAGCGACTCCACCCACACTCCGCGATGGATCCTGGGGCCTCAAGACGCTGCTGAAGGTGGGCCCTCAACCACTGCTCCGCTCGACTCAACCGCTGGTGTGATCAGCCCTCGCCGTCACACCACGGGCTACTACTTCCGCAGATGCGGCTATTATGACCGAATGCAGGCGCATATGAGTGACCCCGCAGAAGTCGAGCCGCCTACGCCCGGGCGCCCGACGACCTTCCGGGTCCGTGAAGCAGCGATGCTCGTCGGGGTCAGCGATGACACCCTTCGGCGCTGGATCGATCGCGATGAGCTCGCCGCTGGCCGCGACGAAGCAGGGCGTGTGGTCGTCGACGGGCTGGCCCTCATCAAGGCCTCCGCCGCCCATGCCGCGCGCCACCCCCAGGACGACGGCTTGGGCTCCTCAGCGCGCAACCGCTTCACCGGCATCGTCACCGACGTCGTCTCCGACCGGGTCATGTCGCAGGTCCAACTGCGCTGCGGCCCCTTCACGGTGACATCGCTGATGAGCACCGAATCCGTCCACCGGCTTGGGCTCGTTCCTGGCGCCCTTGCCACCGCGGTCGTCAAAGCGACGAACGTCGTCATCGAAACTCCCGGAGGCCTTTCATCATGAACACCCGCCCTGTTTCCCTCGCCATCGCCGCCGCCCTGGTCGGGATGCTCGCTGCTTGCGGGTCAGCCGCTACCCCCGAGGCAGCACCCTCCCAGGGCAGCGACCAGGCGAGCCCCCAGAAGCTGACGGTCCTGGCGGCCGCGTCCTTGAAGTCGACCTTCACCGACCTGGCCACGACCTTCGAGTCCACCCACCCGGGCACCGACGTCGAGCTCTCGTTCGCCGGCTCCTCCGACCTGGTCTCCCAGTTGACGGCGGGCGCTCCCGGCGACGTCTTCGCCTCCGCGGATGAGAAGAACATGACCAAGGCCGTCGACGGCGGGGTCGTGGTCTCCGACTCCCCCAAGATGTTCGCCACCAACACCCTCACCATCGTCACTCCGCCCGGGAACCCGAAGAAGGTGGCCACGTTCGCCGACCTGGCCCGCACCGACCTGCAGACCGTCATCTGCGCTCCGCAGGTGCCCTGCGGATCCGCCACGAAGAAGGTCGCCGAGGCCGCAGGCGTCACCGTGCACGCCGTCAGCGAGGAGAATGCCGTCACCGACGTGCTGGGCAAGGTCACCTCCGGCCAGGCCGACGCAGGCCTGGTCTACGTCACCGACGCGGCGGGTGCGGGCGACAAGGTCACCGCGGTGCCGTTCCCCGAGGCGGCCACCGCCATCAACCGCTACCCGATCGCCGTCACCAAGGAAGCCGTAAACCCTGCGTTGGCAGCCGAATTCGTTGACCTCGTGACCTCAGAGGCGGGGCAGAATGTGCTCCGCGAGGCGGGGTTCGGCAGCCCGCAGAAGTGATGCCGCGGCGGGCGCCGGCGGCGCCTCCTAGCTGGGTGATGCTGCCCGGAGCCCTGGGCGCAGCCTTCGTTCTGCTGCCCCTGGTCGGGATGCTCACGCGAGTGCAGTGGGCGACCCTGCCCGCGCTCTTGAGCTCACCGGCATCTGTGGCCGCGCTGTGGCTCAGCCTGCGCACCGCGGCGGCAAGCACATCGCTGGTCATCGTGCTCGGTGTGCCGCTGGCTCTGCTGCTGGCCCGGGCACATTTCCCCGGCCGGCGCCTGCTGCGGTCGCTGGTATTGCTTCCCTTGGTCCTGCCACCGGTCGTCGGCGGGCTCGCGCTGCTGGAGACCTTCGGCCGGCGCGGCCTGCTCGGCGCCTCCCTGGAGGCCATGGGGGTGCGGATCGCGTTCTCGACCGTCGCGGTGATCCTCGCCCAGGCCTTTGTCGCCCTGCCCTTCCTGGTTCTCAGCCTCGAAGGAACCCTGCGGGTGGTCGGTCAGCGCTACGAGGAGGTCGCTTCGACCCTGGGCGCCCGACCGAGCACCGTGCTGCGGCGAGTCACCCTGCCGCTGGTGCTGCCCGGGCTGGCTTCTGGGGCGGTCTTGGCCTTCGCGCGCTGCCTCGGAGAGTTCGGGGCGACCTTGACCTTCGCCGGGTCGCTGCAGGGGGTCACCCGCACCTTGCCCCTGGAGATCTATCTGCAGCGCGAGAGCGACCCCGACGCGGCGATTGCGCTGGCCCTGGTGCTGGTGGTGGCAGCAGCCGCCATCGTCTTCCTCGTACACGGCGGCACCGAGGCGGCCGAGGCTCCACGCGCCCAGGGGCGCCGCCCCGCGCGAGTGCCCCGATGAGCCGGTTGAGTCTGCAGGCGCAGATCGCCGCTCGCGGGTTGGACGTCGACCTGGAGGTTCCCGACGGGCAGGTGCTCGCCCTGTTGGGGGCGAACGGAAGCGGTAAATCCAGCACCCTGGAGATCGCCGCGGGGCTGCTGCGCCCTGACGCCGGCCGGGTTCAGCTCGGAGAGACCGTGCTGCTCGACACCGCCAGCGGACACGAGGTTCCTGCGCACGCTCGTGGCATCGCGTTGCTACGCCAGGAGGCGCTGCTGTTTCCGCACCTGAGCGCAGTGGAGAACGTCGCCTTCGGGCCCCGCGCCCAAGGCCTCTCGCGGCGTCGCGCCAGGGACATCGCCTTGGAACGCCTGGCCGACGTGGAAGCCTCGGATCTGGCCGATCGGCGCCCCGCAGCACTCTCGGGTGGCCAGGCGCAACGGATCGCGGTCGCCCGGGCGTTGGCTGCCCAACCCGAACTGCTCCTGCTCGATGAGCCGTTCTCGGCCCTGGACGTGGAGATGGCCCCGATGCTGCGACGGCTGCTGCGGCGCCTACTCACCGACGCCGGTCGCACTGCGGTGCTGGTCACGCACGACCTGCTGGACGCGTTGGCACTGGCCGATGTCGTTGCCGTCCTGGACAAGGGCCGCATCGTTGAACAGGGCCCCACCCGTAGCGTCTTCAGCGCTCCTCGCAGCAGCTTCGCGGCCCGGATCGCAGGGGTGAACCTGCTGCCTGGCCGTATCGAAGCGGCCGGGGTGCTGCGCCTGGCCGGGGGGCCGCAGGTCATCGGCCGGGGAGAGGTGCCAGACGGGGAGTCGGCGGTGGCTATTTTCGCGCCCGCTGCGGTCGTACTGTCCAAGGCAGGTTTCACCGGCAGCGCCCGCAACGTCCTGACCGGGCGCGTGCTGGACCTGAGCGACCGCGGCGGAGCCGTCCGCGTCCGGGTCGCTCTGCACAGCAGCGACTCCGCTTCGGCGCCAGCCGAACCCCTTGTCGTTGCTGCCGACGTGACAGCGGCCGCGGTTGCCGATCTCGACCTCGTCCCCGGGGAGCAGGTTCAGGTCGTCGTCAAAGCTCAAGAGGTCGCGCTGCACAGCATGGCCAGGCACTGAGGCCCACGGGTTCCCTGCAGGGATGTCTCAGCGCCGTAGCGCTGCCCGAAGCTGGCTGCGTGGCCACCACTGCAGCAGCCACGCCCGAGCAGCGCCCCGGTCCGGCGCCAGCAGCGGGGCTCAGGCCTGGGCGAGGATGTCGAGCGCGTTCTGCAGGTCCTGGGGATAGGAACTCTCGAAGGTGACGTACTCACCGCTGCCCGGGTGTTCGAACCCCAGCCCCACGGCGTGTAG
Organism: Gephyromycinifex aptenodytis; assembly: GCF_012277275.1. Lineage (GTDB taxonomy): Bacteria > Actinomycetota > Actinomycetes > Actinomycetales > Dermatophilaceae > Gephyromycinifex > Gephyromycinifex aptenodytis. The sequence continues at coordinate 3,404,502 of NZ_CP051155.1, read as the reverse complement.
CCACTGCCGGTCCAGCCCGAGCCTGGCGCCGAGGACCGGGTCGCCGCCGTACAGCGGGTCGCCCACGCAGGGATGGCGCAAGGCGGCCATATGGACCCGAATCTGGTGCGTACGTCCGGTCTCCAATTTGACCTGCAGCAGGCTGGCACTGCGAAAGGCCTCGACAACCTCGTAATGGGTGAGACTCGGCTTACCTGACTGCATCACCGCGAACTTGAAGTCATAGCCGGGATGACGCCCGATCGGGGCGTCGATGGTCCCCACCACCGGGTCTGGTAGGCCTTGCACCAGCGTGTGGTAGGTCTTGTCGACCCGCCGATCACGGAAAGCCCGTTTGAGCATCGAATAGGCATGCTCGCTCTTGGCCACCACCATCAAGCCGCTGGTTCCCACATCGAGCCTGCTGACAATGCCCTGACGTTCGCTGGCCCCCGAGGTTGAAATCCGGTAGCCGGCTGCGCGCAACCCCCCGACCACAGTGGGCCCGCTCCAGCCGACGCTCGGATGCGCCGCCACCCCCACCGGTTTATCCACCACGATGAGGTCGTCGTCGTCGTGCACGATGCTCATCCCCGGCACCGGCTCGGCAATGATCTCCAACCCGGTGGGTGCGTTGGCATCCGGCAGGCTGACCTCCAGGAAACCACCGCCGCGCACCCGGTCGGACTTGCCTACAGCAGCCCCGTCCAGCATGACCAGACCTTGGCCGGCCAGATCGGCCGCTTTAGTGCGGGACAGGCCGAACAGTCGCGCCAGCGCGGCGTCCACCCGTTCGCCTTCCAAGCCATCAGGAACAGGCAGCGTTCGCACATCAGCCACGACGGTTCACCTCCACGTCTGGTCCGGTCGAAGGCTCGTCAGCGCCGGTCGAGGATTTGGGGTTGGCATCGAAATCGATGCCGCGAAAGGCTGCGAGCGCGATGAGCGCGGCGGCCGTGACGATCGCGGAGTCTGCCACGTTGAAGACCGGCCAATGCGGCAACATGAGGAAGTCCACGACGTGTCCGTGAGCGAAGCCGGGTGGGCGCAGCAACCGATCGGTGAGGTTGCCCAGGGCGCCGCCGAGCAGCAGCCCCAAGGCCAAGGCCCACCAGCGCGAGTTCAGACGGCGCAACGAGACCAGGATCGCCACGGCCACCGCCGCCATCGCGAAGGTGAAGACCGGAGTGATGCCGGTTCCCAGCGAGAACGCCGCGCCGGGGTTGAACACCAACGTGAACTGCAGCACCTCCCCCAGGAAAGGCCGGATCTGCCCTGGCGTCAGCGAGGCCAGCGCCCAGCGTTTCGTGGCCTGGTCACCAGCCCACACCAGGGCACCGAGTAGGCAGACGAGTGCGGCAAGACGCGGCCGGGCGAGGAACGCCCGGCCGCGAGAAGCTGTAGTTGAGGAGGAAATCAGCGTCGCTCCGACTTCTGTTTGCACGCCACGCAGAGCGTGGCGCGAGGGAAGGCTTGTAGGCGCAGTTTGCCGATGGGTTCGGCGCACTGCTCGCAACGACCATAGCTGCGCGCAGCAAGCCGCTCCAGGGCGCGTCTGCTCTGTTCCAGCAGGCGACGCGAGTTCTCCGCCAAGGTCAGCTCATGTTCGCGCTCGAGGACCTTGCCGCCGGCGTCGGCCGAATCGTCTCCGGAGCCGCTGCCGTCATTACGCATCAGGGTCTCGATGTCGGCCTCCGACATCTCAAGCTCTGCACCGACGCGCGCGATCTCGTCGGTGAGCATCTGCTGAACTTCCTCGAATTCCTCTTGGGTCCAAGGATCCTCGCCCGGGCGAACCGGCAGCCATGTCAGGTCGGCAGCCGCGGCCGACCGGTCCTGCTCGGGGGTGGAATCGTGCAACGTGGTCATGGCTTGTCCGATCCGTACGGGTGAACTGTGCGGCCAGAGGTCAATTGCAATCGACCTCTGGCCGTTGAGGAAACGATCGTGCCAGAACGTCTGCCACCCAGCGGTCGGCGCACGTACCCAGCTTGGCCGTGCGCACAGGATAGAGGTAGCCCAGCAGCCAGGAAACATTTCAGCCCCACCTGATCTGCGCCGGGGGTCCGGCACCGAGCAGGCGGGGCTGAACGCACGCCTCAGGAGTAGCTCAGCCCTGGTGGACCGAGGTGAGGTCGGCTTCGGGGATGCTGGCCGCCTCAGCCCGCTCTGCCTCCTCCTCGACCGGGTGTTCAGCGTGAGCCGCCTCCTCGGCCTCGATGGCCTGCTGCGGCCGGCCGGATAGTTCCAGGCGGGTATCGCTCAGCTCAGAGTCAGGCATCTCACCGGGCATCGGCGATGACGCACGCTCCAGCCCGCGCAGATGCCCCTCGATGAAGTCTGTGAGCCGGGAGCGGTACTGCTCTTCGAAGCTGCGTAGTTCGCTGATCTTGGCGGCGTAGGCGCTGCGGGAGTTCTCCAGCTCCGTCAGCATCGTGTCGCGGCGGTTGCGAGCCTCTTCCACCATGGTGCTGGAGGTGCTGCGCGCCTCCAGCAGCAGACGTTCATTCTCCGCGCGGCCGGAGCGCACCAGTTCGTCGTGCTGCTCCTGAGCGCTGCTCAGCAGCCGCTCGTGCTCCTGCTTGGCTTCGGCGATCAAGCGCTCATTCTCGCTGCGCCCCGTCTCGACCAGTTCGTCGTGGCGGCTCTGCGCCGTCTGGACGAGCTCGTCGTGGCGGCTCTGCGCGGTCTCGATGAGTTCGTCGTGACGCGCCTGGGCTTCACCGAGCAGCCGGTCGTGCGTGGACTGGGCCTCTTCGAACAAGGTGTCCCGACGGGCGGTGCCTTCGGTGACGAGGCGATCGTGCTCCTGGCGACCCTGCTCGACGTACTCGTCGTGCACCTTCTGGGCCAGGGCGATGACGCCGGCGGCGTCGGCAACCCCGGCACCCGAGGTCGAAGCGGTCATCGGCGCCGCGGCTGAGCCCTGGTCGGCCTGGGTCGCCGGCGCGGCCAGTGCTGCGGTCGCGGCCCGCTCCTGTGCCTGTTGCTCTGCCAGTTCGGCCCGTTCCTGGGCTGCCGCCACTCGGGCCGCTGCGGCCTTCTCCGCTTCATCGGCTTCGGCCTGCACCCGCGCGATGCGCTCCTGGGCGACTTTCTCTGCCTGGGCAAAGGCGGCAGAGTCGATCTGCGGCGCCCCGGGTGCGCCCTGGCGCAGTTGCGCGTTCTCAGTGCTGAGGCGCCGCAATTCGACGACGACTTCGTCCAGGAAGTCGTCGACTTCCTGCTCGTCGTATCCGCGTCGAAACTGCGTCGCGGTGAAGTGCTTGTTCAGCACGTCTTCGGGTGTGAGCGGCATGGAAACCCCTTGATTGCACCGATGTATCCGCTTCCAGGGTAACGGAATCCGCGTAAGGTACTCACCCCTGGTCAGCTACATGACTTACCGGGCACGTAGTCTCGCAAGAAAGGCAGTCGAGTCGGTCGATCGTCTTTACTTAAGACCGGACGTCCGTCAAACAATGCACAGCAAAAGCCTTAAATGAATTGCATTCCGATGTAGGTAACTGCGGCAGAAAGAGCGTACAAGCCGAACCACAGCACGATGAACCCCAGGTCCAGCATCACCGATCCCAGTCGGACCGGTGGGATGACCCGACGCAGCGCCTTCAGCGGCGGATCCGTCAGGGAGTAGATGCCCTCGATGATGACCAGCAGAAGACCACGGGGACGCCACTCTCGGGCGAAGACCTGGATCCAGTCGACCACCAGCCGAGCGATCAGGACGAACATGTAGATCTGGATGAGGAACAGAATGAGTGAAACGACGAGCGCCATGTCAGCCAGTATCCGTTACGCGGCTGGGTGCCGCCTGCATCAGCTCTGGTTGAACAGGCCGCGCGTGGCCTTAGCGCTGCCGGACCCGTCCGTGGAGGTGACCTCCAGGTTGGCCGGGGAGAGCAGGAACACCTTGTTCGTGACCCGCTCGATCGAGCCCTGCAGACCGAAGACGAGCCCCGCAGCGAAGTCGACCAGTCGCTTGGCGTCGGCGTCGTCCAGGTCAGTCAGGTTCATGATGACCGGGGTGCCCTGGCGGAAGCTCTCGCCGATGTTCTTGGCTTCGTTGTAGGTGCGCGGGTGAATGGTGGTGATGCGGTGCACGCCGGTGACCTCCACGTCTTTGACAACCTCTGCGACCGGGGTGCTGCGTCGGATGGGGGTGACTTCTGCGCGGCGCGGTTCTTCGTCCTCCACCGGAGCCAACGCCACGTGAGAGCCGCGGGGGCGCTCCTGGCGCGGGGCCAGCGGCTCACGCTCATGCTCGCGGGGGTCCTCCTCCACCTCGCGGGTAGCGCGAGCGGGCGGGAACTCCTCACCGCGCGTGTCCTCGTCGTACAGAACATCGCGCTCGTCCTCATCGGCCAGCCCGAGGTACACCCAGGCCTTGCGAAGTGCTCCAGCCATCGTGTGTGCTCCTTGCTGTTCGTGCGGATGTCGACCGCGCGCGTAAACGTTCTCGGGAGCCTACGCCATGGCACAGGAGACCGACGCGGGCCGTGAGCTAACGCTATCGAAGAGGAGGACGAGCGCCCAGGATTGCCGTTCCGACACGCAGGTGGGTGGCCCCACAGGCAATGGCATCCTCGAGATCGCCGCTCATCCCGGCCGAGATCACCCGCGCGTCGGGGTGCTCCGCCTGCAGCGTGTGCGCCAGCGCCGCCAACCGCTCGAAGGCCGGTCGGGCGGGCGCGCCGAGCGGAGCCACCGCCATCAGCCCCGCCAGCTTGAGATACTCGCAGTCGGCCACCGCGGCGCCAAGCTGCGGAATCTCTTGCGGCAACGCGCCGCCCCGGCCCTGATCCGCGCCCTGCCCCAGGTCGACCTGCAGGAGCACTTCCAACTCGCGTCCGGCCTTGGCTGCCCCCTTCTCCAGGGCGTTGACCAGGCGCACCCGGTCCACGGACTGCACGACATCGGCATAGGAAGCGACCGAGGCCGCCTTGTTGGTCTGCAACTGACCGATGAAATGCCAACGCGGCCCCTTGGGCAGCGCTGCGCGCACCTGCGCCGCCTTCGGGCCGGCTTCCTGGTCGCGGTTCTCCCCCACCTCATCGACACCCAACTGGGCCAGGTGCAGAACGTCACTGGCGGGAAAGAATTTGGTGACCACGACCAGTTTCACCTGGCTCGGGTCACGCTGAGAGTCGGTGCAGGCGGCCGCGATGCGCTCCTGGACGCGGCGCAGCGATACGGCCAGCTCGGATAGGCGGGGCTCGTGGTCGGTCACGGTGTCCACATTCGCACGACGCCGGCGAAACGGCCGGTGCGGGGTTGACGGCGATAGGAATAGAACCGTGGTGATTCTCGGGTACAGCCGGGAACCCAGGTGAGCGCTACATCAAGTTGCCTGAGTTGGGCGACGACACCAGCGGCAACGTCGAGGGCGGGCGTCCCGGTCCAGGACACGGTCGCCGAGAGTGGGTTGTCGGCAGCGACTTCCTCGCGCATCGCCGCCGGCACTTCGTAGCAGCGTCCGCACACCGAGGGGCCGACTGCCGCACGCAACCTGCGCGCCCCGAGATCTCGCGCGGCGTGCACCGCCGCGGGTACCACCCCTGCCAGCAGTCCGGGTCGACCGGCGTGCACCGCCCCGGCGACGCCGGCTTCTTCGTCGACGAGCAGCACCGGGGTGCAGTCGGCCACCAGCACCGCCAGTGCCAACCCCGGGGTGGTGGTGAGGACGGCGTCAGCCTCGGGGGGATCCCCCGACCAAGGGCCGTCGGCCACCACCACCTGGCTGCCGTGCACCTGGTTCATGAAGATGAGTTCGCGCGTTGCCACCCCGAGTTGCGCGGCCAAAGCGCGGCGGTTGCTCTGCACCGCCACCGGGTCGTCCCCGACGTGACTGGCCAGATTGAACCCCAGGTAGTCGCCGCGGCTGCCGCTCACCCCGGCCGGGGTGGGGGTGGCACGCGTGAAACCCCAGTCCACCAGGGACCGGGGCATCACGTCAGGCTGCGACAGGGGGCGGGCCCCTGCGGGCCCGCCACTCTGCTCACGCCATGCGTACACGACTTACTTCAGGAAGTCGGGTACGTCGAGGTCGTCGCCGTCGTCGAAGGTCACCGCGCGCGGCGGACGACTGGCAGGTGCGCCCTGCTGGTGCGGCGGCTGAGCAGGACCGTTGTTCGGCGCCTGCTGACGTTGCTGTTGCTGCTGCTGGGCTTGACGCTGCGGCATCGGCTCGTGCCCCGGGGGCATCCCCGCGGGCTGGGTCGGAGGCTGCTGACGCGGCACCTGCCCCTGGCGCGGAGTCACCGGCTGGGAGTACGAGGGCTCCTGACGCGGCGGCATCTGCTGGGCTGGCATCTGCTGCGGGGGCATCTGCTGGGCCGGCATCTGTTGGGCCGGCGGCATCTGCTGACCGGGGTTCTGACGCTGCTGTTGCTGCTGCTGGGCCTGGGCGCTGGAAACTCCACCAAGGGCGCGGTCGTCACTGCGGCGCTGCGGGCTGCCACCGTCGAACCCGGCCGCGATGACGGTGACCCGCACCTCGTCGCCGAGCGCGTCGTCGATGACCGCACCGAAGATGATGTTCGCCTCCGGGTGCGCAGCTTCCTGAACCAGGCGGGCTGCCTCGTTGATTTCGAACAGACCAAGATCGGAGCCACCCTGGATGGACAGCAGCACCCCGTGAGCGCCGTCGATGCTGGCTTCCAGCAGCGGCGAACTTATCGCCAACTCCGCAGCCTGCACCGCGCGGTCTTCCCCGCGCGCCGAGCCGATACCCATCAGGGCCGAACCGGCGCCCTGCATCACGGACTTCACATCTGCGAAGTCCAGGTTGATCAGGCCGGGTGTGGTGATCAGGTCGGTGATGCCCTGCACACCTGAAAGCAGCACCTGGTCGGCGCTGCGGAAGGCGTCAAGCATGCTGACTGCGCGGTCGCTGATCGAGAGCAGTCGGTCGTTGGGGATGACGATGAGGGTGTCGACCTCTTCGCGCAACGCCCCGATGCCGGACTCGGCCTGGTTGGCGCGGCGACGACCCTCGAAGGTGAAGGGACGGGTGACGACACCGATGGTCAAGGCGCCGATGGACTTGGCGATCCGGGCCACCACAGGCGCGCCACCGGTGCCGGTGCCGCCACCTTCACCCGCAGTCACGAAGACCATGTCGGCGCCCTTGAGCGCTTCCTCGATCTCCTCTGCGTGATCCTCGGCGGCCTTCTTGCCGACCTCGGGGTCGGCGCCGGCGCCGAGACCACGGGTCAGTTCACGACCGACGTCGAGCTTGAGGTCGGCGTCGCTCATGAGGAGCGCCTGCGCATCGGTGTTGATCGCGATGAACTCGACGCCCTTGAGGCCGACCTCGATCATCCGGTTGATGGCGTTGACACCGCCCCCGCCGATGCCGACGACCTTGATTACGGCCAGGTAGTTCTGTGGTGCTGCCACGACGGGGGCCTCTCCTGAAGACGTTCTTTCGGTCGCGTGATCTACCGGAGCCGAGCACGCACCCCGGGTTTCTGGTCCATCGTAATGGACGGTCAAGGTCACACCTTGCCACCGACACAGGACTTTTCAAACCCTTGACGTCTCATTGACGTCTAGCCGGGGATTGATGTGGCAGATGCAGACCGGGGCTCAGTGGAGGGCGTCGGCTGCTCCGGACTCTCCGGCGTGGCCCCCTGCGAGCTCCTCGGAACTTCGGTCGAGGCATCGCTGGGGCCCGCAGAGGCGGCTGACCCGGCCGACTCCGGTGGGCGCTCGCCGCGTTGCGGGCGATGCTCTGCCGTCACCGGCGCCATCGGAGCACTGACGTCGATGTAACCCACACCGGCGGTATCCAACAGGCGGGTGACCACAGCCGCTTTGAGGCGACTGTCCTCAGACTCCCCCCAGAACACCTCGGTTTCCTTGACCTGCAACGACACCCGACTTTCGGCATCGATGTGCAGGTCACGGGTCGCCGCTCGCAGGTCGGTGCGCAGGCTGCTGGCGACTCGCGCCAGCGCCGCCGAGGCCGTTTCGTTCAGGCCCTGATCGCTGGTGGCCAAGGGCAGATCGTCCGGGGCATGGGTCACCTCTTCGTAGGCGACTCCGCTGTCGTCGACGAGCCAGACTTGACCGGCCTCTGCCTGCAGCGCAAGAACCGGCTCGCGGGGCGTCGCGGTGATGGTGACGGTGTCCGGCCAACTCCGCTGCACCTGCACCTCGGAGAAAAGCTTCGTCGCCATCACCCGGGCAGCGACGGCTTTAGTGTCTACCTCAACTAGAGGTTCACCCAAGGTTATGTCGGCGGCGCGTTGGATTCCCGGCTGCTGTTGCGGGCGGGCGCCTTCGATCGCGACATCGGCGATGCGCAAAAACGGCGCGTACCAGAACAGCCCGAAAAACGCGGCCGCGACAGCACCCGCGATGAGAAGAACTGCGAGCAACTGGCGCCACGGCACCCGCCGACGTACCCCGGCGGCCCCGGAGGTGACCCGCCCGGAACCGGTGCGGGCCCGAAAGCGAGAAGCCGTCATCCGTGCGCCTGCGCCAACCGCGACAGAAGCTCCGGACCGACCCTGGTGACGTCCCCAGCCCCCACCGTCAGGACCAGATCGCCCTGGCGCGCCAGCTCTGCCAGGCGTGTCGCGGCCTGCCCCAGACCCACGACGTCATGGACCTCCGGTACGCCCGCCTCGCGAGCCGCCTGGGAGATCAGGTGCGAGCTCACCCCGGGGACGGGGTCCTCGCGGGCGCCGTAGATGTCCAGTACCACGACCACGTCGGCTCCGCGCAGTGCAGCTCCGAACTCCGCAGCAAAATCCCTGGTGCGGCTGTACAGGTGCGGTTGGAAACACACCACGAGGCGGCCCGGGGCCGCGACATGGCCTCCCGCGCTGACCACGGCGGCGACTTTAGCCGGGTTGTGCGCGTAGTCGTCCACGACCCGCACCCCAGCCACTTCCCCCTTGGGCTCGAAACGGCGTCGGGTTCCGCTGTAAGCGGCGATCCCCTGCAATACCGCGTCCGCGTCCAACCCGAGCCCGTCGGTGGCGGCGAGGAAGGCGGCAGCCCCGTTGAGCAGGTTGTGCTCGCCCGGCAGCGAGACACTCAGTTCTCGAGCCGGCGCACCGGCCCGCGTCAGGGACGCGCTACCGGACAATCCGCTGAAGCTGGCCGGACCCACCACAAGATCGGCACCGGCGGCGCGCCCGTAGGTGACGACGCGGGTGCCCGCTCTGCGGGCGGACTCGGCCAACGCGGCGGACCCCGAATCGTCGGCGCAGGCCACGAGCAGCCCACCGGCCGGGATACTCGCGACAAACTGCCCGTAGGCAGCCTGCACTGCTGCGAAGGTCCCGTAGAAGTCGAGATGGTCGGGCTGCACATTGGTGACAATGGCCACCTGCGGGCGGTAGGCCAGGAAGCTGCCGTCGCTCTCATCCGCCTCCACGACGAACGGCTCCCCCGCGCCCAGACGCGCGTTGACCCCGAGCTCGGCCAACTCCCCGCCGATGGCGAAAGAAGGATCAGCCCCAGCCTCGATGAGCGCCACCGTGAGCATGGAGGTTGTCGTTGTCTTGCCGTTGGCGCCGGCGACCGCGACCCGGGTGCGGGCTTGCATCAGGCTCGCCAGCGCCTGCGAGCGGTGCAGGATCCGCAGACCGGCGGCGCGCGCCGCCATCAGTTCGGGGTTGTCCTCTCGGATCGCTGAGGAGACGACGACGGTGTCGGCACCCTGCAGGTAGGCCGGGTCGTGCCCGACGTGAACCGTGGCTCCGCGCTGGGCCAGAGCGTGCAGCAGCGGTGAATCGTTCGCGTCCGACCCCGAGACCTGCACTCCGGCGTCCAGGAACAACCGGGCCAGCGCCGACATACCGGCGCCGCCGATCGCCAGCACGTGCACCGCGCCGAGGTCGCGCAGCGGGATCACCGGTCCGGTGACCTCGAAACGAGCGCCTTTCATCGAACACCCTGAGCGCCGGCGTAGGCCTGCGTGACGAGGTCGGCCAGCCGCTCGTCGGCCTCCCGCTCGCCGATGCTCGCGGCGGCCGCAGCCATCGACTCCAGTCGGGGAGTGTCGGTGGCCAGGCCCAGCACCGTGCTGGCAGCCCATTCCGGGGTGACCTCGGAGTCCTCAACGAGGATTCCGCCCCCGGCGCTGATGACGTCGGCGGCGTTGACGCGCTGCTCACCGTTGCCGATGGGCAGCGGCACGTAGATCGCAGGTAACCCGACAGCGGTGAGTTCACAGACCGTGTTGGCCCCGGAGCGGGCCACCACCAGGTCGCAGGCGGCGTAGGCCAGCTCCATCTGGTCGGCGTACTCGCGGGTGACATAGCCCTTGGCGTCCTGGGCGACCACGACATCCTTGCCGCGCCCGGTCAGGTGCAGCACCTGCAGGCCGGCGTCAGTCAGCCGGGAAGCAGCCTGGGAAAAGGCGACGTTGAGCCGTTGCGCCCCCAGCGACCCACCGGTGACCAGCAGCGTGGTGCGGGCCGGGTCGAGGCCGAAGTGCGCGCAAGCCTGCTCTCGCATTGCCACCCGGTCCAGGGTGGTGATCTCTCGCCGCAGCGGCATACCGACCACTCGCCCGTGCGGCAACTGCGTCGACGGGAAGGTGGTACCCACGTAGGGGGTCAACCGGGCACCGAGCTTGTTCGCCAAGCCCGGGCGAGCGTTCTGCTCGTGGACCACGATCGGGATCCCCCGCCGGCGCGCGGCCAGGTAGGCGGGTGTAGCCACGTAACCGCCGAAACCCACGACGACCTGGGCGCCACAGTCGACGATGGCCCGATCAGCTGCGGCAACCGCGCTGGCCAACCGCTTGGGCAGCATCGCCGCGTCGCGGGAGACCCGGCGCGGGAAGGCCACTTTGGGTACCGTCCGCAGTTCATAACCGCGCGCAGGCACCAGACGGCTCTCCAGGCCCGCCTGAGTCCCCAGCGCTGTGATCCCCACGTTCGGGTCACGCCGGCGCAAGCAGTCGGCCAGAGCAAGCAACGGGGAGACGTGACCGGCTGAGCCTCCCCCGGCGAGCAGCACCGACGAGGGACCAGAATGTGGGCGAGCAGTGGGACTCATCGCCGGCTGCCTTTCGTGGAGGACAGAACGGACAAAGAACGGCGCCACACGCTGGGGCGCCCTGCCAAAGCCTGCTGGGCATCGGGTTCCCCGCGGGCGAAGGAGATGACCATGCCCAACGCTCCCAAGGTGGTGACCAGAGCGGATCCGCCGTAGGAGACCAGCGGCAACGGCACCCCGATGACCGGCAGCAGCCCGATGACCGCGCCGATGTTGATCATGGCCTGGCCGATGATCCACACCATGACCCCGGTGGTGGCCAGGCGCACGAACATGTCATTGGTCTGCAGCACAACCCGGTAGCAGGCCAGTGCCAGCAGTGCGAACAACGCCAGGACGACCAGTGTCCCGCCCAGGCCCAGTTCTTCACCCAGGATGGCGAAGATGAAGTCGTTGTGCGGTTCGGGCAGCCACAGCCACTTCTCGCGACTGCCGCCCAACCCCAGCCCGCCCAGGCCACCGTCAGCCAGCGCGAACTGGCCGTGTCTGCTCTGCCAGCACTGCTGGACGTCGGTGCAGCTCAACCATTGATTGATCCGCTCCATTCGGTTGCCGCTGAAATAGACCAGTCCGACCGCCAGGGCGCAGAAGGCGGCGCCGGCCAGCGCGAACAACCGCCACGAGATCCCGGCCGCCCACATGATGCCGGTAAGGATGGCAAGCAGCACCAGACCCGTTCCCAGATCCCGCCCCAGCAGCACCAAACCCACGACCACCGCTCCGACCGGGAGCAGCAGCGGAACGATTGCGTGACTCCACCGGTGCAGGTATTTGCGTTTCGCGCTGAGGATGGAGGCGCCGTACAGGATCAACGCCACCTTGCCCAGTTCGGAGGGTTGCAGGCGAAAACCCCCCAGGACGAGCCAGTTCCGGTTACCACCGACTTCGACCCCCAGGGGCGTGAAGACCAGGAGTTGCAGGCTGATCGCGACCAGCAGCACTGGCACCGCCAGGCGCTTCCAGGTGGCGACACTGAACCGGCTGGCGATCCCGGCCCCGATCAAGCCCAGAACGGCGAACTGTGCCTGCTTGATGAACACCGTGTACGAGGACTGATCTTGGCGAAGGGAGGTGATGCTGGACGCCGACAGCACCATGACCAGGCCGATCACCAGCAGGATCGCCACGGTCGCCAGCAACAGGTAGTACGTCGACAACGGCGACTCCAGCCGCTCCCAGAACGGGTGCTGCTCTGGTGGGCGGCCTGCCGCCTGGCTCGTGATGCGTCTGTCACGGTTGCCCGTGCGCGCGGCGGCGGGGGTCTGCGCTGTCACGGCGAGGTTGCCTCCCCGGCGTCAGGGCGAGCCCGCACCGCAGTGGCGAAGGCGTTCCCCCGAGCCTCGTAGTTGTCGAACATGTCCATGGAGGCCGCTGCCGGCGCGAGCAGAACGACGTCGCCCGGCTGGGCCAGGCGCGCCGCCTCAGCAACGACGAGCCCCATCGCTTCAGTGTCGGTCGCGGCTACATCCACCACCGGTACATCAGGGGCGTGTCGGGCCAGGGCTTGCGCGAGCCGCTCGCGATCGGCGCCCAACAGCACGACCCCCCGCAGCCGTCCTGCATGTTGCGCGACGAGTTCGTCCACCTCAGCGCCCTTGAGCAGACCGCCGGCGATCCACACGACCGAGTCGAAGGCGGCCAGCGAAGCGGCAGCCGCGTGCGGGTTGGTGGCTTTGGAGTCATCGACCCAGGTGACGCCGTCGATGCAGGCGACCTCGGCGATCCGGTGCGCCTCCGGGGTGAAGGCGCGCAACCCCTCCCGAACGGCGAGCTGGCTGATTCCGGCCGCCCGCGCCAGCGCCGCGGCGGCCAACGCGTTCGCGACGACATGATCGGCGACCGGGGTGGAGCCGCGCTGCAGATCGGCGACTTCGCCAAGCTCGGCGGCGCTGGTGCGCCGGCCCTCGATGAAGGCCCGGTCGGCCAGGACGCCGTCCACGATGCCGAGCATCGACAGCCCCGGCGGGCCGGAGGTGAAACCGACGGCGCGGCAACCCTCCTGCACGTCGGCTTCACGAACGAGTTCTTCGGTGATCGGGTCCTGCACGTTGTAGACGCAGGCGACCTGGGTGTTCTCATACACCCGCCCCTTGGCGTCTCGGTAAGCCTGCATCGAGCCGTGCCAGTCCACATGGTCGGGGGCGACGTTGAGGCACACCGAGGCCAGCGGCGAGACCGAGCGCTGCCAATGCAACTGGAAGCTGCTCAACTCCACGGCGACGACGTCATAGGGGGTGGGGTCGAGGATGACCTCCATGATCGGTGTGCCGACGTTGCCTGCACTGGTGGCCCGCAGGCCAGCCTGCTGCAGCATCGTGGCCAACATCTGCACCGTCGTGGTCTTGCCGTTGGTGCCAGTGACCGTCAGCCACGGCGCGGCGCCCTCACGCGGACGCATCCGCCAAGCCAGTTCCACCTCGCCCCAGACCGGGATCCCCCGGGCGTCGGCCTCGATGAACAGCTGCGTGTTCGGGCGCCATCCGGGTGAGGTGACAACGAGCTCGATGCCCTCCAGGAGGCGCTCCGGCTCGGCCAGCGCCGCCGCCGCGTTCTGGCCCAGCACGAGTTCGGCGCCGAGGATTTCCAGCAGACGAGTGCGCTCAGCCAGGTTGCCACCGGTTCCGGAGTCCACCGCGCGGACCACGGCGTTGCGTTCCAGCAGCGCATCGGCGGCCGCGAACCCACTGACACCCAAACCCGCCACCAGCACGCGCAGCCCCGCCCAGTCACCCTCGGCGTGGTCCAAGCCGGGGCGTGGATCGCCGCCACACTCGACGTAGGTCATAACGCACCTCCGACCATCGACTCGGCGTAGAACAACGCCAGTCCGACGCCTACGCAGCCGCCGGCGATGATCCAGAACCGAATGACGATGGTCACCTCGTTCCAGCCCTTGAGCTCGAAGTGGTGCTGAAGCGGAGCCATCCGGAAGACCCGTTTCCCAGTCATCTTGAAGGAGGCGACCTGGATGATCACCGACATGGTGATGATCACGAACAGCCCACCAAGGATGACGATGAGCAGCTGAGTGCGGGTGGTGATGGCCAAACCGGCCAGCGCACCACCGAGCGCGAGCGAACCCGTGTCACCCATGAAGATCTTGGCCGGGGAAGCGTTCCACCACAGGAACCCCACGCATGCCCCCATCAGCGCCGCCGCGAAGATCGCCAGGTCGTGCGCGTGCGGGGTGGTGTAGCACTGCCCGACGATGCGCCCCGGAGAGCTGCAGCCCTGTTGGAACTGCCAGATGCCGATGAGAATGTAGGCGGCGCTGACGGCCACGCTGGCGCCCGTGGCCAGACCGTCCAGACCGTCGGTGAGGTTCACGCCGTTACTCGTGCCCGCGATCATCAGGTTGATCCACAGCACGAACACGATCGTGCCCAGGATCGGTCCGAGCAGGCCGAAATCCAGGGAGGTGTCACGCACGAAGGAGATCGCCATCGAGGCCGGTCGGTCACCGCTGGGTGAGGGGAACTGCAAGGCCAGCACGGCGAAGATCGTGCCGATGAGCAGCTGGCCTGCCAACTTCTGCCAGGATCGCAATCCCAGGCTGCGGGCCTTGGTGATCTTGATGAAGTCATCGCCCCAACCCACCAGCCCCAACCCGCACATGAGGAAGATGACCAGCAGCGCGCTGGGCGAGACCGGGGTCACCGTGACGAAATGGGCCAGGAAGTAGCCCAGGAGCGTCGCGGCGATGATGACGGCGCCGCCCATCGTCGGGGTGCCGCGCTTGGTGTGGTGCGTGGTGGGTCCGTCGTCGCGGATGAACTGCCCGTACCCGCGACGCACAAGGAACTTGATGTAGAGCGGGGTGCCGAACAGTGCCACGATCAATGAGATGAAGGAGGCGACCAGAACTGCTCTCATGCCAGAGTCTCCTGACCGACCAAGCGGTCGCCCAATTGGCGCAGACCGGCGTCCCGACTCGACTTGAGCACGACTACGTCACCCTTTCGCAGGTTTTCATCGAGCACGCGCTGGGCCGCGTCGATATCTGAGACCCACTGCGCGTGTGTTCGCACGCTACGGCGTTGTCCGGCGATCCTGACGCCTTCAGCGATCGCCGCGGCCCCCTGGCCCACCGCGAGCACCTCATCGATGCCCAGGTCAGCGGTCATCTCACCGATCTGGCGGTGCTCCTCATCCGAGGTCGGCCCCAGTTCCAGCATCGTGCCGAGTACGGCCCAGGTCCGCTTGCCTTCCGCCATCCTCTTCAGGGTGCGCAGCGCAGCCGCCATCGATTCGGGGTTGGCGTTGTAGGCGTCGTTGATGACGACCACGCCGTCGGCCCGGTCGTGGCGTTCCATCCGCCATCTGCTCACCGGGCGGGCCTGAGCCAGCGCGGCCGCGAGCTGCGGCAGGCTCATCCCCAGGTGCAGTGCGCAGGCAGCCACCGCGAGCGCATTGTCGACCTGGTGCTCCCCCAGCAACTCCAGCGTGACGCGTTCGCGCTGCTCACCGGCGGCCAGCGTGAACGACGCGGCGCCGCTGGGGCCGACCTCGACCTTGAGCGCCTGCAGCTGGCCTCCGAGGCGCCCGACCGTGCACACCTGGGCTGTGGTGCGCTCAGCCATTCCCGCTACCAGCGGGTCGTCAGCCTGCAGGATGGCCAACCCGTCCGCCGGAAGCGCCTCGACCAGTTCGCCCTTGGCGCGGGCGATGGCCTCGCGGGAGCCGAACTCCCCCAGGTGGGCGCTGCCGACGTTAAGCACGATGCCAATGTGCGGACTGGTCATCTTGGCCAGGTAGTCGATGTGCCCGATCCCCCGGGCACCCATCTCGACGATCAGATAGCGCGTCGTAGGGGTGATGCGGGTAACCGTAAGCGGCACCCCCACCTCGGAGTTCAGGGAGCCTTCGTTGGCCACGGTTTCCCCGAGCGTGCTCAACACCCCGGCCAACAGGTCCTTGGTGGTGGTCTTCCCCGAGGACCCGGTGATCCCGATGACGACGAGGTCCTCAACCTGCTCGATGACGGCGCTGGCCAGGGCCGCGAACGCTGCCTGCACGTCGGGCACCACCACGCAGGGCAGCGCCTCGACGACGCGGGTGCTCAGCGCGGCCACCGCCCCGGCCGCCGCAGCGCCGGGAACGTACTCGTGACCGTCTGCGTGTTCTCCGACGCGGGCCACATACAGCGAACCGGGCTGCGCGGCGCGCGAATCGGTGACAACCGGCCCGTCGATGCATACCTGGGGGTCACCGTGCAGTTCGCCGCCGGTGATCTGCGCGATGCGGCCAAGGGACAGCGGAATCATGAGATGGGCCTTTCAGGCGTGCGGCGGCAACGAGCCCACGCCTGCGTGAGCGCATCGCGGTCATTATAGGGATGGACCACACCGTGGATCTCTTGGCCGTCTTCGTGCCCCTTGCCGAGCACCGCGACCAATCCGTTCGGGCCGGCCAGGCGCAGCGCGTACTCGATGGCAGCCTCTCGGCCCGCGACCTGGTGACAGCGCGCCGGCTCCTCGGCGCAGCCCAACGCTCCGCGCAGCACCGCTGCCCGGATGAGTTCGGGGTCTTCCTCGCGCGGGTTGTCATCGGTGACGACGACTTCATCGGCGACCTGAGCGGCCCGGGCGCCCATCATTTCGCGCTTCCCGGCGTCGCGGTCTCCGCCGGCGCCGAGGACTGCGACCAGGGGACCCTGCATTTGGGCACGCAGCGCCGCCAAGACGTTGGCGACAGCTTCGGGGGTGTGCGCGAAGTCGATGACGGCCTGCGGCGCGCCCGGGCCGAGATCGACCCGCTCGGCCCGACCGGGAACCGTGACGCCTGCGTGAATCGCCGCCACGATGGCCTCGTCGCTCATTCCTGCGACACGCAATGCCAGCGCGGCCAGAGCGGTGTTCATCCGGTTGAAGTCGCCCGGCAGCGCGCTGCGCAGGCTCAACGCCTCGCCGCTCTCGGCGCGCAGCACGAACTCCGATTGGCCGGGTTCGGCCAGCAGATGCCAGTCGGCAGCGCGCGCCGGATCACTGCTCACGGTGCTCACCGGAACCGAGGCGATCTCCGCGAGCCGCTGGCCCCAGTCGTCGTCTACGCAGATGATCCCTTGCCGGCAGCGGTGCGCAGTGAACAGTCCGGCCTTGGCTTCGAAGTACTCCTGCATCGTGTGATGGAAGTCCAGGTGGTCCTGGGACAGGTTGGTGAACAGCGCCACATCGAAGATCAGGCCGTCGACCCGGTGCAGAGCCAGCGCATGACTACTGACCTCCATCGTGGCGACGTCGACCTTGCGCTCGACCATCAGGGCCAGCAGAGCGTGCAGGTCAGGGCTCTCCGGGGTGGTGCGCACACTGCGAACCCGCTCGGTGGCGACCCGGGTCTCGATCGTCCCGATCAACCCCGTGACATGGCTGGCGGCGCGCAGCGCAGCGTCCAGGATGTAGGCGGTCGTCGTCTTGCCGTTGGTGCCGGTGATCCCGACCGTGCGCAGTTTGCGGCCCGGCTGCCCGTAGATCGTGGCAGCCAACTCGCCCAGGCACGCGCGCGGGTCTGGTACCACCAGAACGGGCACCTGTACGTCGGCGAGCTCCCGACCGCGCTCGTCCGTCAGCACCGCCACCGCCCCTGCCTGCACTGCCGAAGCGGCAAAGGAGGCCCCGTGGGCTCGAGCCCCGGGTAGCGCCGCGTACAGATCACCAGGCAACACACTTCGGCTGTCGAGAGTGACTCCGGTTATCGGGACCTCAAGGTCGCCGGCGGGCAGGGGGACCCCTGCCAGGGTCGCGTGTAGACCGCGCAGGGTGATACCGGGAACGGCGCTGGGGCGCAGGTGCGTACTCATCCCCTGGACGCTATCGCGAGGAGGGCGACGGGGCCGCCCCGGTTGGCTGAGACGAGACAGCAATGGGGGGCAAGGTCACACCGTTCGGAGCGGGGGTCACGCCGTCGGTGGGCTCGGTCTTGACACCCTCACGCAACTCTTCTTCGGTGAGCGGGTACCGCTCGGTGGTGGGCGGAACCGGTTTCACGCCCGAGGCTTTGAGCGCATAAGACATGACGTCCCGGAAGACCGGCCCGGCCAGAGCGCCACCGTAGATGGAATGGTCCTCACCTGGCTCCTTCAACACCACCGCCACGATGAACTGCGGCGCGTTGGCCGGGGCGTAACCGATGAAGGAGGAGGTGTACGGCTGGTGCCCCTTGGGCGCGGTGACGCCGATGTTCTCGGAGGTCCCTGTTTTACCGGCCACCGCAACTCCGGGGATCTCGGCGAGGTGGGCGGTTCCCGCGTCAGTGACGACCGAGCGCAGCATCGTGTTCATCTCAGCGGCTGCCTGTTGCGGCAGGACCTGGATTCCGGTGGGCGGGGTGGCCGGCGTCGCCGTGCCGTCGGGGCTGATGGTGCCCTCGACAATGCTGGCCGGGACCCGCAGCCCATTGTTGGCGATGGTTTGGAACACCCCGGCGGCCTGCACTGCGGAGACGCCGAGGCCCTGACCGAACAGCACGGTGTAGCGGGTCCGTCCGTCCCATTCGTTGGCCGGCTTGAGCATCCCGGCAGATTCGCCGGGGAACCCGACAGCGGAGACCTCGCCCAGACCGAAGGCGCGGTAGTAGCGCTCCAGGGTGGCCGGCGGAAGCTTCTCGCCGATGGTGATGGTGCCGACGTTGCTTGAGGTGGCCACGATGCCGGCCGTGGTCAGCCGTTGGTCGGTGTGCTGGTGAGAGTCCCGGAACGGCTTGGGTCCGGCGTCGGGACGCTCAATCGTGGACGGAACGTCATAGACGGTTGTCGGGGTGGTGACACCCTCGGCCAGAGCAGCCCCCACCGACATCACCTTTGCGGTAGATCCGGGCTCGAAGCTGTCCTGGAAGGCGCTGCTGCGCATCCGGTCGGCTGTGCGGGTCTCGGGGTTGGACGGGTCGAAGCTGGGATACTCCGAGACAGCCCGAAGTCGGCCCTGCAAGTCCATGACGACCACGACGCCGGCGGTGGAGTCGGTCTTCTGGACCTGGTCCCGGATCTTGTCGTAGGCGAACCACTGCAAGTCGTTGTCGATGGTGAGCTTCATCGAGGTGCCCGGAACCGCCGGGATGATGTCGGCGTGACCCATGGGGATGGCGCGGTTGTCCGCCGAATACTCCCGAACGGTCTCCCCGGGGGTTCCCTTCAATGTCGAGTTGTGCAGGTACTCCAGCCCGCCGCCGGTGCCGTTCTCGGCATCTCCGGTGGGCCCCACCCATCCCACGATCGGGGCAACCGGCGCACCGCCGGGGTAGGTGCGCAACGGGACCACAGTGCTGGTGATCCCCGGGATGCCGAGTTTGTCCACCTGGCGCCATAAGACCGGCTCGATGCCGCGGGCGATGACGCCGTAGCGAGCGGTCCCGGTCAGTTCCTTGCGCAACTCGGACTCATCCAGCTTGAGGATGGGTGCCAGCGCCTTGGCGGCGCCTTCGGCCCCAACTTTGACGCGGTTGCGCCCCTGCCGTACGACGTATTCGGCCACGGCGAGTTGGTCGATCACCACGTCGCGACGTTCGACGCTGGTCGCCAACGGGACCCCATTGCGGTCCAGGATCGCGCCGCGCTCGGCAGGCACCGTCGTCGGAAGACCTGAGCGCAGGTCGCGGGCTTCTTCGGCTACCCGGGCAGCATCGATCCCCTGCAGGCGCACCAGTTGAGCCGCGAACAGCGTGAAGACGAAGAGGATGGCAACGAATAACGCCCGGACCCGGCGACGCGGGTTGGCCAGGCGCGGGCTGCTGGTGGAACCGCCGCGGCCACCGCCGCCTCCGGATCTGGGTGACCCCGAGCCGGAGCCCGACCCGGTTTTGGCTCGAGGCGAACCGGCCCGCTTCTCTTGGCGGGCAGAACGCACCGAAGAACCCTTGGTGCCGGGGCCTTTGGCGCTACCGGCGGCCCGGCGAGGGCGCGACGAGGTCTGCGAGGCACGCGAAGGGCGCCCCGCTTCACTATCGCGGAGGGACTGCGACACGAGGTTCAGCCTGCCGTGTCGGCGCCGGAAACGGAACTGCTTGGGGTGGCGGGGGCGGGCGCGGCGGATTCGTTATCGGTGGGCGTCGGTGCCGGAGTGGGCTCTCCGGCTACTGAACCGTCGGAGACGTCCAGGAAGACCGGGGCCGTGCCCGGCACCAAACCCAGTTCCTCGGCTCGCTGGGCCAGCACAGCCGGGGATTCCTGGACGGCGAGGGTTTCCCGCAGCTTCTGTTCGTCCTGGGCGAGCGCGATGGAGCGCTGTTGCAGGTCGTGCAGCGCATACGTGCCGCTGGCGAGTTGCATGTTGATCATCAGCAGCGCGAACAGGCCTGCGGCCAACACGAACGAGCACAGCAGCACGAAGGGCAAACGGCGGGGCGCCAACGGGGCGGGAGAGACCACGCGCAGGTCGGGGCGCGCCGGTGCCGGACGCCTAGCGGGCCGTACCGTCGTCGCGACGGGCATCTGGCTCATCGAGTGCGTCCTTTCGGTCGGATTCGTTCTGCGGCCCGCAGTTTCGCTGAGGCGGCACGCGGATTGTCGGCTATTTCCTGCGGTGAGGGCTCCTCTGCCCCCCTACAGAGCAGCCGCAGGTACGCCTGATGCTCGGGCAACTCGACTGGCAACCCGTGCGGGGCGGAACTGTGGCTTCCGGCGCTGAGAACTCTCTTGACCATCCTGTCCTCCAAGGAGTGGTAGGACAGCACAGCGACACGCCCTCCGAGC
This sequence comes from Gephyromycinifex aptenodytis, assembly GCF_012277275.1. Lineage (GTDB taxonomy): Bacteria > Actinomycetota > Actinomycetes > Actinomycetales > Dermatophilaceae > Gephyromycinifex > Gephyromycinifex aptenodytis. The sequence continues at coordinate 3,383,822 of NZ_CP051155.1, read as the reverse complement.
CCACATGCATCAATCGCTTGGGGCAGGGCTCGCTCCAGAGCGCTCAGTTCTTCGTTGACTTCGATGCGCAGCGCCTGGAAGGTCCGTTTGGCCGGATGTCCGCCACTGCGTTGGGAGTTCATCGGAATCGCGGCACGCAGCAACTCCACCAGGGGCGCCGAGGTGGTGAACTTCTCCACCTCACGGGCGCGGACTATGGCACCGGTCACTTTTTTTGCGAACCGTTCTTCGCCGTAGTCGCGCAGGATGCGGATGAGCTCGGCCGGCTCGTAGGTGTTGAGGACCTCGGCTGCGGTGATGCCCCGGGTGGGGTCCATCCGCATGTCCAGCGGGGCGTCCTTGCTGTACGCGAACCCGCGTTCGGCTTCGTCCAGTTGCAGGGAGGAAACACCCAAGTCGAACAGGATCGCGTCGAAGCTGCGGATCGACTGCTCCTGCATCACTTCAGGGATTTCGTCATAAACCGCTTGCACGGCGATGAACCGGTCCCCGAACTGGGCCAACCTACCCCCGGCCAGCTCTAAGGCCTCAGGGTCGCGGTCGATACCGATGACGCGAGCCGTAGGGCAGGCCTGCAGCAGCGCCTCGGTGTGCCCTCCCATGCCGAGGGTGGCATCGAGCACGACCGCCCCGGGTTTACTCAAGGCAGGCGCGAGCAGTTCCACGATCCGCTCACGCATGACCGGGACATGTCGGTCAGCGGCAAGTCCGCTCATCTGCTCCTCCTCCGGGGTGTGCTGGGAACTCTTGGGTGCGATGACGTGTCGGCTGGTGGGTAGTGGTGTCGCGCCGATGGTGGCGGACACGGTGCGGCTGGAAGCGGTAGGCCCTGAGATCTGGGCCCCACCCCGCTCGCCTGTGATGTCCGGAATCGGGGAAGTGACTCCGGCAGATCGGGCCCGGGATCGGGGAAGTACCCCGGGCGGCGAGTGGGTGGAGACCGGACACCAGGGACGGTGTGCGGGTCATGCGCGTTACAACAGGCCCGGGATCACCTCCTCCGCCTGGTCGGCGAAGGCTTGCTCGGTGCTTTCCAGGTAGGCGTTCCATGCCGAGCTGTCCCAGACTTCGACCCGGGATCCGGCACCGATGACGGTGCAGTCCCGCCCGAGCCCGGCGTACTCGCGCAGCGCGGGCGGAATGGTGACCCGGCCTTGCTTGTCCGGGATCTCATCGAAGGCCCCGGAGAGAAACACCCGTAGGTAGTCGCGCACAGCTTTGCTCGTCACCGGGGCGGCGCGCAGATCCTCAGCGACCCGAACGAACTCATCCATCGGGAAGACGTACAGGCATCGCTCTTGGCCGCGGGTGACGACCAGGCCGCCGGCGAGCTTCTCGCGAAACTTCGCGGGCAGGATCAGCCGGCCCTTCTCGTCCAAACGCGGGGTGTGGGTGCCGAGAAACATTCGGGCACCTCCCTCCCCTAGCTGCGTGGCGCCTCCCAGTTCCTCCACTTTACTCCACTAAAGCCCACCGAGATACCCGTCACGGGGCCTCCGCAGGCAAAGAAGAAGTAAAGCCGCAGGTCAAAACGTGCATCTCGGCGGGGGGAACGGTGGAGGAGTTTCCCCGGCACCACCGCGACCCGGCCGCAGCCGTCGGGCAAATCACCCAGAATGCCGCCCGGGAGAGGTCTCAGCCGGTTCATCAGTTCGGGGGGTGGAGCAAAGTGGGGCGACCCGCGCGGGCCCACCGTCCGGCGTCTGAGCAGCGCGTCGTTCACAATCGAGACCAGAGCGCGCACAGCGGGCGGGTGCAACACCCATCGGCAACGAGGAAGGACGCACTCGTGGAGGATTCAGACCTACAGCACGCCCACGACCTGGCCGCAGCCCTGACCCGCGCCACCGCCAGCGTGATCGAGGGCAAGAACGAAGTCATCGAGGTGGCGGTCACGGTCCTGCTCGCCGGAGGGCACCTACTACTGGAGGACGTCCCCGGCGTCGGCAAGACCACGCTGGCCAAAGCGCTGGCACAAGCCCTCGGCATCCCGATGCGGCGCATCCAGTTCACTCCCGACCTGCTCCCCAGCGACGTCACCGGCGTCAACGTCTTCGATCCGGCGACCGGGGCTTTCCGCTTCCGACCCGGTGCGATCTTCGCCCACATCGTCGTCTGCGACGAGATCAACCGCGCCTCCCCCAAGGCACAGTCCGCCGTGCTGGAGTCCATGGAGGAAGCCCAGGTGAGCGTTGACGGGGAGACCTACCCGTTGCCGAACCCATTCCTGGTGGTCGCCACCCAGAACCCCCTGGAGATGGAAGGCACCTACCCGCTACCCGAAGCCCAGCGCGACCGGTTCATGGCGCGCCTGGCGATCGGCTACCCCAGCGCCGAGGCCGAGGCCGCGCTCTTAGAGCAGCACAGCGGGACCTCTCCCCTGGCGCGGCTGGATCCCGTGGCCACTGTGCAGGACGTGCAGCGCGCCGCCACGACGGTGCAGGGCGTGTACGCCGCGCCCGCGCTGCGGCACTACATCGTCAACATCGTGCGCGCTACCCGCACCCATCCAGAATTGCGACTGGGCGCCTCCCCGCGCGCGGGGTTGCACCTGCTGCGGGCGGCCCGCGCTGCTGCGGTCATGAGCGGGCGAGCACACGTGCTCCCCGACGACGTCCAGCAGTTGGCCGTCGCCGTGTTGGAACACCGGGTGCTGTTGGCGGCCCAGGGGCGGCTCTCGGGGCGAAGCCCGGCCGAGGTCATCGCGCAGGTGCTGGGCTCGACCCCGGTGCCCGCACTGCGATCGACCGCGGGTTGAGCATGGCGGCGCGCCACTACCCACGCCGGGCAGAGCCGTGAGCACCACGACGCGGACTCGGCCCCACTTGAGCGGGCGCGGCCGGGGCCTGGTGGCCGCAGGCCTCACCCTCACCGGAGCAGGCCTGGTGCTGGGCTTTGCCGACCTGGCCCGCGTCGGCCTGCTGGCACTGCTACTGCCGTTGCTGTCCACTGCCCTCGTCGTGCTTTTTAGACCTCAGGTAGACGTTGAGCTTATCCAGCATCAAGCTGCCCTTGAGACTGGCGTCTCTGGTGCGGTGTCGGTGCAGGTGAGATGCCGCACTCGCGCCTGCCCTGACCTGCAACTACAGGTGCCGGCCTCGGCCGGTCTGGACGTGACCGCGCCGGGCCGTTCCCCCCACTCAGGCCCGCTGAGCCTGTGGTTGCCGAAACTGGGCAGAGGCCAGCTCACCCGCGTGGGTATGGAGATACGGGCCCAGCGCCGCGGTAGGCATCGGATCGGGCCGCTACGGCTCGTACTGGGCGATCCCTTCGCCCTGGTCACAGTGAGCTTGCTGTCAGCCAGTGACTACGAGGTCATCGCACGAGCGCCGATCCACCCGCTTGAGCACGACAGGCCGGGGGCGGTGTCCATCGAAGGCGATGGCAACCCGATCTTCGCCGTTGGCAGCCCTGGCCTGCCCGACATCGCCATCAGGAGTTATCGGATCGGCGATGATCTGCGTCGGGTGCACTGGCCGGTGACGGCTCATCGAGGCCAACTCATGGTGCGCCAAGACAGCCACCCCCGCAGCAACCACAGCGCACTCCTGGTGGGTCCTTGCCTGCAGGCGGGAGCCGACGGCCGCTGTCACAGTCTGGACTGGGCCGTCGAGGCGATGGGGTCGGTGGCAGTTCACCTTGACGCAGTCGGACATGAGCTCACCTTGGTGGCCGACGCCGGCCGGGATTCCAGCGTTGTCACGAGCCACCACCCCCTGGCGCAGATCCTGGACGAACTTGCCGTCTTGGAGCCGCAACCTTCGAAGTCCTCCCAAGCCGAGGCCTCATCAGCGACCCGAGGGCGCCGGACGAGCTCTGGAATTCCCGATCGTTTCGCTGCGCAGGCCCGGACCGCTATCGGTGGCTCGACCTGCGTGGTCCTGGCCTGTTCGAGCAACGACCAGGCTGCCGCCGGCTCGTTGCTCGCACTGTTGCCGCCAGGGCGCACCGGCCTGGTCTTCGTGCTGGACCAGGAAGCCTTCACCGGGTCAGGCCCGAGTGCGGCTGCTGAGGAAATCACCCAGCTCGCCCGATGCGCCGGCTGGTCCTCGGTGCACATCACCCCCGAGATGAGCGTCGCGCAGGCCTGGTGGCGGCTGCAAGCACGAGAACCGGCGCGGCGCCCATGACTGCGCGACGCGAGGGCCACCTCGTCGCATCCAGCCTGGTCGCGCTCGGCGTGTACTGCTCGGCCCGCCCCGTGGGGGATCTGTTCTCGGCCACCCCGTGGCGTTCACCGCTGGTCGTGGCGCTGCTGGTAGTGGTTCTCCTCGGATCGTTGACCCGCAAGCTGGGGGCGGCCCGCTTCGCGCCGCTGAGCACTGCGGTGGGCCTGGCGGCTCTGCTGCTGTGGAACCGGGACGGGATGGCGCTGAGCGCGTTGCCCAGCGTATGGAGCGGGCATGTACTCGACGCCGTCACGGTGATCCGCGAGAGTCCTGTGCCCGCGCCGGCAACACCCGGGGTCGCCTTCACGTTGACAGCAGCGTTCGCCTTCCTGGGTTGGCTGGCTGATCTGATCACCGTGACCTGGCGCCGCCCGGCCCTTGGCGGTCTGGTCATGGTCATCCCCTTTCTCATCGCCGTCGCCAACAGCAACGGTCCGCTGGCCTGGCCGTATGCGGCGTCAGTCGGTGCGTGCTGGGTCGCTGTTTTGGCCATCTCCACCCCCGGGCGACAGCTGACCTCGGCATGGTTGGCGCCCGCAGCAGTGGTCATCGGCATCGGCGCTCTGGCCGGGGCGATCATCCTGGGTGCGGCGCTGCCTCGGCTACCTGTTCGCTATGTAGCGGACGGACTGGGGCGAGGCGGCACCGGCCAGGTCGGGTTCTCGCCCAGCCCCGCGTTCCTGAGCGACCTGACCAACGACGATCGCACGCCGGTGCTGCGCTTTCGTACCGATGACCCGGACCCGCCACCGCTGCGAGTAGCGCTCTCCTCCTCCTTCCAGGATGGCGCTTGGGTGCCCCGGGCGGTGGGGGTTCCGTTTTCGGCCACTCCCGCCCTGTCTTACCCGTTCGGACTGGATCCCGAGACCGACATCACGAGACGTTCCATCACCGTCACCGAGACCAGACTGCAGGCCCCGTACATTGCCGCGCCGGCTCCGGTGATCGCCGGTAGCGTCGTCGGTTCCCGTTGGGCTGCAGACCAAAGATCTACCGACCTGAGAGTCGAGCGTCAACCGGACAGCTACACCTTCACCTACGCCGAGATCGACCCCCGAGGCCACGACAACACTGACCCGTTGACCGACGCCGAGATTCGCCCACTGGGGAATGACGCGTGGCTGGGCGCGCTGGCGCCTGGGCCGTACTCCGACGCCGATTTCGAGGCTGTCTTCCGAGCCTCAGATGAGGCGACCGCCGAGGTTGCCGGTCAGGGGCCCTATGCACGCGCCACGGCCATCCAGAATTGGCTGCGAGATCCGCAGCGTTTCCGCTACTCCCTCACCCTGCCCAACCCACCCACGGGCACGCAGAACGCCACCGAACTCTTCGAATGGTTCATGCGCGAACGCACGGGCTACTGCGTGCAGTTCACGACGGCGATGGTGCTCATGGCGCGAGCCCAGGGAATCCCGGCCCGGGTCGCCACGGGCTTCCTGCCCGGACGTCCGGTGGGCAACGAGCGCGAAGTCGTCGCCGCCGATGCCCACGCCTGGCCCGAGTTGTACTTCTCCGACCTGGGATGGATTCGCTTCGAGCCCACCCCTGCTGCCCGAACCGGAGCGGCGCCGCAACATACCGCGGCGACGCCGAACAGCCCGCGACCCTCGGTCAGCACCCCTGATGACACACCGAGCACGAGCGCGAAAGCAACCCGGCCCCCGCAAGACCGCGAGGGCGAATCGGCGCGGACGGACGCTTCCCAGCAACCGGCGCCGACCAGCACGCGCGCCCTCTGGCTGGCTACCCTGCTCGTCGGCGTCGCGCTAGTGGTGGCGCTCTCTTTGCTGCCGGCACGCGCCTGGTGGATCCGGCGGCGGCGGCTGCAGCAGGCCCGCAATGGGGGCGATGCCGCGCTCTGCGAGGCCTACTGGCAGAACCTGCTCGAGCGGATGCAGGATCTCCACCGCGCTCCCCCGGCTCACCTGTCGCCGCGGGCTGCACAATCGTGGATCCGACACATCGGCCCGCTCTCGCCAAAGGCCCACGAAGCGCTCCTAACCCTCAGCGCGGCGGTGGAAACAGGCCGATATGCGCCGGCCGCAGAGCCCCTGGACGAGGCCGAAGCAGCGGCCGGGGTCCGACTGGTCGTCTCCGAGGCCAGACAGCTCGCCTCTCGGAAAACCCGGATCATGGCGGCCTTGGCGCCCGGCGTAGCGTTACGCCGCTGAACCGCGCCAGCCCGGTCTTTTTGACAACGATTCCCATTCCATGTCAGGCTCCGGCCATGGATCGTCGCTGCCTCCCTCTTGCCCTTACCGCTGCGTTAGCTCTGTCTGCCTGCGGGAACGCCACCTCCGCCCCAGATGTGGAGGAGAAGGTGAGCGTCGTGGCGTCGTTCTACCCGCTGGAGTACGCAGTGGCGCGGGTCGGTGGCGACCGGGTTGAGGTCACGAACCTGACCCGACCAGGCGTCGAAGCCCACGACGCCGAGCTCAGCGCCAAGGACGTGACGATCGTGAGCAAGGCGGATCTGGCGGTCTACGAGAAGAACTTGCAGCCTGCGGTGGACTCGGCGATCACCAGCCAAGGCGTGCAGAACACGCTGGATGTGGCCGAAGCCGCCGACCTATCACTGACCTTCAGCCGCGGGCTCGGCGCGCACGAGCACGACACGCCCTCCGGCGCCGCCGCGACCCCCGAGGATCACGGGGATGAGGACCACGAGGACGAAGGACATCAGGGGCACAACCACGAGAGCGAAGAGGGCACGGTCGACCCGCACTTCTGGCTCGACCCGATCAGGTATGGGCAGGTAGCGCAGGCCATCGCAGCCAAGCTCAGCAAGATCGATCCCTCGCACGCGACCGCCTACGACGAGAACGCCGCCGCCTTCGTCCAAGACCTGCAGAAGCTGGACGGCGAGTTCCGCTCCGGTCTGAAAACCTGCGCGAGTAGAGATCTGGTGACCAGCCACGCCGCATTCGGCTACCTGGCCGACCGCTACGACCTGAACCAGGTCAGCATCTCCGGACTGAGCCCACAGGACGAACCCGACCCCGGCACGATGGCCGCCATCTCGGACTTCACTAAAAAGAACGGGGTCAGAACCATCTATACCGAAACCCTGGCCAACCCGGCCGTCGCAGAGACCCTCGCCGCCGAGACCGGCGCCGATCACGCAGTCCTGGACCCGATCGAGGGCCTGAACGAGGCAGCCGACGGCGGCGACTACCTTGAGCTGATGCGCTCCAATCTGCAGACATTGAAGCGGGGCCAGGGTTGTTCATGACCTCTGGGCGCGGCGCCGCTGCGAGCCAGAACGGTGCCGCCGTGATCTCCACACGGTCGGCGGCCTTCGGGTACGCCGACCGCCCCGTCGTGAAGGGGATCGATCTGCGGGTCGAAGCCGGGGAACGCGTTGCGTTGCTCGGCCCGAACGGAAGCGGAAAATCGACCCTGGTCAAGGGCCTGCTCGGGCTGAACGACCACCTCGGCGGGCAGGTGGAGTTGTTCGGCACTCCCCTGGCCCAGTTCCGAAAGCGCTATCTGCTCGGCTACGTCCCGCAGCGACACACCTTGTCGGCCTCGGTGGCAGCAACGGTCAGCGAGGTCGTGGCTACGGGCCGGTTGCCGCACCGCCGGGTGCTCGCCGCCGCCTCGGCCCAAGATCGAAAGATCATCGCTGCCAGCTTGGACCTTGTGGGTTTGACCACCCGAGCCCGCGATGAGGTGAGCACCTTGTCCGGGGGGCAGCAGCGGCGCGTCCTCATCGCGCGAGCGCTGGCTGCGCAGCCGCAGATGCTCATCATGGACGAACCGACCGCCGGCGTGGATGCAGCCAGCCAGGCCGGGCTGGCAGGGGTGTTACAACGACTCGTGCACGAAGGTGTGTCCCTGCTCATCGTCACCCACGAGCTGGCGCCGTTGCACGGCTTGTTCACCCGCGTCGTCACCATGGACAGCGGCCGGATCTGCGCTGATGAGGCTGCCGAAAGCCCCCGAAAGGACCACCCCTGATGTTCGAGCTGCTGACGTACGACTTCATGCAGCGGGCGCTGCTGGCGGCGCTGCTGGTCGGACTGTCGGCGCCGATGGTGGGGATCTTCCTCGTGCAGCGTCGGCTGTCGCTCATCGGTGACGGCATGGGTCACGTCGCCTTCGCCGGGGTCGCCGTCGGCGCCATCACCGGTCAGGAGCCGGTACTGACCGCGCTCATCGCAGCGGTGGGTTCAGCGGTGGCCATCGAGCTCATCCGAGCCAAGGGCCGCACCGGAGGCGACACTGCCCTGGCGATCATGTTCTACGGCGGAATCGCCATCGGTGTCGTGCTGATGTCGCGAGCGCCGGGCGCAGCGAACAGTCTGCCTGCGTACCTGTTCGGAGCCATCACCACCACGACGACCTCGGACGTCTGGGTCTTCGCGGTTCTGGCGATCGCTGTCGTGGCGACCACGCTGATCTTGCGACCGCGGCTCTTCGCCGTCGCGAATGATCCTGAATACGCCCAGGCGGCGGGCCTGCCGGTGCTGGCGTTGAACCTTGTGCTGGCGATCTTGACGGCAGTCACCGTTGTCGTGGCGATGCGCGTCGTCGGGCTGCTGCTCATCAGTGCATTGATGATCGTGCCCAACGCCGCAAGCCAGTTGATCGCCCGCAGCTTTGCCGCGGCACTGTGGTTGGCCGTGGTGATCGGGGTGCTCTGCAGCGTGGGCGGGGTTGTTGCCTCGTTCTACCTCGACACTCCCTCAGGCGGCACCATCGTCGTCCTGGCAGTGATCGTGTTCGCGGCGCTGGCCGTATTCGATTCGCTGCGGCGCCTCGTGCAGGGACGCAGTCACGTGTATGCGGAGTTGCACGATCACGAGCACGGCGACAATTGCGGTCACCCCGCGCTCCAGCACCAGGACCACATCGATTACCTGCACGACGGCCATCTGCATGCGCCGCACGGTGACCACTACGACGAGCATCACTCTCACCGCCATCCGGCCAGCCACCCGATACAGCAGCTTCCCCAGGAGCCCGAACGTGCGCCGTAGAGTGGTCGGACTGGCCAACGGCGACTGAGGAGCTGACCGGTTCATGGTGGAGACCGAGCGCAGGACAACTCGGCAACGTCGGGCGGTGGAGGCGATCCTGGGCGAGTGCGAGGACTTTCTCTCCGCCCAGGAGTTGCACATGCGGCTGCGTCAGCAGGGCGACACCATCGGTTTGGCAACGGTGTACCGGACGTTGGGCACGATGGCTCAGGACGAACGGGTCGACATGCTCCGTTCCGAGGACGGCGAGGCCCGTTACCGGTTATGCGAGACCGATGATCATCACCATCACCTCGTCTGCCGCGAATGCGGACATACCGTGGAGATCGAGGGCCCGGCGGTGGAATCGTGGGCGGACGAGGTGGCCACAGAGCACGGTTTCACCGATGTGACGCACACCCTGGAAGTCTTCGGCCTCTGTTCCGGATGCGCCTGACCTGCTCGATCGCCGCATCGGGAGAGGAACGGCTCACCGATCCTCGATGTTTGGTTCTGCCGTAGTTTGATGTTGCGTAGCATGCCAACATGTCCGTGACTTCGTTGTCGGCGAGCAGCCAGAACTACCTCAAGGCAATTTGGAGCTTGGGCGAGTGGTCTGATCAGCCGATCACACCCTCGCTGGTAGCCGCCCGGGTGGGGGTGCGGCTTTCGACAGCCTCAGACGCGGTGCGCAAGCTCACCGACCAGGGACTGCTGCACCACACCCCGTACGGCGCCGTAGCCCTGACCGATCAGGGGCGCGCACATGCACTGATGATGGTGCGTAGGCACCGGCTGATCGAGACCTTCCTCGTGGATGTGCTCGGGTATCGCTGGGATCAGGTGCACGAGGAAGCGGAGACCCTCGAGCACGCGGTCTCGGAGTTCCTCATCGAACGGATCGATGAGCACCTGGGGCATCCCGAGCACGACCCACACGGCGATCCGATCCCGCGCGCTGATGGCACGGTGACAGCCCTTGAGGCGATCACGCTGACCGCATTGGGCACTGGAGCGCGCGCTCGAGTGGCGCGCATCTCGGATGAGGACCCAGGCCTGCTGCAGTTCCTGGCGCAGGTAGGCATCGGGGTCGGCACCATCATCGAGACGCGCGCCGGGGCACCCTATTCAGACTCGGTCGAGGTCGTCGTCAACGGCCAACGGATGCCGCTTGGACGCTCAGCCAGCGACGCCGTGTGGGTGACGCCGGATACGCCGGAGAGCCCCGCTCCTGCCGGTGGCGACGACTGAGTTCGAGGATCGGCCTCAGACGCCGGCGGCGACGCCGACCGCTTCGGTCCCGACACCGGCGTTGCGGTGGCGGCGTGCGCTCAGTCGCTGCCCGAGGAGTCCATGACGTGGGCTGAGTAGGTACACCAGGGTGAAGACGATCCCTTGGACGACGACCACGAGGCCACCGGAGGCAGCGTCGATCCAGTAGCTGAGGTAGATGCCCAGGATCGAGGAGGCCGCCGACATCACCGGGGCGATGACGAGCATCCGCCCGAACTGATCGGTGAGCAGGTAGGCGGTTGCACCCGGGATGATGAGCATCGCCACGACGAGGATGACGCCGACGACCTGGAGGGCGACCACGGCGGTCAGTGCCAGCAGGGTCAACAGCAGCGCCCCGAGGAAACGCGGCGAAAGCCCGATGGCGTGGGCGTGCGTCGGATCGAAGGCGAAGAGCGTCAGATCCCGGCGCTTGAGCAGCAGAATCACCAGGGCGACGATCGCCAACCCCGCGATCTGGATGATGTCGGAGGTCGACACACCAAGGATATTGCCGAAGATGATGTGGTTGAGGTCGGTCTGGCTCGGCGTAACGGAGATGAGCACCAGGCCGAGTGCGAACAGCGTGGTGAACACGATCCCGATGGCCGCGTCTTCCTTGACACGGCTAGTCCCGCGAATCAGACCGATGAGGGCGACCGCGAGGAAGCCGAAGATCAGGGCACCGATCGCGAACGGGATCCCGAGGATGTAGGCGATCACGACGCCGGGCAGCACCGCGTGGGAGACGGCGTCCCCCATCAGTGACCAACCGATGAGCACGAGCCAACACGACAGCAGCGCGCAGACGACGGCCGCCAGAGTGGTCGTAGCCAGCGCTCGCACCATGAAGTCGTAGTGCAGGGGTTCGAGGATGAAATCGATCGGGCTCATGCGGCGCTACCTTCTGCGAGCACATCCAGGCCGAAGGTGAGTGCGAGGTTCTCCGGGCGCAGCGCCTCGTCGACGGGGCCGTGGAACAGGACGCGGCGCAGCAGCAGGACTGCCTCGTCGGCAAGGTTCGGCAGCGCGTGCAGATCGTGCGTCGAGACCAGAATGGCGCAGCCGTCGTCGGCGAGTTCGCGCAACAGACGGATGATCGTGGCCTCGCTGCGCTTGTCGACCCCGGCGAAGGGTTCGTCCAGGAGCATGATGTGCGCTCCTTGGGCGATTCCTCGAGCCACGAAGGCGCGCTTCTTCTGCCCGCCGGAGAGCTGACCGATCTGCCGGTCGGCGAAGTCGGTGAGCTCGACCCGTTCCAGGGCTGCATCAACAGCCGCCTGGTCGATCGCCCGGGGGCGTCGGGTCAAGCCCATGCGCCCGTAGCGACCCATCATGACGACATCGCGCACGCTGATCGGAAACGCCCAGTCGACGTCTTCGCTCTGGGGCACGTAGCCGACGATGCCGCTGGTGCGGGCAGCGCCCGGGTCGCCGCCGTTGAGCAGTACGGTGCCGTTGTCAGGACGGACCATGCCCATGATGGCTTTGAACAATGTGGACTTGCCAGAGCCGTTCATTCCGATCAAGCCGGTGACCTTGCCTGCTTCGACGTCAAGGCTGACCCCGTCGAGAGCGACGATCTCCCCGTAACGAACGACGACGTCGCGGGCGTGGATGGCTGCGTTCATGCGGACTTCCCCGTCAGAGCGTTGATGATGGTTTTGGCGTCGTAGCGAAGCAGTTCGAGGTAGGTCGGAACCGGCCCGTCTGCCTGAGACAGTGAATCGACGTACAAAGTGCCGCCGAACTTCGCACCGGTGGCCGCGACAACCCGCTTCATGGGTTTGTCGGAGACGGTGGATTCGCAGAACACCGCCGGCACCTTGTTGGTCTTGACGAACTCGATGGCTGAGGTGATCTGGCGCGGGGTGGCCTGCTGCTCGGCGTTGACCGGCCAGATGTACTGCTCGGTGAGCCCGGCATCGCGAGCCAGGTAGGAGAAGGCTCCCTCGCAGGAGACCAACGCCCGTTGACTCTCGGGCAGCGCTTTGAGCTCAGTGGTCAGCTCGGTTTGGATCTTGTCCAATTCGCCTTTGTAGGCAGCGGCGTTGGCTGCGTAGTCCTTGGCGTGGTCGGGGTCGAGATCGCTGAACGCCTTGGCCATGTTGTCGACGTAGATAGCGGCGTTGACCGGGCTCATCCAGGCGTGTGGGTTCGGCGTGCCCGCATACGCGTCTTCGGTGATGTTCACGACCTTGACGCCGTCGGAGACGACGACGTGCGGCACCTTCACGGACTCCACGAACTGGTGGAACCACAGTTCGAGGTTGAGGCCGTTGTCGAGGATGAGGTCGGCCTCCGATGCCTTGGCGATATCCCCCGGTGTGGGTTCATAGCCGTGGATCTCGGCGCCGACCTTCGTGATGGACTCCACCCGTAGGTGATCTCCCGCCACGTTCTCGGCCATATCGGCCAGCACGGTGAAGGTGGTCAGCACGACGGGCTTGTCGTCCGGATCTGCCGCGGGTTTACCCCCCGAACACCCGGCCAGCACCATCACGGCAGCAACGACCGCCCCTAGTACTGCAAGCAGTCGTCCACGAACCGGCATGCTGACCTCCCTGTCGTAACGAATTTGAATGTTCGGTACACCGAACTATAGAGATCCTAACCGCGACGCGCGGCTGTTCGTCACCGCTGCGCAACGTGAGACCAGTGGCGTGACGTATGACACATGTCAATAATCCTCGGCTCACACCCGCATGAGCACGACCCGCAAGTTGGGCAGTCACTGGCTAGAGGCAGCGACCCCCGGGTCGTCTGTACCGTCTTGGCCGGGCTGGGTTTTCTTAGGCCGACCCCGCAGACTCTCGTCACCCGGCCGGACCCCCACGGGGGCAGCCGCGGACTACCGGCGCGCTGATTCCAACTGCTCGCAGTACCGCTGGGCGGACATGCCGTGCGCGGCCGCGAAGGCCTGGCGCAAGGGTGAGGAATGGGCGTAGCCCAGGTTCGACGCGACGCTGCTGATCGACATGCCACGCTCCGGTTGCCGGCGAGCCAAGGTCATCCGGCGGCGGCCAGCTCAGCGACTTCGACGACCTGTCGCTGGGGGTCTGAGCGACAGTCGCGATCCTCTCGGCGACCGACGAATGCCGCGAACACGGCCCTTCACTGCGCGGGAGGCCGGCTACCCGAACGCCACCCTGGCCTTGACCGGTGGGTGCCACCTGGACCGTGATCGCCTCGGCCTGCCTGGCCTTGGCGGTTATCCCCGCATCTGCCTCGTGATCGGCGCCGACATGAGCGGCCTCGGCCCGCTGCCTCGACTACCCGCTCAGTCGGGGCGTCGCAGCGAGAGCGTCTCTCCGTACGTCACGTAGCGGGACCCGCTCAGGCGCGCGACGGGATCCAGGAGCCACTCGGCGGGCCGGTCACCGTCGAGGACGGCCTCATCGACTGCCGCGAGGAGAACCCGGCCGAGGACGACGAAGGAGTTCCCCACCGGCACGACGTCATGCAGCACGCACTCCAGCGCAGCGGGAGAGGCCGCGACTCGCGGCGGACGTACCTGCTGCGCCGGCTCGCGCTCCACACCGGCCAGGTCGAACTCGTCAACCGCCGCGTCGACGGACGCGGCCGTGGCGTTCATCTGCTCCATCAGTTCGCGGCTGACGATGTTGATGACGAACTCCCCCGTCGCCTCGATGTTGCGCAGGGTGTTTTTTCGACCGACGGAGGTGAACTGCACGATCGGCGGGTCAGCCGAGGCGACCGTGAAGAATGAGTGCGGCGCCAGATTGCCTATCCCGGCGGCATCTACGGTGCTCACCCAGGCGATCGGCCGCGGCACGACGAGCCCGGTAAGGAGTCGATACGGCTGCGGTGCGGGCCAGGTCGTGAGATCAAAGAGACGTCGTTCCACACGCCGACCCTAATGGCCTTGGCTGCGTCGATCGGCGTCCTCATTCGTCGGGCACGGCCAGATGACCGATCACGAGCGCTCCTAGCTGCGGGAGACGGGTAGCAGCGCAACGAGCTCCCAGCACGGTCGTGGCCCGGGGCAATGTCCCTGCGAACACCGGGCACTACCGGGTCTGCCGGTCCACAACGACCTGGTCCAGCGGAAGTTCACCGCCGATGGCCCGAACCGCTTGTGCTCACGGACATTACCGAGCATCTGACCGGAAACGGCAGGTTGTACACCTACCGAGTCGGGTCAGGAAGCGGTGATCGTCTTCAGACGGCTGGTGATCCCTCTGGACAGCTCGGCGCGTCCTTCACGGTTGTTCAGGTATTTGAGTGCCCGAATCCCTTGAAGGTCGAAGGGAATGTCATTCATGGACTGGGCGACCAGAATGGTGTCGCGTCCAAGCGTGTGCGCGATACCGGTTTCGTAGAAGACGTTGGAATTCTTTTCACTGAGATCGGCGATGACGACGCGGGCGCGCCAGATGAGGCTGAGCACGTCGTCGAGGATGTGGTCTCGTTCCCAGATGTCGTCGGCACGCAGACAACGCATCCCTGCCCCTTCGATGCCTGCTTTCAGGGACTCATACACCGCCGCAAAGGCTGGGCTGAACGGCATCATCACTGCCACAAGGTCGGGGTCGAACGGTTCTGAGGTTGGGAACTGGAACACCTTGGGCTTGACCCTGGAAGAGAGCTCTTGGTCGAGGACGCGGTACAAGTCAACGCCCTTGACAGCCCAGTGCGTCCGATGGAATTCCCAATCAGTGATGTCCAGAGCGCCCGCTGCCGCCTCGATTCTGGGCGAGGGAATCGGTGCAATCGCGGGGTTGGGGACAAAGGTAAACGTGTAGCCATACCTGGAGTTGTTCACATTTGTGACATGGCCAACGCGAGCAATCTGCGGCTCATCACCGAACCCAGTCTCCGGCATGAGCAGCGTCGGTAGGTTCGAGAGACGCTCGATCCTGACCTGGCCTGCCTCCGGAGCGAGGTACTGCCGGACATCATCTGGCGTGTGTTCAAACAGGCGATCAGCTTCAACCTCGCCTCGTGTCAGGCCGATCAGCAGGTTGTACATCCCAGCGTCCCCTCTAGCGCACTGACCTCGAACTCGTGTCGAAGTCTCGGGCATCCGTGGCGGCCACGAAGGCTCAATTCAAGTATCGCGCACCCTCCCGACTGCCATGGGGCCAACGGTCTATGACGCGCACCTCGTAAGCGTACCGCCGCTACGTAGAGAGGACTGTTGGGATGGCGACGTTTGTTGATCCGGCTGCTGAGGCCTATGAGGGTTGCGGGGGTTGGCTCATACCACTCGGGCCTTCGAGACCCGACTGACACGACCGGGTGTTGGGTGAGGTGTCGGGGTCGGTGAATCCCCCTGAACGAGGGCTTCCGGCCCGGTGGGCTTACGGACTCAGAGCGGGCGAGCACCGTCGCCTCGCGGCGGCGTGACCCGATAGGTGCGTTGCCGGAGACGGTGTTGGCGCGGGGGTTGACGCCGTTGGAGCGCACCGCGCGCGACCTCGTCAAGAGCGAACAAAGTGCGAACCAGCCGAACGGCGCGTCCTCAACCGGACCCTGCTCACTCGCGTCACCATCGACGACGAAGTAATGATGTGCGTGAAAACGCTGCATGTGGGCTCGCCGGGCGTGTAGATGGCGTCTAAGACCGCATCCGCGCCGGCCTTGACCAGCTCACCGAACCTCTGGTCCACCTCAACGAGCTCTACAACAAGCATCGTCGCTCCGACCGATGTCACCGCAGAACGAGAAACTGCCCCGCCATCAGGCGGGGCAGTTCTGAATTTCTTATCTTGGGTGGAGCTGAGGGGACTCGAACCCCTGACCCCCTCCATGCCATGGAGGTGCGCTACCAGCTGCGCCACAGCCCCGAACACGTCAACGACACGAGGTCGAATCGGTGAAAGGTCTTGCCCTGTCTCCCACGTTGTGAGGACCGGATGAGTCTAACCAGCGGTGGCCCTGGTGCCAAATCGGGGGACGTGGGCTGGGGCTGCGAGCGTCGCTGGATCGATGACCGCGCCCGCGTTCCAGCGTGCCAAACGCCAATGCGAGCCCGCCTCCAGGAGTTCAGCCCAGTGGCAATTCCCGAGCGTCGACAGCCCCAGCCACGAGGACTCCCGAGACATCCCGAGCAGGTCGCCCACGAGCGCACGCGCGACAACACCGTGGGTGACGATCAGCGCGGTCGCGCCCGGCGACAACTCAGACAACACGTCCTGGACGGCCTGAGCGACCCGATCGGCCAACTCTGCGTACGTCTCGCCGTCCACGCCGCGGCGAAAGTCCGTGCCGCTGGCCAGCAACGCCTGCGCGTCGGGGTAACGCTGCATCATCTGCGCGGTCTCCAGACCCTGCCACTGGCCGCAGTGAATCTCGCGCAGCCGTGAATCTCGGCGCACCTGCACCCGCGTAGCCCGCGCCTGTCCCGCTACGGCGTCCGAGCTGTGATCCTCGGCTGCTCCCGGCAGCGCGGCCACGACCGTGTCCGCCGTTACCGCAGCCCGGCGCAGATCACTACTGACGACGAGTTCCGGGGCGTACCCGGCGACCACCGGCGCGGCCTGCTGTGCCTGCTGCAGGCCCGCATCCGACAGATCGCTGTCCAGGTGACCCTGCCAGATGCCGCGCAGGTTGTGCTCGGTCACCCCGTGCCGGAGCACGACCAGGCGCCGCCCGGCGCTCATGAGGACGCGCCGTTCTCCTCAGGGGTGTCGGTACCGCCCTGCGCAGAGTCGCTCTCGTGGGCAGCGTTCTCGCCCGGAGCCTGGTCCAACTCCAACGGGACGGCCGGGCAGTCCTTCCACAACCGTTCCAGCTGGTAAAAAACGCGGTCCTCGTCCTGCATGACGTGTACGACGATGTCGCCGAAGTCCAGGAGCACCCAGTGCCCGCCGCGTTCGCCTTCACGCCGTAGCGGCTTCATGCCCGCCTTGCGCATCTGTTCTTCGACGTTGTCGACAATGGCGACAACCTGCCGGTCGCTGGGCGCCGAAGCGATAACGAAAATGTCGGTGAGCGCCAGATGAGTGCTCACGTCTACCGCGACGATGTCGGTGGCGAGCTTGTCGTGCGCGGCGGTGGCCGCGATCTGAGCTGACTTCAAGGCCTCGGGGGTGGCGGGCACGTTCCTCCTGATGTCGTTCGCCTGAGTTCAGGCGCTGTTATTGCTGGGCTAGGACGGCTGCAGCCGGGGGCCGCTTAGGCGGGACCGACCGCAGCGTCGGCTGCTGGCCGTTCACAGCCGACGGGGGCAGGTACAGGCTGTACTTGTTGATGTACTGCACCACACCGTCGGGAACGAGGTACCAGACAGGCTCCCCCTCCTCGACGCGCTGACGGCAATCGGTGGAGCTGATCGCCATCGCCGGCACCTCGGTGAGGATGACCTCGCGCTCAGGTAGTCCTTTGTCGCTCAGCTGGTGCCCGGGGCGGGTGACACCGACGAAATGCGCCAACTGGAACAGTTCGTCGGCGTCCTTCCACGACAAGATCTGCGCCAGGGCGTCCGCACCGGTGATGAAGAACAACTCTGCTTCCGGGCTCTCGGTGTGCAGATCGCGCAAAGTGTCGATCGTGTATGTCGGCCCCGGACGGTCGATATCCACTCGACTCACCGAGAACCGCGGGTTCGAGGCGGTTGCGATAACGGTCATCAAGTAGCGATGTTCGGCCGGCGAGACGTCACGGTCGTTCTTCTGCCAGGGCTGCCCGGTGGGCACGAAGATCACCTCGTCCAGACCGAGGAGGTGCTGAACCTCACTGGCGGCAACAAGGTGACCGTGATGGATGGGGTCGAACGTTCCACCCATCACGCCCAGACGCTGGCTCAGTGCCCGCTCCCGGGTGCTCCCCCGGTGGCGCCCCCGTGGGTGCGCGCGTAGTCCTCACCCACGTGATGGCCCTCGATCATGGTCTGGGCCGAGTGCCGGAACAGCCACGCGAGCAGCAGCAGCAGCATGAAGACAGCGAAGGCGGTGATGCCGAAAACGATCGGGGGCAAGCCTCCGACGGCGCCCGCCTCAGCGGCGGCGGCGAGGGTGAAAGCTAGTGAGAGCGAGGACATAGGTCTCAGCCTAGCGGGCGGTGGCGCCAAGCAGGGCACCCGGCGCGAGACACACCCAGCCCGGGCAGGCCGGCGGTGCAACCTCTTCACCGCCGCAGCGGACCATTGGCCCTGATTCCCCCGTCACGCGGGCGAACGTCCAGTTACGCGCCGTACCCTGGACGGCATGCATCCGGAGCTCTCGGTCGTTATCCCTGTCTACAACGAGGAAGAGGTGTTGCCGCTGCTCGTTCAACGGTTGCGACCTGTTCTGGACGGGATCGACAGCTCCTACGAGGTCGTCGCCGTCGACGATGGCAGTACCGACGATTCCGCGGTCCTGCTCCAGCGGCTCCGCCGCGAGTGGCCGCAACTGCGTGTCATCCGGCTTCGCGCCAACGCAGGCCACCAGGCCGCCATCTCGGCCGGTTTGGCCCGGGCCCGCGGCAACTACATGGTGACCATCGACGCCGATCTGCAAGACCCACCCGAGGTCATCGCCGAGATGCTGAGGCTGGCCCACACCGAAGACGTTGACGTCGTCTACGGGGTGCGTGAAGACCGCTCCACCGACACCGCCTTCAAGCGCGGCACCGCACGCGCCTTCTACGCGATGATGCAGCTCGTCTCCGGCACCAAAGCCCCACCCGATGCCGGTGACTTCCGGCTGATGTCTCGGGCCACCGTCGACGCGGTCAACGCCTTGCCCGAACACCACCGGGTCCTGCGCCTGGTCGTGCCCGCTCTGGGCTTCCCCTCGGCCCAAGCGGCCTACCGACGCGAAGAACGAGCAGCCGGGCAAAGCAAGTACCCGCTGGCGAAAATGATCAAGCTGTCCATCGACAGTCTGACGAGTCACTCGATGGCCCCGTTGCGGCTGGCTACCTGGTGCGGGCTGCTCGGCGGAGTGTTCTCGCTGCTCATCCTCGTGTACGCGTTCGCCTCGGTCTGGATGGGACGCGCGGTGTCGGGGTGGGCATCTACAGTCGTCACCGTCTCGGCAGTGGGCGCTATTCAGCTGCTCTGCCTGGGGCTGCTGGGTGAATACGTCGGGCGGATGTACACGATGATGCAAGGCATCCCGACCTATTTCGTCGCCTACGACTCGGCCGAGAACGCGCGCGCAGCGCGCCTGGATGAAGCCGATCGCCAGGGGCACGGAAGTACCGCACCCACCGGTCGTCCCGCCTCGGCCGTGGAGATCATCGAGCCCTACCCCCACGACGACCCGGATCCGGTCGCGACGCAGGCGGCGCCCGAACGCGACTCCCGGTCCTACAGCGCTGCCAGCGCTGCCGCCTCGCAGCGACCTCGCGCTCTCAGCGCCGAGGACCGGGTGGCCGCTCGCGCAGCCCGGTCCTCAGACTCGACGCAGGTCGGCGATGAGGGTCACACCGGGCAGTGAGCCCACCGGAAGGTAGCGCTCGGCAGTGATGATCGTGCGCAATCCGAAGTTCACGATCGGGTTCAGATCTTCCAGGTCGCTACCGGTGCTCTTCTTGCGCCGCAGCGCCACCACCGGGCGCAGCAGCACGTTCCAGGACGTCATCGACCGCAGCTCGAAACCGGGGCGCTCCAGCAGCGCAGTCAACGTCTCCCGGGTGTAGCGGCGCAGGTGGTCGACGGCGACGTCGTGCTCACTCCACAGCTTCGGGTCGCACGGCACCGCGACGAGGAAACGTCCGTGCGGACGCAGCACTCGCATGACCTCCTGCACGCAGCCCTCGTCATCGGCGAGGTGCTCCAGGACGTCGAAGGCGACGACGAGGTCGAGGCTCTGGTCAGCGAACGGCAGCCGCGTCGCGTCGGCCCGAATCACCGACAGCCCACGCTCGGCGGCGACCTGCGCCCCCGGCTGGCCGTACTCCAGTGGAATGGCGTTCCAGCCCAGGTCCCGCAGCACGCGGGTGTTCCCGCCGCCGGCGGCACCGATGTCGAGGGCAAGGCCGGGCGTCATGTCTTTGACGGCCTGCGCGAGCAGGTGCCGGCGCTCTCGATACCACCAGTGCTCGTCCTCGAGTGCGGCGAGCTTGCGGACCTCAGAGCCTTCCATAGGAACCTTCCGTCACCCGGCAGTGCCGGGAAGTGCTGATGTGTCGTCGCCCGACTCTAACGCCCCGTCCAGCGCGCTTGGTCTTCGGCCGGATCCCCCGGCGAGCGCGCGGGCAGGTTCGGCTCAGGTGCGGATCTGTCCGTCACCTTCGACGATCCAGGTCGTCGTCGTCAGTTCCGGCAGCGCCATCGGACCGCGGGCATGCAACTTCTGAGTGCTGATGCCGATCTCGGCCCCGAATCCGAACTCCCCGCCGTCGGTGAACCTGGTGGAGGCGTTGACGACCACGACCGCCGCGTCGACCTCACTGGTCCAGCGCCGTGCCGCCGCCCGGTCTTCGGTGACGATCGCCTCGGTGTGGCCGGTGCTGTACCGGCGCACATGCTCGATGGCAGCGTCGATCGAATCCACGACGGCCACCGCCATTTCCAGACCGTGGAACTCAGTTGCGTAGTGCTCGTCAGTTGCTGGCCTGACCACGAGCGAACCTGCGGCCGCCCGGGTCGCGGCATCCCCGTGCAACACCACGTCCGCGTCGGATAGAGCCTGCAACAGCTCAGGCAAAAGATCGTCGGCTCGCGCCGCGTGCACGAGCAGGGTCTCTGCGGCGTTGCACACGCTGGGGCGTTGGGTCTTACTGTTCAGCACGATCTCCAGCGCCCGCACCGGGTCGGCGGCCGCGTCGATGTAGACGTGCACGTTCCCGCTGCCGGTCTCGATGACCGGAACCAGCGAATCGCGCACCACCGCGGCGATCAGGTCGGCGCCACCGCGCGGGATGATGACGTCGACCAGGCCGCGGGCCCGCATCAACGCCCGGGCGGCCAACCGCCCAC
This sequence comes from Gephyromycinifex aptenodytis, assembly GCF_012277275.1. Classification (GTDB taxonomy): domain Bacteria; phylum Actinomycetota; class Actinomycetes; order Actinomycetales; family Dermatophilaceae; genus Gephyromycinifex; species Gephyromycinifex aptenodytis. The sequence continues at coordinate 3,362,547 of NZ_CP051155.1, read as the reverse complement.
CCTCATCCAGGGAAGCCACGGCGTCGGCCAAACCGGCTTCGGCCAGCACCCGGCGCACCACCTCGACCAGGGCCCTATTGCTGTTCGCGGCAGCCGAGCCGCCGCGCAGCAGGACGGCGTTGCCGCTCTTGAAAGCCAACGCAGCGGCATCGATGGTGACGTTGGGCCGAGCCTCGTAAATCATGCCGACCACGCCCATCGGCACGCGCACCTGCCGGATCTGCAGACCGTTGGCCAAAGTGGATCCGCGAACCACTTCACCGACCGGGTCAGGGAGGGCCGCGACGTCCCGTACCGCCTGTGCGATCCCCGCCAACCGGTCTTGGTCCAGCGCAAGCCGGTCCAGCAGGGAATCAGGCACGGCCGCCTCCTGCCCGGCGACCAGGTCCAGCTCGTTCGCCGCGAGGATCGCCGAGGCATCGGCCTCCAGCGCGTCCGCGAGCTTGAGTAGCAGCGCATCTTTGTCGGCGCGGGAGAGCAGCGCCAATTTTCGGGCGGCTCCGCGGGCTGCCCGCGCCAACTGTGCGACCTGTTCGGTTGCCGCATTCTCGGCCGGGGAGGGTGCATCGGTCATGGATTCACCCTACGGGCCCGCCTGCCTGTTCGGCCCAGACTGTCCTGTCGGTGGCGCCCGCTTTGAGACGGGCTCAGCGTTCCGGCGCTCAGTCCAATTCAATACGCCGGATGAGGCGCACCATGTAGGGGCGGAAGCCGTTGCGTTCGCACAGCGCGACGGCCTGCTCGTTGCTGGCCAGGGTTTCGATGCAGCAGAAAGCGATTTCGCGTCGTTCCAGTTCTCTGCGGCAGGCCGTGATGAGGCTGGTGCCGATGCCCTTGCCGTGGTGTTCGGGATAGACCGCGAGCGATTCCATCTCGCCGACGCGTTCCCCCAGGTCAATGGCTGCACCGGAATCGACGAAACGCAGGGCTGCGTAACCGATGGCCCGCGCGGCCTCGCCTTCGCCTTCCCAGGCGATGAAGATAACGCCGCTGGCTTCGTTGATCCAGGTCAAGTAGTCCTGGTGTCGACGCTGCCAGGCATCGTTCGCGTCACGAACCGGCCAATCATCGGCCGCGACGTCGGCGTAACGCTGAACTAAAAGCTGCCACAGCGGTTTGACCCGCTTGACGTCGCGCACGTGGGCGCGCTCGATACGAACCGTCATGTCACTGACGGTAGACGGTGCTGGGCCGCAGATGCACACCGGCTGGAGCCACGCTCGCTCCGGCACGCCAGACCCTCTCGGCCGGAGCCCGGGCGCACCCGTGAGTTCACAAGAGCACGAGGTGATCCCGATGCACGATCTCGCGCGAATAGTCAGGTCCGAAGACATCGGCCAGCCAGTGCGTGGATCGTCCGAGCAGACGCGGCAACTCATCGCTGCCGTACGAGACCAATCCGCGTGCGATGGGCTTTCCGCTGCGTTCGACGATCTCGATCGGCGCGCCCTCGCCGAACGAACCTTCAACGGCAACCACGCCCGTGGGCAGCAGTGAGGCTCTCCCGCTGGCAATCGCCTGCGCCGCACCCTCGTCCACGACCAGTCTCCCGGCGGGATCACTGGCGTGCGCCAACCACAACATGCGAGAGGTGGGCCGATCGGCCGTGGGAAGGAACAACGTGCCGACATCTGCCCCTGCCAAGGCCTTCGTGGCGTCTTCGGCCCCGGCCAGCAGGGTGCACACCCCCGCCCCGGTCGCCACTCGGGCCGCTTCCACTTTGGTCACCATTCCGCCAGTACCTACCCGTGAACCGGAGCCGCTGATCCGTACCGAGGCCAGTTCGCTCTGGGCGCTCACGCAAGCGATACGTTGTGCTCCGGGCTCCTGGGGTGGGCCGTCGTAGAGCGCATCGACGTCGGTGAGCAGTACCAGGGCATCGGCGTGGGTGAGGTGGGCCAGCAAGGCGGCGAGCCGGTCGTTGTCGCCGAAGCGCACCTCATCGGTGGCTACGGCATCGTTTTCGTTGACGACGGGCACTACCCCCAGACGTAGCAGGGTGCCTACCGCCCGCCGGGCATTCGCGTAGTGCTGGCGGCGAATCAGGTCATCAGCGGTGAGCAGAACCTGGCCCACCGTCAATCCGTGCGCCCCGAACGCCGCCGTATAGGCAGCCATCAGAGCGCCCTGCCCTACCCCGGCCGCAGCTTGTTGGGTGGCCAGATCCTTGGGCCGCCTCGTCAAGCCCAACGGCAGGATGCCGGCAGCGATCGCGCCAGAGGAGACCAGGACGACCCGGGTACCGGCTAACCGCCGAGCCGCGAGGGTGTCGGCGAGCCGCCCCAACCGCTGCACGTCCAGGACTCCTTGGGGGGTGGTCAGCGAGCTTGAACCCACCTTGACGACGAGTGTTTCTGCGTCCCGGACGATGTCACGCCCCTGCGTCGGCGTCCACGGAGTGTGCTGGGTCACGGCCCGAGCGTAGCGCTGTCCGCCCAGTAGCCAGATCGACGTCTCAGCGCTCGAATCTCACAAGACGATGTCGACACGCCCGGTCTGCTGGGTCTGCAGGTAGCTGAGCGCCCGTTGCAGCAACGCTCCGGAGAAGGGGTTCTTCGCCCCGTTCTGCTCCAGGGTGGAGCCGGTGCCGAGCAGATAGGAGGCGGTGACTTCCCGGCCGCTGCGCAAACGGCCCGACTGGCGGTCGAGCAGGATCTGCGCGGCGAACGGGCTCAACTGGGGCACGGGCAAGGTGAGCACGTCTTCGCCGGTAACGGCATACAACAAGTTGCGATCCGCCGAGCTGAACCCGGCCGAGGCGCGCGAACGACGCCCGAAACGCTCCCAGATATGAGGATCCTGCGGCCGGGCGGTGGTGGTGGCGGTGGTGCTGGCTGCCAGTGAGGCAACGACAGGCACGGCTGGCTGCGGCGGCAGCCGTACATCGATAACCCACATCGCAAACCTCCTCATCGGGGCGCACTCAAGCGAATGGCCGGTACACCGGAGGGGGTATGCCTAAGGCTAAGCCAGCACCGTTGAACTGGCTACGTCCAGCGTATGGATCGGCCAGCGAGCCCCTTCAGCGCAAGCCGCGCAGCTCGAGGCCCCGGGGGCCTGCACAACCGGCCAGATCGGCCGATGGGAAGAACGATTCAGACCATCGCCACGACTTTCGACGTATAGATAGAGGAATATTCATGGCTGCGCCTACGAGCACTGCGCCATCAGCAGGCAAGTCAATGGGCACCGTTGCCCAGATCACCGCCGTCGTGGCATTGGTGGCCCTGACGACGTTGCTCGCCGGCTTGGTCGGAATCCTCGGGGTGCGGTCGCTGGCCGGCCTCAACACCCAGATGTACAGCTCGAACGTCGACGGGATCGTCAAGGCCGAACAACTCAAGTTCGACAACACCCAGATGCGCTTGGCCTCGGCCAACCGTGCGCTGGCCCCAACCCCTGAGGCCAAGCAGGAACTGACCGAAAAGCGCGCAGTGGTCATGGAGCAGTTGCTCGCCAACTCCACAGCCTTCACCCAGCGCACCGACCTCACCCCGGAGGCCAAGGCAGCCGCCGACGTGGCAGCCGCCAACATCGCCACCTACACCAGCACACTGACCGAGGTGGAACGGCTCATGGACGCCGGCAAGGCTGAGGAAGCCAACGCGCTGCGCACCAAGACCCTCGTCCCCGCCGGCGAGCAGGTGGCGACGAGTCTGGACAAGGTCTCCAACAGCATGCAGCAGTCCGCCGCTGCTGCTGAGCAGGCGGCCGCCAAGACCGCGCGGCGGGCCGCGTGGGCGATTGCCGCTACCGCTCTGCTGGGCCTGATCGCGGCCCTGATCACCGCTCGAATGGTCGGTAACTCCATGGTCAAGCGGCTGCGCCGGATCCAGCACGTTGCGCAGGCCGCAGCCCACGGTGACCTCTCCCAACGCACCGGTGTCACCTCCGGTGACGAGGCAGGTCAGGCCGCCAGTGCTCTGGACGCCTCGTTGCAGAGCATCGCGGGGCTCATTACGGAAGTCTCAGAGAACAGCCAGCGGGTCGCCCGCGCGGCGCACGACCTGCGCACGTCCGCTCAGAGCGTCAAAAGCGGCTCCAACTCATCCTCCCAGCAGGTGGCGTCAATCTCCGGCACCGCCGGTCAGGTCTCGGAGAATGTGCAGACGGTTGCGGCTGGTACTGAGGAGATGACGGCTTCGATTCGGGAGATTTCGAAGTCGGCGAATGATGCTGCTGGGGTTGCTGCTTCGGCGGTGGCGGTGGCGGATCAGACGAATGCGACGGTGGCGAAGTTGGGTGAGTCCAGTATTGAGATCGGGAATGTCATCAAGACGATCACGAGTATTGCTGAGCAGACGAACCTGTTGGCGTTGAACGCCACGATCGAGGCTGCCCGTGCTGGTGAGGCTGGTAAGGGTTTCGCGGTGGTGGCGAATGAGGTGAAGGATTTGGCGCAGGAGACGAGTAAGGCCACTGAGGACATCGGTTCGCGGGTGGAGGCTATTCAGGCTGATACGCAGGCTGCGGTTGCTGCGATCAGTCAGATTTCTTCGATCATCGCTCAGATCAATGACACTCAGGCCACGATCGCTTCGGCGGTGGAGGAGCAGACGGCGACCACGAACGAGATGGGCCGCAACGTCCAAGACGCCGCCACCGGCAGCGCCGAGATCGCAAAGGCCGTTGCTGCGATCTCCTCGACCATCGGCAATGCCAACGGCACTATCGCCACGATGGCCGCCTCGTTCGATGAGTTGAGCGCCATCAGCGAAGAGCTTGGGGATCGCCTCACCTCTTTCACCGTCTGAACCCATCAGCCCAGCCCGAAGGGGTCGCAGCCGAAAGACTGCGACCCCTTCGTGTGCGGTGTGGGTCAGATCGGGCGCCGGTGCAAACCCTCGCCCGTCAGCGGTTGTGCTGGTCAGTCCTCGTCGGGCGCCGTCCACAACCCGGCGTCGCGCTCAGTGGCCAACTCATCGCGAGCAGCCTGTTTGGCAGCGCGCCGCAAGTCGTAATGCTCCCGCTTCTCGGCCCGGCTCGGCCGGTGAGTCTCCGAGAGTCGAATATCGGTGCCGCGCGGCCCTACCGTGCCCAGCAGTTCTGCCCCCGAGGACAGCGTGGGCTCCCAGTCGAAGACCACGGCGTTGTCTTCGGGTCCGATCAGGACGGTGTCCCCCGCCACCGCGCCGGCCTTGACCAGCGCGTCCTCGACACCGGCCCGGGCAAGGCGATCGGCGAGGTAGCCCACGGCCTCGTCGTTGGTGAAGTCCGTCTGACGAACCCACCGCACCGGCTTAGCCCCGAGCACCCGGAAGACGTCGCCCTCGGGAGAGGCTTCCCGTCGCACGGTGAAGCCGCCATCGTCGACGGCCTTGGGCCGCAAGACGATCCGGGTCGGCAGCACCTCGTCCTGGTGTTCGGCGCGGGCCGCGGAAACATGCCGCGCCAATGCGAATGTCAGTTCCTTCAAACCGGTCCGGGCCACGGCCGAGACGACGTGCACCTCCAGACCGCGCGCTTCCAGGTCGGGGCGCACGAATTCGGCGAGTTCAGCCGCTTCGGGTACGTCTGCTTTGTTCAGCACGATGATCCGGGTGCGTTCGCCTAATGGTCGACCGCCCAGCGCATCGTCCGGAACGTATTGGCGCAGTTCGTGTTCGATGGCGTCCAGGTCACTCATCGGGTCGCGACCGGGGTCGAGCGTGGCGCAATCCACGACGTGGACAAGCACGGAGCAGCGTTCCACGTGCCGCAGGAACTCCAGCCCCAGGCCGCGCCCTTCGTGGGCACCGGGAATCAGCCCGGGCACGTCGGCCACCGTGTAGCGCACGTCGCCGGCGGTGACGACGCCCAGGTTGGGGACCAGGGTGGTGAACGGGTAGTCAGCGATTTTGGGTTTGGCTGCCGAGATCACCGAGACCAGGCTGCTCTTGCCCGCGGAGGGGAAACCGATCAGGGCGACATCGGCGAGTGTCTTGAGTTCGAGGACAAGGATGGCGTCTTCGCCGGGCTCCCCCAGCAACGCGAAGCCGGGAGCCTTACGACGTTTGCTCGCCAGCGCCTTGTTCCCCAGCCCGCCGCGGCCGCCGTGCGCCGCGACGAAACGGGTGCCTTCGCCGACCAGGTCGGCCAGCACTTCGCCGCCGCGATCCTTGACCACTGTGCCGTCAGGCACCGGGAGCACGAGGTCTTCGCCCGCGGAACCGTTACGCTCATCGCCCTCACCGGGGCGGCCGCTGGCGGCGCGCCGGTGCGGGGTGTGGTGGTAGTCCAGCAGTGTTGTGACCTGCGGGTCCACCACCAGCACGACATCGCCGCCGTTGCCGCCGTTGCCGCCGTCGGGTCCCCCGAGCGGCTTGAATTTCTCACGATGCACCGACGCGCAGCCGTGTCCTCCACTTCCAGCGTCCACGTGCAGCGTGACGCGGTCGACGAAGTTCGCCGTGGCCATGGTCGGTCCTTTCGATGGAGCTGAGACGGATTCGTCTCGTGATCAGGCAGATGTCCTGCCGGTGTGACAACTGCCGCGGCAGATGAGCTGCCGTAGATACACCAACGACGCCGGAGGCAGGGTGTGAAAACCCTACGCTCCGGCGTCGCGTGACGTTCGGTTCAGACCGCCTGGTCGACGAGGTCGATGTTGACCGTCTTGCGACCACGCTTGGTGCCGAAGCGCACTGCGCCTGCGGCCAGCGCGAACAGCGTGTCGTCCTTGCCACGGCCGACGTTGTCGCCGGGGTGGAAGTGGGTACCGCGCTGGCGAACGATGATCTCGCCGGCGTTGACGGCCTGGCCGCCAAAGCGCTTGACTCCGAGGAATTGGGCGTTTGAGTCGCGACCGTTACGGGTCGAGGACGCACCCTTCTTGTGTGCCATGTCAGTGCCTGCCTTTAACGTGTGGGCGAGCGACGCTCAGGCGTCGATCGCGGTGACCTTGATCTGCGTCGAGTGCTGGCGGTGGCCCTGACGCTTCCGGTAACCGGACTTGTTCTTGTACTTCATGATCGTGATCTTCGGACCCTTGACCGGGCCGACGACCTCGGCCTTGACCGACACCTTGGACAAAACCTCGGTGTCGGAAGTGACGGTGGTGCCGTCGACGAGAAGGATGGGCGTCAGGTCGACTGAGTCGCCGGCTTCACCCTTCAGCTTGTCGACAATGAGGACGTCACCGACGGAGACTTTCTCCTGACGGCCGCCTGCGCGGACGATCGCATACACGTTGATAACTCCTGAGTTCTCGAACGAAGCACCACTTCAAACCGGCCCGTCGAGACGGCCCTCCGCAGAGCGGGGGACACGAAGCACGGATCTCGGTGGGCGCACCGACTCTCCAGAGTACGTGACGACCGAACCTGCTCCAAACCCCCAGGACAGCCGTTGGTCAGCGGGCCCTGCGCACTGGCTGCACGACGCCGTCGACTCACGGCCGAACATGTCCCCAGGCGCAGCGCCACACGAGAGGGCCGAGACGACGACAGCCGCGGTACCGGTCACGGCACCGCGGCTGTCGTACTAGCTGTCTTCGCGCTCAGCTGGTCGGGTTAGGCGGGCCCGCCGGGGCACCCGCGGCGCGACGGGCCGTCCGGCGAGGCTTAGCGGACGGCTCCGCGGTGCCGCTCGTTACGCTCTCCGCTGGGGCGACCTGGCTCGCGAGGACCGTGAGCGGTGCCTTCGGTGCGACCGGGGCTGTGTCTGCGGTGAACACCGCGGCCTCGGAGTCTGCCGTCGTGACGACCGACGTGCTCACGGCGCGTCGGCGCCGTTTCGGCGCGGCTGCAGGCGCTTCAACCGGCGTCTGCGGCTGCGAACCCGATCCCGCTTCCTCGGAGCTGTCCTTGGCGGGCGTGACCGGAGTCGTCTGCGGGGACGGTGTCGCCGGAGTCGTCTGCGCGGGCGCAGAAGAGGAGTCGAGGGTGCCGGCGTCCTCACCAGGGGAGGTCACCGCGGAACCTGCACGTCGCCGGACTCGGCCCGTCCGCCCGGAAGGCGCTGGGCTCTGCTCCGAGGGTGAGGTCTGGCCCGATGCTGCGTCCCCGAGTCGCTCGCTGACGATCGTGTCGAGCTCGTCCTTGGAGACAGTCGGTTCCTCGTTGCGGGTGGCCTCCTGCGCATGCGACTGCACGGCTGCCGCATAGGCTGCCGCGGCGACCTGCGCCGGCGTCAAGCCAGCCGGTTCGCTCTTGTCCGAGGATTCCCCCGCGTCACGGCCCGAACGCTTGCTGGAACGATCGTTCCCCGAGTTGCCACCACCGGAATTGCCGCCGCCGGAATTCCCGCCGCCGGAGTTGCCGCGACCGCGACGGGAACGACCGCCACCGGAGGAGTCCGAACCGCTGGAGGAGCCATCGCTACGGTCGATGGGGTCGGAACTGACGATGATCCCCGACCCGCCGCAGTGCTCACAGGGGTCTGAGTAGACCTCGATGAGCCCGGCGCCGACCCGCTTGCGCGTCATTTGCACCAAACCCAGCGAAGTGACCTCAGCCACCTGGTGCTTGGTGCGGTCCCGGCCCAGGCATTCCAGCAGGCGCCGCACCACGAGGTCGCGGTTGGCCTCCAGAACCATGTCGATGAAGTCGACGACGATGATGCCGCCGATATCGCGCAGTCGCAGTTGCCGCACGATCTCCTCAGCGGCCTCGATGTTGTTCTTCGTCACCGTCTCTTCCAGGTTGCCCCCGGCGCCGGTGAACTTGCCGGTGTTGACGTCGATGACCGTCATGGCCTCGGTGCGGTCGATGACCAGCGAACCACCCGAAGGCAGCCACACCTTGCGGTCCATCGCCTTGGACAATTGCTCATCGACGCGGTGCACAGCGAACACATCCTGCTCGCCGGTCCACTTCTCCAACCGGGTCAGCAGATCCGGGGCCACGGACTCCACGTATTCGGAGACGGTCTCCCAGGCTCCCTGACCGGAGACGACCAGCTTGGAGAAGTCCTCGTTGAAGACGTCCCGCACCACGCGAGTGGTCAGGTCTGCCTCGCCGCGCAGCAGAACCGGGGCGTTGCCCGACTTGGCGCGCTTCTCGATGTTCTCCCACGCCTTGCGCAGCCGCTGCACGTCTGCGGTGAGTTCGGCCTCCGAGGCACCCTCAGCCGCGGTACGCACGATGACACCGGCGTCGTCGGGAACGATCTGCTTGAGGATCTTCTTCAGCCGAGCACGTTCGGTGTCGGGCAGTTTGCGGGAGATCCCCGTCATCGATCCTTGCGGCACGTAGACCAGGTAGCGGCCCGGCAGCGAGATCTGCGAGGTGAGACGGGCGCCCTTGTGCCCGATCGGGTCCTTGGTCACCTGAACCAGCACCGACTGGCCTGGGGACAGCGCGTTCTCGATCCGGCGCGTCTTGTGCTGCTCCAGACCGGCGGCGTCCCAGTTGACCTCACCGGCGTACAGCACCGCGTTGCGGCCCTTGCCGATGTCGACGAAGGCCGCCTCCATGCTGGGCAGCACGTTCTGCACGCGGCCCAGGTAGACGTTGCCGGCCATGGAGGCTCCGTGGGTGCCGTGACCGGTACCGGTGCCGGAGATGTAGTGCTCGACGAGCACGTCGTCCTCGAGAACCCCGATCTGGGTGCGTTCACCGAGTTCGCGCACCACCATCACTCGTTCCACGCTCTCGCGACGGGCCAGGAACTCGGCCTCGGTGATGATCGTGCGACGGCGGCCCGCTTCGCGGCCTTCGCGGCGACGCTGCTTCTTGGCCTCCAACCGGGTCGAACCCTTGATACCGGTGGCCTCTTCGCGCCGGGCGCGCGGCTCGCGAACCCGGGTGACGGTACCGGGCGGGTCCTCGCCCTCGACCGCGTTGGTGCTGCGGCGACGCCGGCGCGTGCGCTTGCGTCCCGAACCGGAATCACCGTTGTCGTCGTGGCCCTGATCGGAATCGTCATCGCTGGAGTCAGAACCGGCATCAGAGTCAGCATCCGCGCCGGAATCGGTGTCGGCGCCGGACCCTGATGTCGAGCCGGAGTCGTCCTGGTCACGACGTTCCTCGGAGTCTTCGCTGCGGCGGCGTCCTCGACCCCCACGGCGGCGGCGGCGCCGACCGTTGCTGTCGTTCTGATCGTCGTCGTTGGAGTCATCGCCGTCGGCCTCGCCGGATTCGTCGGCGTCCGCGGAGTCGCTCGTTTCCTGCGGCTCCTGCGCGTTCTCATCGCTGGCGTGAGTCCGGGCACGTCCCCGGCGACTGCCTCCGCCACGCGAGGTCTCGGCTTCGGCGGGCTCGGTCGCTTGGTCCGGCTCGTCTTCTGCGGGGCTCTCGAACAGGTCCGACTGCGGCGCCTCTGGTTCGGGTTCGGGGCGCCGGGCCCGGGTACGCCGCGGCACTACCGCAGGCTCAGGCGCTTTGAAAAGCAGCCCGAAGGTCGGCACGGCGGCGGCCGGCTCGGCGGCTGATTCTTCTTCGGCGGCCGGGGCAGGCTCGCCAGCACGCTGTTTGGCGGAGCGGGCCGCCATGACTACCGGGTCATCTGCTGGATCCAGGACCGGGGTGGACCTCCCCGGCGCAGCCGCGGCGGGCGGCGTTGCGGCGAAAACCGGCTGCGCTTGATCGGCAGCGGCGTCGGGGGCCTCCGCAACGGCGTCGGTAGACGTCTCGGCGGGCTCGGGCGCAGTGGCGCTCTGCGGGGCAGTGGCCTTGGCGGTGGCTCGTTTGCGGGTGGCCCGCTTACGCGGGGCAGGCGCCGGGGCAGCTTCGACATCGGCAGCGGCAGGCTGTGCAGCAGCAAGGTCATCAGCAGGTTGTGCTGTGGCTGGCTCTGCCACCGCAGACTCCGCAGCAGCAGGCTCTGGGGTGGTGACAGCGGCCGTCACCCGCTTGCGGGCGGCGCGCTTACGCGGCGCGGGCGGCGCGGTTACCTCGGGTGCGTCTGAAGTGATGGAGTCGCCGACACCCTGCTCCGCCGGTGTGTCAGCGGAGATAGGTTCCTTCGTCTCATCAAAGGTGTCTTTGGGGGAGGCCACGAGGCATCCTTCCGTCAGCCGAGAGACGACCACCACACCCGGGGTCTCCCCCTGACCGCCGCTCGTGCGCGGTGGTGACGTCGTCGCATCGGGTTCGAGGCGACGGAAGCCGTATCGCTACGCCCTCACGGCTCGCGAGGCTCGCGGCACCGTTTCAAGCGCCGGCGACGTCACTGTCGGGGGCCAATGGATCGGCCACCGTCGTGTCTGCGGTCTGCAGCGGACCCTGCGCGAGCCGCGTCACCGAAGGTGGTTGCGGAGGCGTCAGGCCGCCGGCTGTGCGCAACGCGGTCAGGACATCGTCGGGGCGCACGGCGGGTGTGGTGTGCCGCACGACCATGTGCAGTATCGCACAGCCCGCCTTCTCGGCTCCGACCTCCAGGCTCACAACAGCCTCACGCGCGTCGAAAGAGCGCGGCCCATTCTTAAAGGTCCGGGTCACTTCGACGCTGGATTCGGCTTCAAACCGCTCGCACGCCGAACGCAGCTCCTGCTCCCCCAGGCCGGGGAACTCCAATCGCCACAGGCTGGCCTGCAGCCGATCAGCCAGCGCGCCAGGCTTGGCCTCTACCACTTGGCAGATGTCCAACCCCTCCGGCAGAGCCGAATCCAAGGCTTGGCGTACGTGTTCCGGGTCCAGCCGTTCTACGACGGAAATCTCGACATACTCCGCCTCGCTGGCGGTCCCGGTCGGCGCCGCGTTGGCGTAACTGATCTTGGGGTGGGGGTGGAACCCGGCCGAATAGGCCATCGGTACACCCGCACGGCGCAGCGCCCGCTCCAGTGCACGCTGGAAGTCCCGCGTCGAGGAGAATCGCAGACGACCCCGCTTGGCGTACCGGATCCGTAGCTTCTGCACCGGGAGCACTGCCGGGGGACCTTCGGGGACGCGCTGACGAGCCATGGTCGCTAAGCCTACGTGCCCGGGCCGAACTCCCCCGCACGTCGTAACCCCTCCGCCGGTCGAAGAGAATGTTCAGGTGGCGTGAATGCCGCTCACCCTCGCCCGCGCAGCCGGTCCAGTTCCCGACGTTCGCGTTTAGTGGGGCGTCCCGCACCGCGCTCACGCAAGAACACCGGGGCAGGCCGCTGTTCGCGTGGCGGCGGAGGTGGGGTCTCATCGATCATCGCTGCCGCCGCCAGGGGTGCGCTGACTCGTTTAGTCAGCAGTTGGCGAACGACCAGGTTGCGGCCCCGCTCCCCCGTGACCAAGACTCGGCTGCCTTCGCGTACCAGGGTGGAGGCTTTGGCGCGGCTGCCGTCGACCTCGACGTGACCGCCCTTGCACGCCGCCGTGGCTAGCAAGCGGCTCTTGAAGACGCGCACGGCCCAAAGCCAGGCATCAACCCGAACTCCCGACATCTGGTGCCCTCCTGGTAGCTGGGGCCATCCGGCCTGAGGTTGCTGACTGGGTGGTTCAGAGCGTCGCCGAGAGGCCGCAGATCGCAACAGCCTAGGCCTTGAGTCCAGTTCGTTCCTCATATCAGACTCAGTCGAGCCCGGTACACGCCCGGCGTGCCACCGAGGGCTGCAATGGGCCGCCCTCCCTCCGCAGTCGACCGGTCCAAGGGTACCGACGGACGTGACCGCGCAGGTTTGCCCGTAACGAAGGGATCCTGCATAAGTGCGCGATAGACCCGATCTGATCGCAACCGCAGTACTGGCACATGACCATCTCCATCGCTTTTTGGCTTCCCCGCTAGTTCCACACCGCCAGGCGCGCTACCCCCCCTAAGGGCGGCGCTGCCCATATCGCGTCCGGGCCATCGAGCTGCCGAGGCTGCGCCGTAGGATGGCGTTACGGTCCTGCATAAGCGGGATCGTCCTAAGCAAATCGGCTGCCGCGCAGTCGGCGCCACACAGGAGGTATCGCATGTCCCGTTTCAGCGACCAGCTCAACGCCCAGATCGGTAATGAGTTCGAGGCACACCAGCAGTACCTGGCCATCGCGGTCCACTACGACTTCTTGACCATGCCGCAGATGGCCGCGTTCTTCTACGCCCAGGCCAGCGAAGAGCGCAACCACGCCATGATGATGATCCAGTACCTGCTGGACGTCGACGAGGCAGTCCAGATCCCCGGCACCCAGGCTCCCACCTGCGCATTCGACGGCGTGATCCCCCCCGTCGAGCTCTCCGTCGCCCAGGAAAAGCGCGTCACCACCCAGATTCACGAATTGGCCCGGATCGCCCGCGAAGAAAACGACTTCGGCGCCGAGCAGTTCCTCCAGTGGTTCATCAAGGAACAGGTCGAAGAGGTGGCCACGATGGGTGACCTACTCACCGTCGTCTCCCGCGAAGACATTTCCATCAATGACATCGAGGCCTACATCGCCCGTGAGCAGGGCGGCGGCTCTTCGGACTTGACCGCCCCACGCATCGCCGGCGCCAAGCACTGAGCCATCACTGGGTACCCGTCAGAGACCGAGTAGATAAACCTGCCGCTGACGCGCGCAGATGAGTATCAGGGCTCACGCCTTCTCCGCCCCGTGCACTGAGACTGGTGGTGGAAGGGGCTGATGAGCAATGACACCCAACACGCACGAGGTATCCGCCCGCGCAGATTCTGGTCCGCGCCCGATTGCCGTCGGCCGCTTGGTTTGGCTGGAGCAAGAGCTCTCCCTGTGGGTAGCAGACGGGCTCCTCCTAGAGTCCAACGCGGAAGCGATCCGCGCCCGATATACCTCCGGCACCCGCAGCTCACTGCTGCGTGTCGTTGTGGGGCTGGGCACGGCTTTCCTTGCGGTCGGCCTGCTGTGGCTGGTAGCCACGAACCTCGATGAACTCCCACCCCTGGCCCGGATGGCGATAGTGGCCGCCATCTGGGTGGGGTTCGTCGTCCTGGCCCAGATGCTGCAATCACGCGGGACTGCCGAATGTTCCTCCCTTCTGGCCGATGAGGCTGCCGGCCAGCTTCGTGCCCCCAGCCTCGCCTCGGTCTGCCACCTGTTGGCGGCGGCAGCCTTCGGCGCAGTGATCTTCCAGGCCGCGCAAAGCCTGCAGGTACCGGCCTTCGAACCACGCCTGGTCGGGCTATGGAGCCTCGGTGCGGTGCTGTACGCCTACGTCACCCGATCCCACGGCGCCCTCGGCGTGGGTCTGATCGCCGCGACGATCTGGGTGGGATGGTTCACCGGCCAACTCGCACAATCAAGCACGACCGCCGCTCTCATGGTGCTGGCCTGTGCGGTCGTTGCCACAGCGGTCGCGGTCATGCACGAGCACCTGCCGGGAATCGGCGTGCGTTTCGCTGCGCACTGGCGGTTCCTGGGGGCCGGGCTGGCCCTGACCGGGGTGTTCATTGCGGCCTGGCCGTTCGGCTGGGCCCAGCAAGATGACTTACCGGGCGAGTTCACCGCACTGCTGCTTGCGGCCATCTGCGCCAGTCTGGTGGGTGGGGCCGTGGTGCTACCCGCCCAGGTCGGCCCCAGCGGAACCCGCAACACCCACCTTGCGGAGTTGGGCACGGTCTGGCTGGTGTTCCTGGCCGGCACCGCACTTGCCTGGTGGCGCCCGCAGCACTCCGACCTGCTCTATGAGGTGGCCTCACTCTCTCCTCAGATGTGGGCACGAACCACCGCCGGTCTCATGCTCTTCGTTGCCGCCGCCGCCTGGTACGCCGTTTTAGGCACATGGCGCGAGTCCGGCGAGGTGAGCGCCCTGGCACTGTTCGCGCTGGTCATCTTCACCACCGCGCAGAGTTTCGCCATCTTCGCCCCGATCGCCTCGGGAGCGACGCTGTTCCTGAGCGTCGGGACGGTGATGGTGCTCACCGGGCTGACGGCAGAACGTGTCGGTCGCAGGCTGCTCCGCGACCGCCCACGAAGCGCACGTCCTCGCGCGTCTGCTTCTGCTGGCGAGGCCGCCCGCACCCCGCTCGCCGACACACCCGATGAAGGGCAGGCATCATGAGCACCACCGCGCCCACGTTGAACCCCTCATCAGCGCCCGCCCGGGCACGCTCTGGTACGCGCCGATGGCTCTCGGTGCTGGGGGTCATCCTCGTCCAAGCCCTCCTGGTGGGGACCGCCGTAGCGCCGCAGGTCTCCGCGCGGCTGCTCGGGGACGAATACCGGATGCGCGTACAGCCGCTGGACCCGATCGACCCCTTCCGGGGCGCCTACGTCTCGCTGGACTATCCAGATGTGCCCCGCATGAACCCCGCAGAGATCCAACGACCGAGTACTCCCGGCCCCGCCTACGTGCCGTTACGCGCCAAGGGTGAGGTGTGGCGTGGCGACACCCCCCAACCGACCCGCCCTGCAGCAGGCCCCTACCTGACCTGCAAGGACGACGGCTGGCGCCTGAACTGCGGGATCGAGAGCTGGTTCGTGCCGCAGGCGCAGGCCACCCGGATCGAAAAGGGGCTTGTCAGCGGCACCATGATCGCGGTGGTGCGCATCGACCAAAGGGGCAACGCCGCCATCGTCGATCTGCGTGAGAACTGAGCACTGGGCGCTCTATGCGCGCGTAGGCTCGGACCCCTCATCCGCTCAGGAGCAAGGAGAACCCATGAGTGCGTCCGAATCGCTGCAGTTAGCTGACCAGACCGCACAAGGGTTGAAAGCCGGCACCTGGGAGTCCGTCGAGGCATTGGCTGTGCTGGCCATGGCGCACGGGACCGGACCCGCCGCACAGGCGTTGGTGGCGCAGGCCCGCGCCGCCGCTGACAGTTGCAAGGCTGGCACCTGGCCTGCGGTTCGGGCGCTGGCCTGGCTCGCCCAAGCCGAGGACGCCCTGGCGGGCTGAGGCATTGCCCAGCCGAACCCGCCCGCTTCAGGACCACGGAGGTCTTGAAGTGGGCGGGTTCGGACATGGCGGGCACCGCCTAGGGGCTAACCGGCCCGCTCGCTCAGTTCCGGGCCGGCGAGGAACTCATTGACCGGTTCGGGCACGCTCGCAGGCGGCGCCTCGGTCATGGCCTTGCGGCCTGCGCCCAGCACCGTCACCGGGAGCAGCTTCTTGCCGGTCGGGCCCATCTGAATATCGAGGTCCATCTGCGGGCACACGCCACAGTCGAAGCAGGGGTCCCAGCGGCAGTCCGGCTGTTCGTCCTCATCCAGGGCGGCCTGCCAGTCTTCCCACAGCCAGGCTTTGTCCAGGCCCGAGTCCAGATGATCCCAGGGCAGAACCTCATCCTCGGAGCGTTCCCGAGTGGTGTACCAGTCGACGTCCACGTTCCAGCCGTTCTCGGCGCTCATCACCGAGAAGACCTCATCGGCGCAGCGCATCCACCGCTCGAACGAGAAGTGTTCACTCCAGCCGTCGAAGCGCCCGCCGTCGCGCCAGACCGCCTCGATGACGTCAGCCACCCGCCGGTCACCGCGAGAAAGCAGCCCCTCCACGATTCCGGGCTCACCATCGTGATAGCGGAAACCGATGCTGGAGCCGTAGCGGCGATCCGAACGGATCGCATCCCGTAGCAGCCGCAGACGCGCGTCGGTAGCGCTCGCCGACAGCTGGCCCGCCCACTGGAACGGCGTGTGCGGCTTGGGTACGAACCCGCCGATGGAGACGGTGCAGCGAATGTCTTTACGGCCGCTGACCCGTCGTCCGGTCTCGATGACTCGTTTGGCCAGGTCGGCGATGCCCAGCACGTCCTCGTCGGTCTCCGTCGGCAGACCGCACATGAAGTACAGCTTGACGTTGCGCCATCCGGCGCCGAAGGCCGCCGCCACGGTGTCCACCAGGTCTTGCTCGCTGACCTGCTTGTTGATGACCTTGCGCAGCCGCTCCGAACCACCTTCGGGGGCGAACGTCAGCCCGGACTTGCGTCCGTTGCGCGACAGTTCGTTTGCCAGGTCGATGTTGAACGCGTCAACGCGAGTGCTGGGCAGTGACAAGCCAGTCTGCGTGCCTTCGTACCGGTCGGCCAGACCCTTGGTGATGTCGGCGATCTCTGAGTGGTCGGCGCTGCTCAGCGAAAGCAGGCCGACCTCTTCGTAGCCGGTCGCGGCGAGCCCCCGCTCCACCATCTCCCCGATGCCGGTGATCGAGCGCTCCCGCACCGGACGAGTGATCATCCCGGCCTGGCAGAACCGGCAGCCGCGGGTGCAACCGCGGAAGATCTCGACGCTCATCCGCTCGTGGACGCTCTCGGTGAGCGGAACCAAGGGCGCCTTGGGATAGGGCCACTCGTCGAGGTCCATGACGGTGTGCTTGTCGACACGCTCGGGGACCCCTGGGCAGTCCTGGCGCACCTGGACCGGGAGCAACGAACCGTCTGCGTCGTACTCGACGGTGTAGAACGCCGGAACGTAGACGCCGCCGCTGTGGGCCAGGCGCAACAGCACCTCGTGACGGCCGCCGGGGCGGCCTTGGGCCTTCCATTCCCGAATGATGTCGGTGACGGCCAGAACCGCCTGCTCACCGTCACCGATGATGGCGGCGTCGATGAACGGCGCGACCGGTTCGGGGTTGAAGCTGGCGTGCCCTCCGATGAGCACGATGGGGTGCTCATCGCTACGTTCGGCGCTACGCAGCGGGATGCCTGCCAAGTCCAGCGCGGAAAGCATGTTCGTGTAGTTCAGCTCGGTCGGAAAGCTCAGCCCGAACACGTCGAAATCAGCGACCGCGCGATGCCCGTCGACGGTGAGTTGGGGAACTCCCGCCGCGCGCATCTGCTCCTCCAGATCGGGCCAGACCGCGTACGTGCGCTCCGCGAGGGCGTCCTGGCGCTCGTTGAGGACTTCGTACAGGATCATGACGCCCTGGTTGGGCAGGCCCACTTCGTAGGCGTCGGGGTACATCAGCACCCAGCGGACGGTGTTCTCCCCGCCGCACTCCCAATCCTTGACCTGTGAGTTCAACTCACCGCCGACGTACTGCAGCGGCTTGCTGACGTTGTGCAGCAACGGCTCCAGCTCAGCGAATCGGGACTGTCCAGACATGCGCCAAGAGTAGGTGAAGCCCCCCGCCTGGCTGAAAACCTCCTCGTCCATTTGCCGAGACGATCAGTATCCCCGGGTGTGGTCCTTGTGTCGGATGTAGACCTGGCGGCGCACCCGCGCGATCAGGGTGCCCTCAGCGGTGACGATGTCGTTGCTGAGCCAGTGCAGCACCTTGCGGCCGCCCTCGGCCTCGGCTCGTAGCTGCGCTACCAGTTCATCGCTGACCTCGAAGTGGGTGCGCACATCGGCCCGGCCCGGCTTGAGGAACTCGATCTCGGCGCGCTGATCCCACACCACGTAATCGGGCCCGAGGCGGTGCCCGAGCAGCAGCATCCAGAACGGGTCGGTCATGGAGAACATCGACCCGCCGTACTGCGTGCCCACGTAGTTGCGGGTCAAGGTACGCAGCCGCAACTCCACCGTCGCCCCCGCGAAGTCGGGCGCAATCTCGATGACCCGGATCCCGGCGAAGAGGAAGGGGGGCCACACGTTCATGCCGCGGCGCAGCGCCTCCGGGCTGGACACGAGTTCCCGCCAGGTCGGCAGGCGAGCAGGACGCAGTCGGCTACGGTCTGACGCCGCCGAGTCGGACTGCCCCCTCATCACGCCTGACCCTCACCGGAGTACAGCTCGGCGATCTCGTCGCTGAACTTCTCCGCCACGACCCGACGTCGAAGCTTCAGGCTCGGAGTGAGGTCACCGTCGTCGATCGTCAGGTCGCGGGGCAGGATCGTGAATCGTTTGATCGTCTCCCAGCGGTTCAGACCCGAGTTGAGTTCATCGACGTACCCTGCGATGAGGTCGCGCGCCTCCTGCGAAGTCACGATCTCCTCATACGAGGCGGACTCCATTCCCTGGGTCTTGGCCCAGGCGGTGATGGGCTCGGGGTCCAGCGTGATCAGCGCCGCGGCGAAGTTGCGCTCGCTGCCGAGCACGATGAACTGCCCGACGTACGGGCAGATCGCCTTGAAACGCGTTTCGATGAGCGCCGGCGCGATGTACTTGCCGCCGGAGGTCTTGAAGAGGTCCTTCTTGCGGTCGGTGATGCGCACGAAACCCCGCGAGTCGATCTCGCCGATGTCCCCGGTGCAGAAGAAACCGTCCGCGGTGAACGCTTCCTTGGTCGCTTCCGGCTGGTTGTGATACCCGCGCATGACCCCGGGACCCTTGACGAGCAGCTCGCCGTCCTCGGCGATCCGGACGCTGGTTCCGGGGAACGGCCAACCGATCGTGCCGTGCTGGTGAGCCCCGCGCCAGGGCCGGTTCACACAGGTGGCCGCGGAGGTCTCGGTGAGTCCGTAGCCCTCGCAGATGAGCATCCCGGCGGCAGCGAACCATCGAGACAGCGACGGGTCGAGTCGGGCCGAGCCGGAGATCATGAACCGGATCCGTCCCCCGAAACGCGCCCGAATCTTGGACAACACGAGTTTGTCCGCGACCGCATATTGCGCCGTGAGCACCGGCGAGCAGGCTTCTCCACGTTCAGCGGCCGCAGCCACCTGCAAGCCCACCCCGACAGCCCAGTCGGCCAGCTTGGCCTTGACCGGGCTGCCCTCGTGCAGGACGGCGTTGATCTTGGCGTAGGCCTTCTCGAAGATGCGCGGCGCGGCGCCCATGAAGGTCGGCTTGACCCGCTCCATGTTCTCCACGATCCGGTCGATGCGACCGTCCACACAGGTGGGGAAACCATTGGTGAGGCCCAGAATGAGCAGCACATTGCCGAAGACATGAGCCAGCGGCAACCACAAGAACTGCAGGTCCTCCTCGGTGAGCATTCCGATCGATGCGATCGCTGCGCCCTCGTACACCAGGGCCGAGTGGGTGATCTCGGCACCCTTGGGTGTTCCGGTGGTTCCGGAGGTGTAGATGATCGTCGCCAAGTGATCGGGAGTGAGCGCGTCGACGCGAGCTTCCAGCAGCCCGGGGTCCTTCTCCAGTGCTTCACGACCGAGCTCGACAAGCTGAGAGAGGTCGATGACCCAGTCCCCCAGCTCCACACCAGCGCTGTCGATGACGACTACTTTGGCGACATCGGCAAGCGCCCCGCGGCGGGATTCGAGCTTGGCCACCTGAGCGGCATCCTCGGCGAAGACCACGCGGCTGCCTGAGTCGCTGAGGATGAAGGCGACGTCGGCGGCCTGGCTCGAGGGGTAGACGGTGGTCGTGGCCGCCCCGCAGTACTGGATGGCCCAGTTGGCCACCACCCACTCGTAGCGCGATGTCGAGATGATGGCGACCCTATCGCCGATCTCGACTCCGAGCGCAGCCAGACCAGCAGCCCACGGGCGCATCTGGTCGGCGAATTCCGACCATGTGAGGCTGATGAGATCGTCGTGGTCGAAGTACTGGTAGGCGCCACCATCCGGCGTCGCGGCGAACCGCTCCCGTAACAGGTGGGCCACCGACTGCGGTCGCGCTTCGAGCCTGGCCCGGTCGTAAGGCTCTGTCTGTGCGTTCTCCAACACCATGACGCTCATCCTCCCCGGGGTCCCACTGGGCCCTGGCTCGCAGCAATTGGCGCGATTCTGTCAGTCAGAGCACGCCCGCGGTAGCCCTAGCACCCATGAAGTGACCCGTCGGTAACGACGAGCGGTCACCCACGGCGACGAGCGGTCCAGCTCATACCGTTTCTGGCGGGCAAGCCCGCAGGCGCCCGCGCTCAGGAACCCTCAGGAGTCCTCAGCCAGCACCCGTCGGCACTGCGCCACATCGATGCGCATCCGCTCCAGAAGCGCCTCCACGCCATCGAAACGCAACGTGGGACGCAGGTGCTGCACGAACTCCACCGACACGTGTTCCCCGTACAGATCGAGGTCGCTGCGATCCAGCACATAGGCCTCGACGCGGCGCTGGGTGCCGTCGAAGGTGGGGTTGGTCCCGATGGAGATCGCCGCCGGCAACCGGGAGTCGGGGTGCTTCGCGGGCAGGTTCGGACGCAGCAACCATCCTGCGTAGACCCCGTCGGCAGGGATGAGGCCGTCACTGTCCTGGGACAGGTTCGCGGTCGGGTAGCCCAGCTCGCGCCCGCGATGGTCGCCGTGCACCACTGTGCCCTCGACGCGGTGAGGCCGGCCGAGGACCTCACTGGCCGCCTCCACCTGCCCTTGACCGATGAGGGTGCGCACCTGGGTGCTGGACCAGCGGTCTTGGTTGTCCTGCCCCCCGACGTCATGCACCACGCGCACCTCGAAGCCATGGGTCTGCCCCAGCTGCCGCAACGTCGTGATGTCACCGGAATTGCGCACCCCGAAGCGGGTGTCTGCGCCTACGACGACGACTTCGACTTTGAGTGCCTCGACGAACACCCGGGTGACGAACTCTTCCGGGGTCCAGGTCGCCAGTTCTCGCGTGAACTCCATGACCAGCACCGCGTCCAGCCCCGCCTGCTGTAACAACTCGAGGCGGTGAGCAGTGCTGGTGATCATCCCCGGAGCCGCTTCGGGACGCAGCACAGCGACCGGATGCGGGTCGAAAGTCACCGCCACTGCTGCCAAGCCGCGCTCTCGGGCGGTTTCCACTGTTCGGGAAAGCACCGCGCGGTGCCCGCGGTGGACCCCGTCGAAGTTGCCGAGAGTGACGACACTTCTCCCGATGTCGTCGGGGATCGCCGTGTAGTCGCTCCATCGATGCACGTCGTCACTCTAGCGCCGCCCGGCGCGCCGCCACGCAGCCGCAGGGTCGTCGCGCAATCGTTGCGGTCTACCGCACACGCCCCTGGCAGCGCCCTCGCCCCGTCCAACTGATAGGTATCGAGAACCTGCCCAGCGCTTCAAGGAGTGTCATGTCCGAGCCCGCGTTAGCCCCTATGGCAGACGGTCGCGCCATCCCCGAACTCGGCATCGGGTTGTATCTGGTGGAGGAGGAACGAGCCGAACAGGTGGTGTTGGACGCCCTGGAAGCGGGCTACCGGCATGTGGACACCGCCTCCTTCTACGGCAACGAAACGGCCGTACGCCGAGCGCTGGATGGCAGCGGGGTCGCCGAGGATGATGTCTTCATCACCACCAAGGTGTGGAACAGCGACCACGGCCGCCAGAACACCCGGGCTGCCTTCGAGGCGTCCATGGAGCGGCTCGGCCTGGACGTGCTGGACCTCTACCTCATCCACTGGGCGGTGCCCTCCCGGCAGCTGTACCTGCCCACCTGGGAGGCTCTGATCGAATTGCAGGAACAGGGCAGGGTGCGTTCCATCGGGGTCTGCAACTTCCCTGCGGCGCAGTTGCGCGAGATCATCGCGGCCACCGGCGTGGTTCCCGCGTTGCACCAAATCGAATTGCACCCCTGGTTCGCCCAGCGTGAACTGCGGGCGCTACACGCGGAGTACGGGATTCGGACCCAGGCGTGGTCGCCGCTGCGCCGGGGGCGGGAGCTGCTGGCTGACCCGGTGCTGACCCGCATCGCCGCGGAACATGACGCCACCCCGGCCCAGATCACCTTGGCCTGGCACCGGGCGCACGGCATCGCCACCATCCCCAAGTCGGTGACCCGCAGCAGGATCATCGAGAACTTCGCTTCCCTCGATGTGCAGTTGAGCGCCGCGGACATCGCCCAGATCGACGCACTCGACCGCCCTGACGGCCGCACCGGAAGCGACCCGGCAACGATGACGAGGCTCGATTGAGAACGAAGGGGCTCGCACCGCTCAGGGCTGAGAGCCCGGCCCGGCGCGGCGGCGGGCAGCGCCGTGCCCCGCGCCCAGGCTCCCGAACGTGACGACGCTCTTTCTGGCGTTGAGCTGCGCCGGGGCGTTCGGGGTCAGCGACTTCCTGGGCGGGCTGGCCTCGCGCAGAGTTCCCGCGTTGCGGGTGCTGCTGCTGTCCTACCCTGCCTCCGCCGTACTGATGACCGCTCTCGCGCTGGGCATCCCGGGGCGCATCGAGGCCGGCTCGCTGTGGTGGGGTAGCGCCTCCGGCATAGCGATGGGGCTGGCGGCGTGGACCTTCTTTCTCGCACTCGCGCAGGGCCCGATCAGCATCGTCTCCCCGCTCACCTCGCTGCTGGGCGCCGTGCTGCCGATGCTCGTCGGCATCCTGCTGGGTGAGCGGCCGGGCCCGGTTGCGGTGCTCGGAATCGTGATCGCGCTGGTGGCAGTGGCCTTGGTGAGTCTCGCGCCGACCTCGGCGTCGGCCGCTACCCGCCCCTTCACCGCGAAGGTGGCGGCGCTGACGCTGACGGCCGGATGCACTTTCGCCGCCAGTTTCGTTCTCACCGCGCAAATCTCCGACGGCACCGGACTGTGGCCCCTGGTCAGCGCCCGGTGGAGCGCGACCGCCATGGTCGTTGCAGCGACGCTGCTGAGCCGGGAGCGCGCGTTGCCCCCTGCTCCGGTACGACTACTCGCCCTCGGGGTGGCGATCCTGGACGTTGCGGCCAACATCACCATGCTGCTGGCACTGCAAAGCGGACTGCTCTCAGTAGCCAGCGTGCTGATCTCGCTTTTCCCCGCGGTGACAGTGCTGTTGGCGCTCGTCGTGCTGCGTGAACACCTCACCCGGGTGCAAGTGGCGGGGCTGCTGCTGGGGTTCCTGGCGGTAGCGATGATCGGCGAGGCCTGAGCGGCAACACGGATCACCTGCAGCGACCGAGGGTCAGGGGGCGGTGAAGACGACCTCAGGCATGACACGTTCCGCAGTCTCGTCCAAAATCGCGACCAGGCGCCCCTGCGGGTCGAACGCCGCCACCGGCCCTTCGCGTCCCGGCTGCTCGGAGTCGATGCGCACGCCGTGACTCACCTGCCGGGCCGATTCCGCGTCGAGGTTACGCACCGGCATCGACAACCGAGCTGCCTCCTCCAAGCTCACCAACGGCAGACCAGAGGTGCCCGGCGCTGCCTGCGCACTATCGCGCGGCACACCCGAAGCCCGCGCCGCCTCCAACTCCTGCATGGTGTGCGCGACGTCCAGACCGATCCCACCCACCCGGGTTCGGCGCAGAGCCGTCAGGTGGCCGCCGACCCCCAGGTCCGAGCCGAGGTCACGAGCCAGGGCCCGCACGTAGGTGCCCGAAGAGACCGTCACCTCGATGTCGAGGTCGATCACCGGCACCGGGTCAGCCGGAATGTCCGAGGTCGGTATCTCCTCCCGCGCTTCACCCCGCTGCCGGCGATGCATCGCCGACGGGTCGTCGGCCTCTTCCTGCGGCGGCACCGCGCTCTCCCGCCGGATCGCGTGGACATCGAACTGCGACACGGTCACCGCCCGCCCTACCAGCTCGACGTCTTCACCGGCCCGTGCCCGCGTGTACGCCCGTTCACCGTTGATCTTGATGGCGCTCACCGTGCTCGGAACCTGGGTGATGTCGCCCGTGAGCCGCGCCACGGCCGCCCGGATCGCTTCCTCGGTGACGGCATCGACCCCGCCGGGGGCAGCCACCGAGGTGGCCACACCCTCGGCGTCATCCGTCATCGTCCCCACACCCAGCCGCACCGTCGCCGCGTATGTCTTGTCAGCCCCGACGATGAACGTAAGCAGCCGCGTTGCCTTGTTCACGCCCACCACGAGCACACCGGTGGCCATCGGGTCCAGCGTCCCGGCGTGCCCGACCTTGCGGGTGCCTGCCAACCGGCGGCAGGCACCCACGACCTGATGGCTGGTCCACCCGGCCGGTTTGTCGACGACCAGGAGCCCGTCTCCGACGCTTGGATCGATAGCGCGCGCCACAGATTCCTCAGGCGCGGCCCAACGGGCCGCTCCCCTGGCTCGGGTCAGCGAGCGGGTCACCGGCGAGGTCGGTGGGCACGTCCTCGTCGCCGTCGATCGGGGTAACCTCGGCAAGCTCGGGCGAGGTCGGCTCTTCCTCGGCCAGCTCCCGATCGATCCGGCGGTCGTCCTCCGAGCCGCTTGCACCCAATTCATCCTGCATGGCGGGAGACAGTTCGGTGTAGGTCTCCTCCTCCATGATCTCTTCGGCGAGCTCGTCATCCGGTGCGTCATCCACCAGGGCGTCCTCTTCGGCTTGGAGCGTGCGCGGCAGCTCTTCTTCGGCGTCACTGACTGCGGCCAGGCCCGCTAGGTTCTGGTCGAGGTTGTCCCCGAGGTCGCTCTCGTTCAGATCGCCCTGTGCCAGCGCCTCGCTCGCGGTGTCCAACTCGGCCAGCTCTGAGGTGCTCGGTTCTTCGTCGTCGATGGCGTCCAGCTCGTCATCGTCGAGCTCGGCATCCTCGGGGCGACGGTAGGGGTCGGCTTCACCGGCGAAGGTCGCTCCGGCCGCTCGCGCGGCCAGCTCGGCGTCGCGTTCCTTGGCTACCGCGATCACCTCTTCCAGGTGCGCGGCTCCTTCGGGAATGGCGTCGGGGATGAACTCGATGGAGGGCGTCAACCGGATCTGCAGCCCCTTGCCGACCGCCGACCGAATCCGCCCCCGATTGTCGGCCAGGGCCTCTGCGGTGGCGCTGCGGTCCTGCTCGGAGCCCAGCACCGTGTAGAAGATGGAGGCGTGCTGCAGGTCGCCCGTCACCCGCACATCGGTGACGGTGACAAAGCCCAACCGCTCATCCTTGATTCGCCGTTCAAGCATCTCGGCCACGATCACCTTGATGCGATCTGCGACCTTGCGCGCGCGTGCCGGGTCGGACATGGTTCCTGCCTTTCACGGGGGCTGTTCTCCCCAGAGTCGTCTGCACTGGCGGCGGCGCACCCAGGACTGCTGGCCGCCACCGCGGTAGTTGCGTGCAGGGGCCGACGGACGAGCCGTCGACCCCTGCCTCGCTGTTGCCCGCTGGACGCGGGACCTCGATCAGGCTCGAGGCTTCTCGCGCATTTCGTAGGTCGAGAGAAGGTCGCCCAACTGGAGATCGTTGTACGAACCCAGGTTGATACCACACTCGTACCCGTCACGGACCTCGGTGACGTCATCCTTGAACCGCCGCAGACCGGCGATCTCGACATTCTCAGCCACGACCACACCGTTACGGGTGATGCGTGCCTTGGCACCGCGGCGGATCTCGCCCGAGCGCACGATCGAGCCGGCGATGTTGCCGAACTTGGAGCTGCGGAAGATCTCGCGGACCTCTGCAGTGCCGAGCTCGTGCTCTTCGTACTCCGGCTTGAGCATGCCCTTCAGGGCTGCCTCGATCTCCTCGATGGCCTGGTAGATCACCGTGTAGTAGCGGATCTCGACGCCCTCACGCTCGGCGACCTCCGCGTTCTGGCCCTCGGCGCGCACGTTGAAGCCGATGATGACGGCGCTCGATGCAGCAGCGAGGTTGATGTTGTTCAGCGTGATGGCACCCACACCGCGGTCGATGATCCGCAGGTCGACCTCTTCGCCGACGTCGATCTGCATGAGTGCGTCTTCCAACGCCTCCACCGAACCGGACACGTCGCCCTTGAGGATGAGGTTGAGGGTGTCGACCTTGCCTGCTGCCAGGGCCTCGTTGAGGTCCTCCAGGCTGATCCGCTTGCGAGCCTTGGCCAGGGAAGCCTGACGGTCGGCCGATTCACGCTTCTCAGCGATCTGGCGAGCGGTGCGGTCATCCCGAGCCACGATGAAGGTGTCACCAGCGCGCGGCACCGAGCTCAGACCGAGCACCTGCACCGGACGCGACGGCAGCGCCACATCAAG
This sequence comes from Gephyromycinifex aptenodytis, assembly GCF_012277275.1. Lineage (GTDB taxonomy): Bacteria > Actinomycetota > Actinomycetes > Actinomycetales > Dermatophilaceae > Gephyromycinifex > Gephyromycinifex aptenodytis. The sequence continues at coordinate 3,336,178 of NZ_CP051155.1, read as the reverse complement.
GTTGTTGCCGTGCTCGTCGAGCATCGCCCGCACTCGGCCGTACGCCGAGCCGGTGACGATCGAGTCGCCGACCGCCAAGGTTCCCGACTGCACGAGCACCGTTGCCGTTGCACCGCGACCGCGGTCCAGGTTGGCTTCGATGGCCACACCGCGAGCGTCCTTGTCCGGGTTGGCCCGCAGGTCCAGAGCCGCATCTGCGGTCAGCAGCACCGCTTCGAGCAGCGACTCGATGTTCTGGCCCTGCTTGGCGGAGACGTCGACGAACATTGTGTCGCCGCCGTACTCCTCGGCCACCAGGTTGTACTCGGTGAGTTGCTGACGCACCTTCGCCGGGTTGGCGCCTTCGACGTCGATCTTGTTGACCGCCACCACAATCGGCACATCGGCCGCTTGGGCGTGGTTCAACGCCTCGATCGTCTGCGGCATCACGCCGTCGTTGGCCGCGACCACGAGGATCGCAATGTCGGTCACCTTGGCACCACGGGCACGCATAGCCGTGAAGGCCTCGTGACCAGGAGTGTCGATGAAGGTGATGGGACGAGTGACGCCCTCGTGCTCGAAGGAGATCTGGTAGGCACCGATGTGCTGGGTGATGCCGCCGGCCTCGGAGTCGATGACCTTGGCCTGCCGGATCGCGTCCAGCAGTCGGGTCTTTCCGTGGTCGACGTGACCCATGACGGTGACGACCGGGGGACGAGGCTCGAGCATGTCGTCGTCTTCGGCCTCAGCCTCAGCGTCGAGGTCGATGTTGAACTGCTCGAACAGCTCGCGTTCTTCGTCCTCGGGTGAGACGACGCGGATGTCGTAACCGATCTCGCCACCGAGGATCTTGAACGTGTCCTCGTCCAGTGACTGGGTTGCGGTCGCCATCTCACCGAGGTGGAACAGCACCGTGACCAGGCTGGCCGGGTTGGCGTTGATCTTGTCGGCGAAGTCGGTCAGCGATGCGCCGCGGCGCACTCGAATGATCGTCTTGCCGTCGCCGCGAGGAACAGTCACGCCACCGATGCTCGGCGCCTGCATCTGCTCGAACTCTTGACGCTTCGCGCGCTTGCTCTTACGCCCACGAACCGGACGGCCACCGCCGCGACCGAACGCACCGGGGGTTGCCCCGCGAGCCGGACCACGACCGCCGCCACCAGGACGACCACCGAAGCCGCCACCGCCACCGGGACGACCGCCGCCGCCACCGGGGGCGCCAGGACGACCGCCACCAGGGCGCTGTCCGGGACGACCCACCGCAGCGCGGTCAGGCATCATGCCGGGGTTCGGACGCGGACCACCGGGACGAGGCCCGGGACGCGAACCTGCACCGGCTGCTGCGCCTGCACCGGCACCAGCGCCGCCGGTACCACCGGGACGAGGTCCGGGACGCGAGCCCGCACCAGGACCCGCGGCCGCACCTGCACCGGCGCTGCCGCCGGGACGAGGGCCCGGGCGGGGACCACCGCTGCCACCGGGGCGCGGCATTCCCTGACTGGGCGCGAAGGGGTTGTTGCCGGGACGCGGCGGACCGCCGCCGTCGCGGCCACCGCGCATGCCCTGACTGGAGGAGAACGGGTTGTTCCCCGGACGAGGCCCGGGGCGAGGAGCCGCCGGACGCGGGGCGCCGGGGCGAGGAGCATCGGCCTTGGCCTGCTCCCGAGCGGCTGGTGCCGCCGGAGCCGGACGAGGCGCGGGGGCTTCTTCGGCTGCCGGTGCGGCGGGCGCCGCCGGAGTCGAAGCGGCGGGCGCTGCCGGGGCCTTGGGCTCGGCAGGAGCCTGCGGCTCAGGAACCGCTGCGGGCTCAGGAGCAGGGGCCGGCGGACGCGGGCCGGGGCGCGGACCTGGGGCCGGAGCCGCCTTACGCGGCTTCGCCGCCGGATTGGCGGGTGCCGGAGCCGCAGGTGCTGCCGGGGCAGGCGCCTCGGGAGCTGCGGTCGGCGGCGCCGGGGTAGCAGCGCCTGGCTTTGCGGCGCCTGGTTTGGGCGCAGAACTGGCTGCGCCGGGCTTGGGTGCTGCGCCCGGCTTGGGGGCAGCGGCCTTCTCGCCACCGGATTTGCTCGCGAGTTCCGCCGGGAATGACTCGCGGATCTTGCGAACTACGGGGGGCTCGATGGTGGAACTGGCAGAGCGAACGAATTCGCCCTGTTCCTTCAAATGATTGAGCAGGGTCTTGCTCTCGACTCCGAGCTCTTTTGCGAGCTCGTAAACCCGGACCTTGGCCACGTTTCTCCTCTATCTGCCGGTCCGGGGCTGTCGAAAACTCCGCGAACCGACGTCAGTGCTGGGCGTTGCTCATTGTTGAGTACTCATCGGTGACTCATCAGCGTCAAACCCGCTTTCGGTTACTTGTCGAGCCTCTGACCCGGAGGGGCCAAAAGCACTCTGCTGCAGCGCCTCCACGAACGCCTGCACCTGTGTGGTGTCAAGCGCTCCGGCGAGCCGTAAGGCCCGCCCGAAGGCGCGTCTGCGCTGCGCCTGCTCGAAGCACCTGGAACGTGGGTGAACCCACGCGCCACGGCCCGGCAGCGAGCAGCCATCGTCGGGACGCAGAATCATCGATCCTGCACTCTCAACGGCGACCACTCTGAGCAGCACCGACCGATCGTCACGCTGTCGACAACCAACGCACGTCCGCACCGGCTCGTTCACGACGCATCACCGACTGGCGGTGGGTTGTCACGGGCGAAGCTGGATTCAGGCGGGCGTGGCGGATACTCCGGGCGCCGACCGGTCGTGTTCATCCTACCCCGCCGCGGTTCCGGCGTCGGTGTCCGGTCGAATGTCGATCCGCCAGCCCGTCAGTTTCGCCGCCAACCGCGCGTTCTGTCCTTCTTTGCCGATGGCCAAGGACAGCTGGTAGTCCGGAACGATCACCCTGGCCGCCCGCGCGGCGGGGTCGACGATCTGCACCGAGGAGACCCGCGCCGGCGACAGTGCCGCCGCGACGAACGTTGCCGGGTCAGTCGAATAGTCGACGATGTCGATCTTCTCGCCGCGCAACTCCGTGGTGACCGCGCGAGCACGAGCGCCCATCGGGCCGATGCAGGCGCCCTTCGGGTTGAGCCCGGCCACGCTGGTGTGCACGGCGATCTTGGTGCGGTGACCGGCCTCGCGGGCCAGGGCAGCGATCTCTACCGAGCCGTCGGCGATCTCGGGTACCTCCAGCGCGAACAGCTTGCGCACGAGGTTGGGGTGAGTGCGGGACAGGGCGATCTGGGGGCCGTGCGCGCCACGCTTGACCGTGACCACATAGCACCGTAGGCGTTCACCGTGGCGGTACTCCTCCCCCGGCACCTGCTCAGCAGCAGGAAGCACGCCCTCGATCGAGCCCAGGTCGACCAGCACATTGCGGCCCTGGCTCTGCTGAATGACACCCGTGACGATGTCGCCTTCCTTGCCTCGGAAGTCACCCATGACGGCTTCGTCTTCAAGGTCGCGTAGGCGCTGCACGATGACCTGGCGCGCCGTGGAGGCTGCGACCCGTCCGAAGTCGGCAGGGGTGTCATCGAACTCCGGCCCCGGCTCACCCCGAGTGCCGTCCTCGAGCACCGGGGGGTCCTCTTGGGCCCACACGATGACGTGGCCGCTGGAGCGGTCCAGCTCGATGCGAGCACGCTTGTAGGCGCCTTCGGTGCGGCTGTACGCCAGGAGTAGCGCCTGCTCGATCGCGGGAATGATGACGTGCATGGGGATGTCACGTTCACGTTCCAATAGCCGCAGCGCGGCCATATCGATGTCCATCAGTCGTCCTCCTCATCCTCCAGGCGGGAGAACTCCACCTGAACGTCGGCGCTGGCGATGTGCTCGTGCGCCAGGGTGATCTCGTGCTCGGGTGTGGTCTTGGTGGCGGGCAGGCTCAGCCGCACCACGGTGTCGTTGACTGCCACGATGCGTCCCGTGGGTCGTCCTTGGACTCCGTCGGGCGCGGGGGCCTCGGGAGTCAGGCGCACACGCACGAGGCGACCGACGTTGCGCCGGAAGTGCCGCGGCTCGGTCAGGGGACGGCTCACCCCGGGCGAGGTCACTTCGAGCACGTACGGGGTCGCCCCTAGCACGTTTGCCTCATCGAGGGCGTCGCTGATGGCCCGGGTCGCGTCGGCCACCAGGTCCAGGTCGACGTAGGGCACGGGCGTGGTCTCGTCATCGGGTGCAAGGTCACGCAGATCGTCATCGACGCTGATCCGTACGACGCGTCGTTTGCCGGCGGGGGTGATGCTGACGTCCTCCACCCGCAGCGGCAGGTCTGCCAGCGCCGTCTGGGCGATCTTGCCTATGCGATCGGCCGAGTCACTCATTGCGCCGCCTTCCCTGTTTTTGTGTAGCCGCGCTCTGGACGCGGGTCCCTGCGGACTGCGCCCACTCTAACGACTTCCGGGGCGCCCCACGCCACTGCTGCCTCCCGTCGGCTGCGCGCTGGCAGACCTCGCTGGTGGGATGATGTTGCGGTGTCGAATTGTGCGAGCAGGCTGACAGCGAGCCGTCGGGCTTTCCTGTTGGCCGGGCTCGTGGGATGCACCTCGGCGTGCGGAATCCGCTTCGAGAGCGATCTCCCTACGGTGTTGTTCACACCGCCCATCGACCCAGCCATCCCCTTCGTGCACGCTGAACTGGAGCGGGTCACTGCCGTCGAGGCTCTGGCCTCAGACCTCAACGGTCGCGACTTCGCCCAGGTGCACACCGCCCAAATATCTCTGCTCCAAGCCCTGTTGCAGAAGCTAGGCGGCGAGGTAGATCCTTCACCTTCCGCCTCGTCCACAGCTCCCAGGCAAGCGACACCGGCAGCCATGTCTGATCTGCTCAAGGCTGAGGGGGCGGCTCTTGACCAAGGCGGGCGAACCGAGCTGGCCAGCGCACCGCCGAAGGTGGCCCGCCTACTGCTGGTCAGCTCGGCCCAGCGGGCATCCGCATATGAGCTCCTCGGTGGAAAGCTCGGCGGGTGGCCGCCCACGACGCCCACCCCGGAGGCCGGTGAGTTCCTCTATCAAGGGCTGCACTCCGCCAGATACGGGCTGGAAGTAGCCGCGGCCAAAGCACCGGTCGCGACTCGTGCACCCATCGCCGCCGCCCTCGACACCGTGCTGCGCGAGGAACGCGCCCTGAGCCGGTACTACCAACCGCGCCCAGAACTGGGCTACTCCCTACCGTTCGAACTGCAGGGTCCGGCAGATGCTGTCCGTCTGGCTATCACCGTCCTCGACTCGTTGATCGAAGCGGTGCTGTGGCAGGCGCCCAAGGCTGTCGGCCTCCAGGCCCCGAAATCGAGGCCCCTCACCTCTTCTACTGCGACCGTCCCTGCGACCACGGCAGGTTCACCCCAGACGAATCCGGTCGACGCGGCCCCGATGTCTACCCTGTTGCGCCTTATGACGGCCTTGAATGGGCACCGCCTTGCCTGCGGCGGACCCTGGAACCTGTTGCCGCTGCTTGGCGCGCAGCCCACTTCGAGCTCCTCGTCTGCCAGTCCGCCCGCGTAGGCTGGCCACGTGGACCCGGAACGGGGAGTGTGGCGACTGGCGCGCATCGGTGTGGTCACCGGCGCGGGGCTCGGCCTGTCCGTCTGCGGCCACCTCCTGGGCGGAGGCGCACTACCCCATCCCGGTGCGCTCACACTCGTCGGCATCGTCACGCTGCTGGTCGCCACGCTGCTCACCGGGGCGCGGGTTCCTGCCGTTCGCCTCGGAGTCGTCCTGACGCTGCTGCAAGCGATCTCACACCTGGTCTTCCACCATGCTTCCGGCAGCGCGCCGGTCAGCCTGATGGCCGGGCCGGGCGGACACCTGCATGCAGGCATCCCGACGGCTCATGCTGCGCACGCCGCCCACCATGTCGCCCACCATGCTGCTCACCTGTCCGGCGGCGCCGGTTTTGCCGGTACCCACGGGCTCACCGCCCCGATGCTGGCCACCCACCTGGTCGCAACCCTGATCACCACGTGGTTCATGGCCAGCGGAGAACAGCGTCTGTGGCGCGCTGTGGCGCGCTTCTTCACGATCACCGAGCGAGTGCGGCTGGCTATCTGCACACCGAGCTGGCAGCCCAACACTGTGATTCGCACCCACCCGGTCACTCGTGAGGTGGGCCTGGGGATGAGCCTGCGCGGCCCTCCGTCGCGCTACGCCCTCGCCTCCTAGCCCTACGCCCCGGGAAGCCCCGGGGCACCTCATCGAGTTCGAAGGATCACCCATGCATCAGCGTTTTCTGTACGGCATCTGCGCTCTTACCCTCGGCCTCGGCCTAGCCGGCTGCGGCTCCGAGGCCGCCGAGCAGCCCTCGACCCCCGCCTCCGAACCGGGAACCAGCGCTGCCGGTGAGCCGGGGGCCTCTGCTGCCCTCACGGCCAGCGACACCTGGGTCAAAGCAGTACCGGACATCGAGAAGAAGAAGATGACCGGCCTGTTCGGCACCCTGGAGAACACCGGGGACAAGGACATAACCATCGTCTCCGTCAAGAACAGCATCTCCCCGCACTCCGAGCTCCATGAGACCATCGACAAGGGCGGGGAGAAGGTCATGCAAGAGGTCGAGAAACTTGTCATCAAGGCCGGTGAGAAGCGCGAACTGCGCCCCGGTGGCGACCACATCATGATCATGAAGATGGACAAGCCGCTCAACACCGGTGACGAGGTGAAGGTGACCTTGACCACCGACGACGGGCAGGACATCGAGTTCAGCGCCGTGGCCAAGCCGTTCACCGGCGCCGGCGAACGGTATGCCGAGGACGGCGCAAGCCCCTCCGACATGCCGATGCCGACCGCAAGCTGACCTCTCACCGTCCGTAAGCGTCTCTGACTGTCCGTTAGCGAATGAAGGTGACCATGGAGAACACGCCTAGCGAGGCCGACCAGGCATCGGCGAAGCGGCTCTCCCGTCGCGCGCTCCTCGGGGGCGGTGCCGTCCTAGCCGGCACCGCCCTCGGGGGAGCCGCCGCCGGGCATGCCGCTGCGGCTGCCGGGATCGCGGTACCGCCGGGATCGGCAGTCATGCCAACAGGTTCAGGCGCAGCAGGACCGGGAGCCGGCGGGCGAACCGGGACCCCCGTCCTGCACGGAACCGCAACCGAACCGTTCTGGGGTGCCCACCAATCCGGGATCGCCACCCCCCACCAAGCGCACGGCTTGTTCCTCGGCCTGGATCTGGTCCAGGGAGCGGGCAAGGACGAAGTTCGCTCACTCATGCAGGTGCTCACCGATGACGCCGCTCGGCTCACCCAGGGCCAAGCCCCGCTCGGCGCGTTGGAAGGCGACCTGGCAGCGACCCCGGCCCGATTGACCATCACTTTCGGTTTCGGCGCCGGGCTCTTCGATGCCATCGGCAAACCCGATCTGTGTCCGCCCGGTGTGCGTTCCCTCCCGGCGTTCTCCACCGACGAGCTCGATCCGGCGTGGGGACCTACCGACCTGCTCATCCAGGTGTGTAGCGAAGACCCGATGACCCTCACCTACGCCCATCGGCGCTTGCTTCGAGACGCGGCTCAGTTCGTGACCGTCCGCTGGGCGCAGCGCGGGTTCCTACCCGCTCGCGGCACCGAGCCCGACGGGACCACCCCACGTAATCTGATGGGGATGCGGGATGGGTCCGCGAACGAATCCGATCCGGCGCAGGTGGCGCAGGTGCTGTGGTCCGACGGAGCCCAGCAGCCCTGGCTCAAAGACGGCACTCAGCTCGTGCTGCGCAGAATCCGTATCGACATGTCCACCTGGGACGACGTGGAGGATGAGGGCAAGGAGATTGCCTTCGGTCGGCGCGTCAGCGACGGAAGCCCGTTGACCGGGGAGAAAGAGTCCGACGTGGTGGACCGCACCGCCATGGACGACATGGGGTTCCCCGTCATCGCCCCGAACGCGCACGCGGCGCGAGCCCAAGCGCGCACGGCTCAGGAGCGGATGATTCGGCGTCCGTACAACTACGTCTCCGAGACCGCCCCCACCGGCGAGGTCGAGGAGGGACTGCTGTTCGCGGCCTATCAGGCCGACATCATGACCGCGTTCGTGCCGGTCCAGGAGCGACTGGCGCAGGCCGATGCACTGAATATCTGGATCACCCACGTCGGCTCTGCCAGCTACGCCATTCCGCCCGGTGCTGACCAAGGTTCCTTCATCGGAGCCGGCCTACTCGCCTGAGCTGCCGCTGCGCCGGTTTCGGCGCAGCGGCAATCAGTGCTCGGGCTGTCCCGGACGCTAGTGCGCTGTGCCGCGAGCTCGGTCGCGGGCCTGAAGACAACTCTGCCGCCGAGTCAACCGCGCGAGCCCGGTCTGTACCGCTGAGGCGTCAGCGGGGCAGGCTGACCCCGAGTTCCATACACCGAGCCGCGAAGCCGTCCAGGTCACGCAGCGGAGCCGCGTCCGGGTCGGCTCGGATGCCCAGCCGCTCTGCCAGCTCCAACACCCATGGTCGGCGCAACCGTGCGCGGTCCAGTAGGTCAGCGCGATCCAGGACCTCCACCGGATCGCCTTGGACGACCCGCCCACCCTCGACAACTGCGCACTGATGCGCCCAGGCAAGCGCCAGGTCCACATCATGGGTGGCCAGGACAACCGTCGTAGCGCGTTCCTCGAGCCGGCGCAGCGCAGCGAACACTTCCTGCACACCGACCGGGTCCAAGCCTGCAGTCGGTTCGTCCAAAAGAAGTAGACAGGGCCGCATGGCAACCGCGCCAGCGATGGCGGCACGTTTTCGTTGACCGTAGGAAAGTTGGTGCACAGGACGATCAGCAAGGTCGGTGATCGCCAGAAGTTCCAGGGCCTCATCGACGCGCTCGCTGGTTTCAGCCGTGCTCAACCCGAGGTTGAGTGGGCCGAAGCTGATGTCTCGGCGCACATCTGCCGAGAAGAGCTGGTCGTCGGGGTCCTGCAGCACAAGTTGTACGTTCTGGCGGTGATGGCGAAGCCCAGCGCGGTTGTAGGCGATCGGCTTCTCGTCCAGGAGGACCTCCCCCTGGCCCGGCTCTACCGCCCCGGAAAGCACACGCAGCAGGGTGGTCTTCCCAGAACCGTTGGCCCCCAGCAATGCCAGCCGGGTTCCGCCGGCGATGTCCAGTTCTGCACCGCGCAGCACCGGCGCCTCGCCGTAGGAAAAATGCACGTCGCGAGCGCGAAGCGATTGGTGGCTCATCACGAACCTCTCAAGATGGACGGCAGCGTTCCGGCGGGGAGGTACCCAGGCAGCAAAGCCAGACAGACAATGGCCGCGACGAGCACCAGCGAACTGGCGATGAACACTCGGGAAGCTCGCACCGGCGGGTCCAGAGTGCGCAGAGCATCGACATAACCGCGGCCAGCGAGCCCGTCTTCGAGGCGGCGCGCCCGCGTCCATGAGCGGACCAGGATTGCTGCCGACAACGAGGAGAGCGAACGATACGACGCAGCACGCGAGGTGTATCCCAACCGAGCATCCTGCGCCTCGCGGATCGCCCGTGCCGAATCCAGCAGCACGAAGATCAGGCGATAGGTCAGGCTCGCGACCTCGATCAACGGGTCGGGCACCCGGGCCCGGCGCAGCGCCGCGAACAGGTCGACCATCGGCGTGGTGGTGGCAAGCACGAAGGCGCACAGCGCGCCAGAGATGCCACGCACGAGAATCTGCAAAGCGAGATCGGATTGCGATGAGGCCAAACCGATACGCGGCCCGGCATCCCACCACACCGAGACCATCACAGTCGCGGCGCCGATGATGACGAAGACCGCCGGTGCGCTCATGCAGCGGGCTAGCAGCCGGGCGGGCACCCGCCCCGGGCCGAGCAAGATGACAAGCGCGGAAACCCCGGCTGCGACGCCGCCCGGCCACGGGGGCAGGGCGACGGCGCAGCCAAGCAGACCAAGGGCCAAGATTGCCTTATCGAGGACCCGTCGGGTCCGCCACGGGCTGGCCCACGCTGCGGTATCCAGCGCGAGACCGCGCGCGCTCACGCGCTGGGGTTCCCCGTGGCCCGAGTTGCGCCGCCCGCACTAGCGGTGGCGACGTGGCTCGAGTCCAGCTCGTGCTCACGGCGGGAGCGGTTACGCGAGCCCAAGGCGCCGATGCAGTAGCCGAGGAAACCGCCACCCATGGCGGCCTGCGCGGCGAAGATGCCCGACTCGATCTCGCCGGAGTCCGGCTCGAACAGCGGGGTGAACCAGGGCTCGTGGCCCTGCTCTTCAAGCATTTCTCCCACGGCGCTATCGGTGCCGCCGAACTTTTCGCCCGGGCCGCCGTCGCTGCGGGAGGCGCCGAACATCAGCGAGACAGAGAAGACGAGGACGATGCCGAGCAACAGCAATGCGGTAACGACGCGGTTCATCGGAGCGCCTCCGTGGTCGAAGCGGACTGCTGGGTCGCGGACTGCTCAGCCGGCGAAGCGGCGGAGATGACTCCCAGACGGATGAGTTCGGGGCGAGCAACGTCGCGGATGACGCGGAAGATCAGCACAGTGAGCAGACCCTCGACGATCGCCAGCGGAATCTGGGTGATGGCGAAGATCGAGGCGAACTTCACGAACGCACCGCCCAGGCCTCCTGCAGTGTCGGGGAAGGCCAGCGCGAGCTGGAAGGAGGTGACAACGTAGGTCGCCAGGTCGGCGAGGGCTGCCGCGAAGAAGACGGCGACGGAGGTGCCGACGCCGCGCAACAGGCGCCAGGCGGCGTAGCCGATCCATGGCCCCGCGATACCCATGGAGAAGATGTTCGCTCCCAGGCTCGTCAGGCCGCCGTGCGCAAGCAGCAAGGCCTGGAAGAGCAGCACTACCGAGGCCAGGAAGGCCATCACCGGCGGTTTGAACAACACCGCTCCGAGCCCGGTACCGGTGGGGTGGCTGGAGCTACCCGAAACCGAAGGGAGCTTGATAGCCGACAGCACGAAGGTGAAGGCGCCGGCAGCACCGAGCAGCAGGCGGCTCTCCGGGTTCTCGCGCACCTCCCGGGTGACGGCCCGCGCTCCGTGGATCACGAATGGCGCGGAGGCCACGGCCCAGCCGATGGCATGCATCGGGGGCAGGATGTCTTGAATGTGCATCTGTTCTCCTTTGGGGATGGCGCGTCCCCCTTGAGTGAACTGTGGCGAGCGAGTGTCTGACTCGGCCCACTGAGGGCCTCACAGTGGCGCGACCGTGCCGGACTTACACCGGCTTCCCCGCGTCAACCACAGAAGATTGACAAGGCGAGTATGGCACCGAGTTCACTCTTCGTGTAACTTGCGCCCTCCCCCACCCCCGGAAGCACTGAACCACGCCCGATAATCCGGTCGGACGGGCTCTTCCGGCGCTGACCTGGCACCGGTGTCCCTGGCTTGCCCCCTGCCATTCCTGCCTAGCCGGCAGCGGTGGGACGGGACGGGCGTCCCCGCGTTGAGCAGCCGCTCAGTCCCGGATCAGACGCCGCATCCCTCGGTGGGAGGCTTTCGTATGCGCGACTGGGATCACAGCCGCACTGGGCAGGAGCGCCCGCGCATGTTAGACAAGCCACATGGCTACCACCGCCTTCAAAGGCTCCCCCGTTCAGACCTCCGGCGATCTGCCCTCCACCGGCACGAAGGCCCCGTCCTTCACGCTCACCGGCACCGACCTCTCCGAGGTGACGCCGGCCAGTTTCGAGGGCCGCCGCATCGTGCTCAACATCTTTCCCAGCGTGGACACCGGGGTGTGCGCGCAGAGCGTGCGCACCTTCAACGAGCGGGCCGCGGGCTTGGACAACGCCGTCGTCGTGTGCGCATCGGCTGACCTGCCGTTCGCACTGGCCCGCTTCTGCGGTGCCGAGGGCATCGAGAACGTCCAGGCCGCCAGCAGCTTCCGCTCCGACTTCGGCCAGCAGTACGGCGTCACGATGACCGACGGCCCGCTTGCCGGCTTGCTCGCCCGCTCCGTTGTCGTGCTCGACACCGACGGTTCGGTGCTGCACACCGAACTCGTGCCCGAAATCGGTCAGGAGCCGAACTACGAGGCAGCGATCTCGGCTCTGGGCTGAACCGCTTGAGTCGCGGCGAAGAGGGTTGAGCGGCCTAGGCATACCCGCCTAGGCAGGCTTGACCCTCTTCGTTCTTCTCGGCACGTTCGGCTTGCCAGCGCGCCGTGCCGGGCGCAGCACTAGGCGCGCCACCCGCGGCGCCACAGTCCACCCGCCGAGCTGTCAGCGGCTCGTGGAACCCTAGGGGCATGAATCGTCTCGGTGCCTCAAGCAGCCCCTACCTGCAGCAGCACGCCGACAACCCGGTCCCGTGGTGGCCCTGGGGCGAGGAGGCACTCGAGCACGCCCGTCGGCGCGACGTGCCGATCCTGCTCTCGATCGGGTACTCGGCCTGCCACTGGTGCCATGTGATGGCCCGCGAGTCATTCCAAGACGAGGGCGTCGCCCAGATCATCGAACGAGACTTCGTCGCCATCAAGGTGGATCGCGAGGAGCGACCCGATATCGACAGCGTCTACATGGCCGCGACAGTCGCCCTCACCGGACGCGGCGGATGGCCGATGACCTGTCTGCTCACCCCTACCGGCGAGCCGTTCTGGGCCGGCACGTACCTGCCCCGAGAGCACTTCACATATCTGCTCACCACCGCCGCACAGGCCTGGCAGGAGCGCCGCGAGGAAGTCGTGGAATCCGCTGAGCGGATTGCTGATGCGTTGCGAACGCAGTCGGAGGCGAGCATCGGGGTCGACCCGGCATTGATCGCGGTCACGGCGGCGGCCCGTGGCGCTGGCACGATCGATGAGCAGGCCCTCGACGAGGCCGAGGACGCGGTGGCCGGAACCTATGACTGGAGCCGCGGCGGGTTCGGCGGGGCCCCCAAATTTCCCCCCGCCATGGTGTTGGAGTGGTTGTTGCGCCACCACGCCCGCACCGGGACGCAACGCGCGCTGGCAATGGTTGAGCACGCCTGCGAGGCGATGGCCCGCGGCGGCATGTACGACCAGCTCGGCGGCGGTTTCGCCCGGTACAGCGTTGACGCCGACTGGGTGGTGCCGCATTTCGAGAAAATGCTGTACGACAACGCCCTGTTGCTGCGCGTCTACACCCGCCTGGCGGCGCGCACCGGTTCTGACCTGGCTGCTCGGGTGGCCCGGGACACAAGCGAGTTCCTGCTGCGCGACCTGCGAACCGCCCAGGGCGGGTTCGCCTCGGCCTTGGACGCAGACACCGTCGTGGACGGGGTGAGTATCGAGGGCTACACCTACGCCTGGACCCCACAGCAGCTCACCGAGGTACTCGGTCAGGAGGACGGCCTGATGGCTGCCGGGCTGTTGGGCGTCACCAGCGCCGGCACCTTCGAGAACGGCACCTCGACGCTGCAACTGCGCCAGGAACCCCAGGATCTGCAGTGGTGGCAGGGCCTGCGCGCCCGGTTGCTGCAGGCTCGCAACGAGCGCCCGCAGCCCGGCCGTGACGACAAGGTGGTTACCGCCTGGAACGGGCTGGCCATCGGCGCTCTGGCCCAAGCCGGGTCGCTGCTCGATGAGCCCAGCTACCTGCAGGCCGCCGCAGACTGCGCCGAGTTCGTCGTGGACACCCACATCGTCCACGGGCGGCTACGGCGCCTCTCCCGGGACGGGACAGCAGCGGCGGCTCTCGGGGTCGCCGAGGACTACGGCGACTTGGCCCACGGCCTGTTGGACCTGCATATGGCTACCGGGGAGCAGGTGTGGCTGCAAGTCGCCGGTGCGTTGCTGGATTCGGCGGTACCGCTATTTTCGACCCCCGGCGGAGGCTTCTACGACACCGGTTCCGACGCCGAGCAGCTGCTGCTTCGACCGCGAACGGAAGGCGATAACGCCGAGCCCTCGGGTCAGTCGTCGCTGGCCGGCGCACTGTTGAGCTATGCCGCGCTCACCGGCTCGGCCGAGCATCTGCAGGTCGCTCAAGCCGCAGTGCGCGCGTGCGCGGTGACCGGGCTGCGCGCGCCCCGGTTCGGAGGTTGGGCCCTGGCGGCGGCTGAAAGCCTTCTCGCGGGCCCCCTCCAGGTGGCGATCGTGCATCCGGTCGGTGAGGCCGCCGCGGCCGAGCCGCTACGTCGGGCGGCGTTGGTGCACGGCCTGGTCGGAGGTGCCTTGGTGTGCGGGGAGCCTGAGAGCCAACCGCTACTGAAGTCGCGCCCCATGGTTGGGGCCCAACCCACCGCCTACGTCTGCCGCGGCACGCTCTGCGGTCCCCCGGTGTGCTCACCTGAGGCGTTGCTTGCGGCGCTGAACGAATAAGCGCCGGACGCAGGTGGGGCGGAGATGGGAGCGAACGTCAAGCTGAAAACACTCCCCGGCGCCCCGCTTCCGGTTTGTCGATTCGGCTAACTCACCACCAGCCGAGCATGTCTCCGGAGAGCCGGATGATGAAAGCGGTGACGACGACGATGAGGACCGCCCGCACGAAACCGTGGCCCCGGCTCACTGCAGTCCTGGCCCCCAGGTAGCCCCCGACCAGGTTGGCGGCGCCCATCAGCAGCCCGATCCGCCACATGACCGCGCCCTGGGGGATGAAGACGACCAGCGCTGCCAGGTTGGTTGCCACGTTGGCGATTTTGGCCAGGCCGCTGGCCTGGACGAACGCATACCCGCAGATGGCCACGAGCCCCACCACCAGGAACGAACCGGTGCCGGGGCCGAGCGCCCCGTCGTAGGCACCGATCGTCGCGCCGATGAGCGCGGCAGCGCCAAGGTGGCGCTTACCGGTGTATCTCATCTGGCTGGTGCGGCCCATGTTCGGGCGAAGCACCGTCCACGCCCCGACCACGACGAGCACCACGAGGATGATCGGGGTGAACGCCTCCTTGGCGATATGGGAGGCAAGCCCCGCGCCGCCCATCGAACCGACGAAAGCAGCCAGCGCCAACGGAAGCGCGGTGCGCGGATCCACCCTCACCCGGCGCGCGTAGGTGAGCGCGCTGGTGCTCGTTCCACACACCGAGGCGAGCTTGTTCGTGGCGAGCAGATGCACCGGAGTCGCACCGGGAAGGAGCAGCAGAAGGGTCGGTAACTGGATGAGCCCGCCGCCCCCGACGACCGCATCCACCCAGCCGGCGCACAATGCCGCGACCAACAAACCGGTGAGGACAAGCCATGGATCCAGGGTGCTGACCGCCGACAGTGTCTCGAACACGCCGTGATTGTGTCGCATGCACCGGTGAGAACCGAAAGCCGCCCCAGAGTCAGGGCGGCTCGTCGGTCGTGGCGCAACAGATCAGTCGGAAGCGACCTCGGCACGGATCTCAGGCACCAGGCTGTCTACTGCGACCTCGCGGCGCACGCCACTGCGACGGTCCTTGATCTCCACGACCCCATCGACCAGACCCCGCCCGACGACGACGATCGTGGGGACACCGAGGATCTCGGCATCCTTGAACTTGACCCCGGGGCTGACCTTGGGCCGGTCGTCATAGATGACGTCCAGGCCGGCCGCCGACAGTTGCTGGGACAGATCGGCGGCAGCCTCGAAGATGGCGGCGTCCTTACCGGTCGCGACCAGGTGCACATCGGCCGGTGCCACGTTGCGCGGCCAGATCAAGCCGGCCTCGTCGCAGTTGCTCTCGGCGATGGCGGCTACCGCTCGAGACACGCCGATGCCGTAGCTGCCCATCGTCACCGTGACGAGCTTTCCGTTGACGTCGAGCACCTGCAGGCCGAGCGCCTCGGCGTATTTACGCCCCAGCTGGAAGATGTGCCCCATCTCGATACCGCGGGCGGTGCGCAGCACCCCGGCCCCGTCGGGACTGGTGTCGCCGTCTCGCACCTCCGCAGCCTGAATGTAGCCGTCCGCGGTGAAGTCACGACCGTGGACGAGATTGATCACGTGGTAACCGGCCCGGCCCGCACCGGTCACCCATGCCGAGCCGAGCCCGACTCGAGGATCGAGCAGGTAGCGCACCCCGCGCTGTTCTTCGCCTTCGCCGCGTAGGCCCAGCGACGCCGGCCCGATATAGCCCCGGACGAGTTCGGGATGGGCCGCGAAGTCTGCCTCCGTGGTCTCACTGATCTCGGCCGGAGCGACCTGCGCTTCCAACCGCTTGGCATCGACCTGGCGGTCGCCGGGTAGACCGATCGCGAGCAGCTCGCGGCGCCCGTCCGGGTGCACCAGCGCGACGACGACGTTCTTCAACGTGTCCGCGGCGCCCCAGGGGCGAGCGTCGGAGCGAGGGTGCTTCTCGTTCAAGAACGCGACGAGCGAATCGATGGTCGGGGTGTCGGGCGTCTCGACATCGCTAGCTGCCGGGATAGCGGCCACCACGTCCTGGGGAACCTCCGGCGCCGGAGGAACCTCGACCGCCTCCACATTGGCCGCGTAGCCGGTCTCGTCGCAGCGCACGAAGGTGTCCTCACCGAACTCCGAGACCGCCAGGAACTCCTCGCTGGCGCTGCCGCCCATTGCGCCAGAGGTCGCTTTGACGATGACGTATTCGAAGCCCAGCCGATCAAAGATCTTGATGTAGGCCTCGCGGTGGCGCTGGTAGGAGGCCTCCAGGCCGGCGTCGTCGATGTCGAAGCTGTAGGAGTCCTTCATGATGAACTCGCGGCCGCGCAGCAGGCCAGCTCTCGGCCGCGCTTCGTCGCGGTACTTGGTCTGGATCTGGTAGAGCGCCAGCGGCAGGTCCTTGTACGAGGAGTACATGTCCTTGACTGCGAGGGTGAACATCTCTTCATGAGTCGGCCCGAGCAGCATGTCGGCGCCCTTGCGGTCCACCAGCCGGAACAGGTTGGAGCCATATTCGGTCCACCTGTTGGTGGCCTCATAGGGCTCACGGGGAAGCAGCGCCGGAAAGGACAGCTCCTGGGCGCCCATCGCGTCCATCTCTTCCCGGACGATCCCCTCGACCTTGCGCAGCACCCGCAGCCCTAGCGGTAGCCAGGTGTACACCCCGGGGGCGACCCGACGCACATACCCGGCGCGGACGAGGAGTTTGTGACCGGGCATCTCCGCATCGGCGGGGTCTTCGCGCAGGGTCCGCACGAATAGGGACGACAGGCGCTGCACAGACACGGTGAACTCCTCAGAGATGGTGATGCGATCTGCGCTGAGGATATCCGCAGCGCAACCCCTCGCCGCCGCGGACCGGGCATGTCGCCACCGCGTATCGGGTTCGACGTGCGGATGGGATGGTCGAAGCGAGCCTCAGTCGCCCCAGGTGAACACCGCCTCACCGGAGCTCACCTGCTCCCCGATGCGCTCGCAGTGGACCGCGCCGGGCGCGGTGTCCAGCACACACAGCAGCACCATCGGGTCGCGTCCGCCGGCTTCGACCTCAGCCGGGTTCCAACGCACCAAGGGCTCCCCGCTGCGCACCTGGGCCTTCTCCTGAATAAGGACCTCGAAGCCCTCGCCGTGCAGTTGCACAGTGTCCAGTCCGAGGTGGACCAACACGCCGCTGCCGTCCGCGGCCTGAATGGCCATCGCGTGCGGGTGGGCTTTGACTACCGTGCCGGCCACGGGTGCGACCGCGGTGATCGGCTCCCGGGGCGGGTCGATGCTGATTCCGGAGCCCACCATCTCAGCCGCGAAGACCGGATCGGCCACGTCAGCCAGCTTGCCTACCTGCCCGGCGCAGGGCGCGACGACCTCGATCACATCAAGTCCTCGATGTCTTCAGCCAGGTTGTCTGCCTCAGGACCGACGACGACCTGGATGATCTGGCCGGCCTCGACGACGCCATGCGCCCCGGCAGCCTTCAGCGCAGCAGCATCGACCAGCGACGCGTCCTTCACCTGGGTGCGCAGCCGAGTGATGCACGGCTCGATCTCAACGATGTTCTCAGCCCCGCCGAGCCCGGCGAGGATCTGTTCCGCCTTGGTCATGATGCGTCCCTTCGCTCCGACCGAAGTCCGTCGCCTCGGCACGTTGGTCCCAGTGTGCGACGTGCCCGCCTCATACGAAACTGTTGCGACTCGCTTGACAGTTCCGCGCCCGCGGGCGCACAGTCACACGACTGGACCGTACCAGTCCAGACCAGTGACGGTGGGGCCATAGGGCGATGGAGTCGACGATGGAGTTGCGCACCGCGGCGGGTCGAGGCGCGATGCCCAAGCACTCCCAGGTTCGGGAGGCGCTGGAGCACCTGTGCCACACGCAACTACGCGCCGACGACGCCATCCCCTCCGAGCGCGAACTCATGGCGACGTTCGAGGTCTCCCGCGCGACGATCCGTCGGGCCATCGGGGATCTGGTCACCGAGGGCGTGTTGGTGCGCAGCCCCGGACGCGGCACCTTCGTGGCTCCGCAGCGCATCGATTCCCACCTGCATCTGGCCTCCTTCACCCAGGACATGCGCAAACGCGGACACCTGCCCGCAACCATGCAGCTCAGCCTCACCCGTGAGCGCCCACCGGCGCGGGTCGCGGCGTTCTTCCAGAGCCCGCCCACCGAACCGCATTGGCTCCTGGAACGGCTTCGGCTCGCTGACGGCGAACCGATGGCCTACGAGATCGGTTGGTATAACGCGGCGCTGACTCCCGGCCTGGACCAGATGGATCCGGCAGCCTCGCTGTATGAGACGTTCGCCGCCGACTACGGCCTCACCGTAGACACCGCTGAACAACTCGCCTATGCACGCACCGTCGCGGGCCACCAGGCACGCTGCCTGGAGGTCCCTGAGGGTCATCCAGTTCTCGCTTTCGATCGGCAATCGTGCTCACAGCGGCGCCCGTTGGAAATGATGACCAGTCTGTATCGCGGTGACCGTTACCGCGTCCACATGTCGCTCGACCTTTCGATGGCGAGCGAGCGCACCCACGCGCGGGGGTTTGCCCCGCCACAGAAAGGAAACACTCCATGAGCACTGCGGACGCGGCAGCTTCGCCGCCCCCAAGCAAGAGGCCAAAGGTCAATCTCGCCCCTGTTCAGAAGTTCGGCCGAAGCCTCATGCTGCCGATTGCGGCGCTGCCCGTGGCCGGTCTCATGCTGCGTTTGGGCTCCCCCGACATGCTCGGGGCGGACGGGCTGGGCTTCACCACCGCAGCTCCGGTCATCATGGCGGCGGGTAACGCCCTGTTCGCAAACCTGCCGCTGCTGTTCGCGCTCGGCATCGCCATCGGCATGGCCAAGAAGTCCGACGGCTCCACGGCGCTGGCAGCCGTAGTGGGTTACCTCACCTTCAAAGCGGTGGGCGACGCGATGAGCCCCGCCATTCTCGGCGCCCCCGCCGATGGCGAAGAGCAGCAACTCATCAACTTCGGTGTCCTCGGCGGCATCCTCATCGGCCTGCTGGCCGCTTTCTTGTGGCAGCGCTACCACCGCATCAAACTCCCCGCGTACCTGGCCTTCTTCGGCGGGCGCCGTTTCGTACCGATCATCACCGCGTTCGGTGCGCTGATCCTGTCGGTGCTGCTCTCCTTCACCTACCCGGCGTTCAACGCCGTCCTCACCGGGGTCGGTGAGTGGGTGGGCCAGAACGCCGTCTTGGGCGGTTTCGTTTACGGCACCGCAAACCGGTTGCTCATCCCGCTGGGTCTGCACCACATTCTCAACTCGGTGCCGTGGTTCATCCTCGGTGACTTCACCAACAGCGCCGGCGTGGTCGTGCACGGCGATATCGCCCGGTTCCTTTCTGGCGACTCGACCGCCGGTGCCTACATGACCGGGTTCTTCCCGGTGATGATGTTCGGTCTGCCGGCTGCCGCGTTGGCCATCGCCCACGAGGCCAAGCCTGCGGCGAAGAAGGCCACCACCGGCCTGATGCTCTCGGTCGCGTTGACGGCCGTGCTGACCGGGATCACCGAACCGTTGGAGTTCGCGTTCATGTTCGTGGCGTTCCCGCTGTATGTAGTGCACGCCCTCCTTACCGGGTTGTCGCTGGCGATCGTCAACTTCCTCGGTATCCGGATGGGTTTCAGCTTCTCAGCAGGATTGACCGACATGGTCATCAACTGGCGGATTTCGGAACAGCCGTGGCTGCTGGTGGGTATCGGCTTGATTTATGCGGTCGTGTACTACCTGCTCTTCCGCTTCATCATCCGCAAGTGGAATCTGCGCACCCCGGGCCGAGAAGAAGAAACGGTCGAGGGCACCAACGACAGCGCCGGCTCCCTCATCGATCAGTGATCTGAGGTCCTTGGGACAATCGAACGCGGCGTGTGAAGGTCTCCTTCACACGCCGCGTTCGTGCCTGGTCGCCCGTGGCCACTCGAAATCGGCCGCGAGTGGATCGAGAGCACCCCGAGTCTGGCGCGAGGCCCGAGAACTCAGAACTCAGAACTCAGAACTCAGAACTCAGAACAGGATGGTGGCGAAGGCGCCGACGGTGTCGAACCCGACCCGTTCGTAGGTGGCTATCGCCGGATGGTTGAAGTCGTTGACATAGAGCGTCACGAGCGGGGCGACCTGCGAGGCGAGCTCGACCACTGCGGCCATTGCCGGGGCGGCGATCCCCCGTCCGCGCATCGCCGGGTCCACCCACACTCCTTGGATCTGGGCCGCACCCACTCCGGCTGAGCCGATGTCGGCTTTGAAGATCACCTGCTCGTCCTGAACCAACACGAAGCTGTGTCCGCGGGAGATGAGGGTGCGCACGTTGTTGCGGTAGCCGATGCGGCCGGCGACGTCCCTAAACGGGGGGTAGCCGATCTCCTCCTCGAACATGGCTGCGGCCGCTGGAGCCAAAATGTCCAGTTCGGCGAATGCCGCCTGGCGCACCCGTGGATCGGGCGCGACGCCGGTGGCCTGCCCCGGAGGGAACGCCATCAGCAATTGGGGGTTACGGATCTCCCGCGGCGCCCGCCACGAGCCCTGCAGCACCCGCCACATCGCCTCGACCGCGCGTTGCGGGCCGAAGATGGAGGAGTACCGGTGCTGGTGGCGCCGCAGCTGACGGGCGAAGGCTTCAGCGGCCTGCTCATCGCAGTTCACCGGCACGATGTTGGCCGATGCCCAGCACAACGCGCTCAAGCGCCCCTGCGGGAAGTAGCCCAGCAACGCGCCACGGGCCTGCTCGAGGTTGACCTCGCCGATCCGAGCCGCCACGTATACCCCGGCGGCAGGATCGAGCGCGCACAGCTCCAGGGCAGCCTCCCGATCGGCCGTCCCCAACGTCCTGACCTCACGAGTTCCCCGCAGCACGCCCACCAGTGTGCCCGGTGGCCTGCTCGGTCGGGGCGAATCGAGCGCGTCGGGCTGAGCCTCAGTCATGGATCAAAGCCGCGATCAACCCACCGACACGCTGGGGCCGTCAGTTCCCTCGGCCGGTTCGCCCATCTCCTCGGCCAGCCGCATGGCCTCCTCGATGAGCGTTTCAACGATCTGGCTCTCCGGGACGGTCTTGATGACCTCGCCCCTGACGAAGATCTGCCCCTTGCCGTTACCGGAAGCGACTCCCAGGTCAGCCTCGCGGGCCTCCCCCGGACCGTTCACGACGCATCCCATGACCGCCACCCGCAGCGGCACCGTCATGCCTTCAAGCCCGGCCGTGACCTGCTCAGCAAGGGTGTACACATCCACCTGGGCGCGCCCGCAGCTCGGACAGCTGACGATCTCCAGCTTGCGCGGCTTCAGGCCCAGGCTCTGCAAGATCTGGTTGCCGACCTTGACCTCCTCGACCGGAGGGGCCGACAACGAAACCCGAATGGTGTCACCGATACCGCGCGAGAGCAGCGCCCCGAACGCCACCGAGGACTTGATCGTTCCTTGGAAGGCGGGCCCGGCTTCGGTCACCCCGAGGTGCAGCGGCCAATCACCGCGCTCGGCGAGCATCTCGTAGGCGCGGATCATCGTCACCGGGTCGTTGTGCTTGACGCTGATCTTGAAGTCGTGGAAATCGTGCTCCTCGAACAGGCTCGCCTCCCACATCGCGGACTCCACGAGTGCCTCAGCGGTCGGCTTGCCGTACTTCTCGTACATGCGCTTGTCGAGGCTGCCCGCGTTCACCCCGATGCGGATGCTCACGCCGGCGTCCTTGGCCTCGCGGGCGATCTGCTTGATCTGGTCGTCGAACTTGCGAATGTTGCCGGGATTGACCCGGACCGCCGCGCACCCGGCTTCGATCGCGGCATAGACGTATTTGGGCTGGAAGTGGATGTCCGCGATGACCGGGATCTGGCTTTTGGCCGCGATCGCGGGCAACGCTTCAGCGTCGTCCTGGCTCGGGCATGCCACTCGGACGATGTCGCAGCCGGTCGCGGTGAGCTCGGCGATCTGTTGCAGCGTGGCGTTGATGTCAGTCGTCGGTGTCGTCGTCATCGATTGCACGGAGACCGGCGCGTCACCGCCCACTTCGACGCTGCCGACCCGGATCTTTCGGGAAACCCGCCGAGGGCTCACGGTGGTGATCGAAGGCGGCGGGACGGAGGGCATGCCGAGAGAGACGCTCATAACGGTCAGTATCTCCCACTGTGATGAGGGCGCGCTGGGCGGTCGACCACTGGCCGGGTGCACCGGCCCCGGGCCGGATCCGTCGTCCGCTTCACAGCCGCACCGGCTTGACGATGTCGGCGTAGATGATGAGCACCGACATGATGATCAACACCACGGAGACGGCGTAGGCGATCGGCAGGCCCTTGGCCACGTCGACATAGCCAGGATCGGGGCGGTGCAAAACCCGGGCGATCGTGCGTTTCAGACCTTCCCAGAGCGCGCCGAGCACGTGTCCGCCATCCAGCGGCATGAGTGGGATGAGGTTGAAGACGAACAGCGCGATGTTGAGGCTGGCCAGCAGGTTGATCAGGAACGGCACCGGCTCGATCTGGTCCAGCATGGGTCCGACGCTCATCCCCGAGGCCTTCTCCCCGGCTAGCCGCCCCACCCCGACGACCGACATCGGGCCTTCCACGTCGCGAGCCTGGCTACCGAATGCAGCTTGCCACACGCCGACCATCTTCTCCGGCAGTCGCAGCAGCACACCGGCGGTGCGGGTGACCATGTCCGCGATCATCGGCGGAGCCTGCCCGATCGGTTGCGGCACGTTGACCAGGATCGGACTCGTCGTGGTGCCGATCAGGCCCACCTTCTCCGTCACCGGGCTCCCAGCCGCGTCCAGTACCGGTTCTCCCTCGGCGTTCAGGGTGGGCACCTGGGTCGCGACCGGCGTCACGTTCAGCCGTACCCGCTCGCCGTCGCGTAGGACGACCATGGCCACAGGTTCCCCGGCGTGCGGACGCACCAAAGCACCGACGTCCACCGGGGTCGTCACCGGTTTTCCGTTGATGGACTCGATCCGGTCAGCGGCCCGCAGTCCCGCTTGGGCGGCGGGGCTGGCCGGTAGCCCCGTGCAGTCTGGAGTGGTACCGCTGAGGGTGGCCGGGGTGATGCACTGCGCAACTGAGGCGACGGCGGCCCCACGAACCTCTGCCACACCGTGAATGGTGACCAGACCGGTGATGAGAACCGCGCCGATCAGCAGGTTCATCACCGGGCCGCCCAGCATCACGACGACCTTCTTCGGCGTGGACAACCGATAGAAGACCCGGTCTTCGTCGCCGGGCTCGATCTCTTCCAGCGCGGCGCTGCGAGCGTCGTCCACCATCGCTGACCACCGGCCGGTGCTGGAGGCCCGCACAGTTCCGTCCGGGTCGCTGGGGCGGGGCGGGAACATCCCGATCATCCGCACGTAACCACCCAACGGAATCGCCTTGATGCCGTATTCGGTCTCACCCCGGCGCCGGGACCAGATCGTGGGACCGAACCCCACCATGTACTGCCGGCATTTGACTCCGAACAGTTTGGCCGGCACCAGGTGACCGATCTCGTGCAGCGCGATCGAAGCCCCGATGCCCAGCACCATGGCAAGAACGCCCAGCAGATACAGCATCAGGCCCATTGGTCCCCCTGGTCAGACGTGGTCATCCTCGAGCGGCTTCAATCCGAGCACGCCGCGAGCATGGGTTCGAGCCCACCTCTCGGCTGCAAGCACTGTCTCAACGTCGCGCACCTCGGTTTTGTTCGCCACCACCTCGGTGCTGGCCTCCCAGTCATCCACCACGCGGGCCAGGGTGTCGACGATGTCGAGGAACCCGATGGCCCCGGCGTGGAAGGCCTCGACACACTCCTCGTTGGCGGCGTTGTAGATCGCGGGATAGGTGCCACCGGCCTGGCCCACCCGGCGCGCCAACCCGACAGCGGGGAAGGCCACTTCGTCCAGGGGGAAGAACTCCCAGGTCGAGGCGGTGCTCCAGTCGCAGCCAGGCGCTGCCTCAGGTACCCGCTCGGGCCAGCCCAAACCAAGGGCGATGGGCAGGCGCATGTCGGGCGGGGAAGCCTGTGCCAGGGTCGAGCCGTCCACGAACTCCACCATCGAGTGCACGATCGACTGCGGGTGGACCACGACATCGATGCGCTCGAACGGGATGTCGAACAGCAGGTGCGCCTCGATCACTTCCAGGCCCTTGTTGACCAGGGTGGCCGAGTTCGTGGTGACAACCTTGCCCATGTCCCAGGTCGGGTGGGCCAACGCCTGCGCCGGGGTGACATCGGCGAGCTGTTCGCGGCTGCGACCGCGGAACGGACCGCCGCTGGCCGTCACGACCAGTCGCCGCACTTCGTCGGAGGAACCTGAGCGAAGGGCCTGAGCCAAGGCCGAATGTTCCGAATCGACCGGCACGATCTGCCCCGGAGCCGCTTTGGAGGTGACGAGTTGGCCGCCGACGATGAGTGACTCTTTGTTCGCCAGAGCCAGGCTTGCGCCTGATTCGAGAGCGGCCAGCGTCGGCAGCAGGCCGATGGAGCCGGTGATGCCGTTGAGCACCACGTCGGCGGGCGCCCCGGCCGCGATGGTGCTTGCGTAGCGGCCTACGACGAGGTCGGGTTGGTAGTCCTTGGCTGCGCTGGTCCCCTGCGTGTGCACCGCTGCGGACAGCGCTTGGTCGAGTTCGTCGCGGGTCGCGCGTGCGACCGCGATCAGCGGCACGTCGAACTCGACGGCTTGGCGGGCAAGCAGATCCAGATCGCTACCGCCTGCGGACAACGCCACGACACGGAACCGGTCGGGATTGCGGCGCACGATGTCCAGCGCTTGGGTCCCGATAGAGCCGGTAGAGCCCAGGACGACGATGTCGCGTAAGTCGGTCATGTGCACATCGTTCCACCCGACCGGGCCGGCGGCGCGCTACCGCCTCCGGTTCGACGCTCCCGGTGCGCCCCGCGCACGCCAGGTATGGCCTGGTCCCGGCGGCGGAGGCCAGGCTGGGCTCGCGGCAGGCAGCGCCGACTCACCACATTGCTGCGCCGACCCGGCACCGCCGCCGCGCCTATGGGTGTTGGTGTACCCGGGCAGACCCACGTTGACTGGCGCTGTCCCGTCGCCGGGTGCGGGCATGAGCGCCCGCACCCGCCTGCGCACGAACGCCGCTCAGAGTTTGAGGCCGATGTACTTGGTCTCCAGGTACTCCTCGATGCCCTCGGCTCCGCCCTCACGGCCCAGGCCGGAATGCTTGACGCCACCGAAGGGCGCAGCCGGGTTGGACACCACACCCGCGTTGAGTCCGACCATTCCGAACTCCAGCGCCTCGGCGACCCGGATTGCCCGGGAGACATCGCGGGTGAAGACGTACCCGATGAGACCGAACCGGCTGGCATTGGCCATTTCGATGGCCTGGGCCTCATCGGCGAAGGTGCGGATCGGGGCCACCGGGCCGAAGATCTCCTCGGCGACCAGCTCGGCTTCGGCGGGAACATCCAGCAGCACGGTGGGCGGGTAGAAGTGACCCGCGCCCGGCATCGGCTCGCCGCCGCAGCGCAGCGTCGCGCCCTTGTCGATCGCGTCCTGGACCAGCCCGTGGACACCGTCGACAGCTTTGGCGTCGATGAGCGGACCGACGGTGACGCCCTCCTCGGTGCCGCGCCCGATCTTCATCGCCGTCATGCGCTCCACGAGCCGTTCGGAGAATTCCTCGGCCACCGATTCGTGGACGATGAACCGGTTGGCGGCCGTGCACGCCTCACCGATGTTGCGCATCTTGGCCAGCATCGCGCCCTCGACCGCCTCGTCGAGGTCGGCGTCCTCGAAGACCAGGAAGGGCGCGTTGCCGCCGAGTTCCATCGACACTTTCAATACCTGCTGGGCGGACTGCTCGATGAGCTTCTGGCCCACCGGCGTCGAACCGGTGAAGGTGACTTTGCGCAGCCGAGAATCGGCCATCAACGTCCCCATCGCCTCGCCGGTGTGGGAGGTGGTGACTACGTTGACGACCCCGTCCGGCAAGCCGCACTCCGTCAGGATCTGCACGAGCAGCAACATCGTCAGCGGGGTCTGCGAAGCCGGCTTGACGACACAGGTGCACCCGGCCGCTAGCGCCGGGCCGATCTTGCGGGTGCCCATCGCCAGCGGGAAGTTCCACGGCGTGATCATCAGCGTCGGCCCGACCGGGTGCTTGGTGGTGATGAGCCGGGTGCCGCCGGTGGGCGCCACGGAGTACTGACCCGAGATGCGGACCGCTTCTTCGGCGAACCACCGGAAGAACTCGGCGCCGTAGGTGACCTCACCCTTGGCCTCGGCCAGCGGCTTGCCCATCTCCAAGGTCATCAGCAGTGCGAAGTCGTCGGCGCGGGCGGTGATCGCCTCGAAGGCGCGGCGCAGGATCTCGGAGCGTTCCCGCGGATCGGTTGCCGCCCAACTCGCCTGCGCGGCAGCCGCAGCATCGAGCGCTTCAACGCACTCGGCCACGCTGGCGTCGGCCACCTGGGCCAGAACCTCGCCGGTGGCGGGGTCCTCGACGTCGATCAGGGCGCCGTCAGCGGCTTGACGCCACTGACCGCCGATAAACAAACCGGTCGGAACCTGTTCGAGCAACGTCGTTTCCGCGTGTGCATTCATGTTTTCATCCTGTCAGTCGTGGGTGTCCTGCTGAAGACAAGATCACACCGTTGGTCACCGGGAGTCGCCTTCCCCCTCCCCCTTGCAGCCGCGGGCACGGGTAGCCTCGCAAGCAGCGGGTTCCCGCAGACGGTTGCCGAACGAGGAGTAGAGGGACATGGCCAAAGACGAGGGGCTCAGCATCGGGTACCGCATGGGGTGGAACATCCGTAGGGCCGTCATGTCGGTCCTCGGCCCTGCCCAGCTCGGTGAGGACGACCCGATGGAGCGTCTGAACGTCGAGCGGCGCAACAAGGTCGCCGAGGCGCGCGCGAAGAAGAACTCTGGGCGTTGAGCGGTTACGCCCTGCCATGAGCAACGGCCTACACCCTGGCGGTGCAGGCCGTTGCTCATCTGCGGATCAGCCCAGCGAAGCCATCACGTGCTTGATTCGGGTGTAGTCCTCGAACCCGTACATCGACAGGTCCTTGCCGTACCCGGAGTGCTTGAACCCGCCGTGCGGCATCTCGGCCACGAGCGGGATGTGGGTGTTGATCCACACGCAGCCGAAGTCCAGACGCTTGCTCATCCGCAACGCCCGGCTCACATCGGCGGTCCACACGCTGCTGGCCAGGCCGTAGCGCACCCCGTTGGCCCACTGCAGGGCCTCTGCCTCGTCGGAGAACTTCTGCACGGTGATGACCGGGCCGAAGATTTCGTCCTGGACCGCCTCATCGTCCTGGCGCAACCCCGAGACCACGGTGGGCTGCAGGTAGAAACCTTCACCCATGCCACCCTCGGTGAGGCGCTCACCCCCGCTGAGTCGGGCGTGATCGGGTAGCCGCTCCAGGAAGCCGGTGACATGCGAGAGCTGGTTGCTGTTGTTGACCGGGCCCAGCAGCGCGTCCTCGTTCTCGGGTAGACCCACGACCGCGTTGGCTGCGAATTCGTTGAGGGCGGCGACGAAGTCGTCGTGAATGCCGGGGGCGACCAACACCCGGGTGGCCGCGGTGCAGTCCTGCCCGGCGTTGAAGTAGCCCGCGGTGCCGATGCCCTCGATAGCCGCTTCGATGTCGGCGTCGTCGAACACGATGACCGGCGCTTTCCCGCCCAGTTCCAGGTGCACCCGTTTGACGTCGCGTGCGGCCGTCTCGGCGACCTGCATCCCGGCCCGGACCGAGCCGGTGATGGAGACCATCTGCGGGATGGGGTGTTCGATTAGTGCCCGGCCGGTGTTGCGGTCACCGGTGACGACGTTGAATACGCCCGGGGGCAGGAATTCGGCGGCGATCTGCGCCATCCGCAGCGTGGTCTCGGGGGTGGTGTCGCTCGGCTTGAGCACCACCGTGTTGCCTGCGGCCAGCGCCGGGGCGAACTTCCACACCGCCATCATCATCGGGTAGTTCCACGGGGTGACCTGGCCGATGACGCCGACGGGTTCCCGGCGGATCCAGGAGGTGTGCCCCTCCATGTACTCGGCGCTGGCGCGTCCTTCCAGGATGCGAGCGGCGCCGGCGAAGAAGCGGATCTGGTCGGCCATCACCGGCACCTCTTCGGAGGCGGTCAGGGCGTACGGCTTACCGGTGTTCTCGGCCTCCAGGCGAACCAGTTCGTCGCCGTGCTCTTCGATCGCGTCGGCGATCTTCAGCAGCGCGCTCTGCCGTTGCCCCGGGGTGGTCTCCCCCCAGGACTCGAAGGCGCGGGCGGCGGCGGTGTAGGCCCGGTCGACGTCAGCAGCGCTGGAGCGAGGCGAAGACGCCACGACCTGCCCCGTCACCGGGCTGACCACATCGAAGCGCTCGTCGCTGTCGGCCTCGACGAACTCTCCGTCGATGAAGTTGCGCAGGTTTCGTGGTGTTTCGGTCATCGAGAACTCCTTCGATCCACCCGGGAACGGGATGTCGATCAGGGTCAGAGCAACACAGCCCACACCAAGCGGGCCTGGGTGGTGTCACTGTAGCGAGCATCCGACGGTTTCAATAGGTCAACGGAAACAGATCAACGGATTGCTGGCCTCAGAGGCGCCCAAACCACTGAAAGCACTGCTGAACCCTTGCCTGATCCCTGATTCCGTGGCAACCTCACGCCATGCAGAGCGAGGAACCACCCGAAGAGCACCGTGCTTCCGTCTCTGGCCTGGATGCGATCAGTCGCAGAATCATCGAGCGGCTGCAACAGGATGGACGCGTCTCCTACGCGGCGATCGCGCGCGAGGTCGGGTTGTCCGAGGCCGCCGTTCGCGGCCGCGTGCAACGCCTCCTGGACTCCGAAGTCATGCAGATCGTGGCGGTCACCGACCCCCTCCAGGTGGGTTTTCGGCGCCAGGCGATGGTGGCGGTCAAGGTCATGGGTGAACTCGAACCGGTGGCCAACGCGCTCGCTTCGATGCCCGAAGTCTCGTACGTCGTGGCCACAGCCGGCAGCGTCGACGTCCTGGCGGAAGTGATCTGTGAGGACGACGACCAGCTACTCGAAGTCCTCAGCCGGCGGATTCGGATGATTCCCGGCGTTGCCGCCACCGAGACCTTCGTCTACCTCAAACTCCACAAACAGCACTACGACTGGGGAACTCGATGACCACGACAAGCACCCCGCCCACCGGTTGCGAGCGCCGCACGCGCGCCGGGACGCCCTATGCCGAGGCTGCGCGAGACAACCTCTGGATGCATTTCACCCGCCACTCCACCTACGAGCCCGGGGACGGGACGGGGGCAGCAGCCTCGCAACCTCCGGTGATCGTCCGCGGTGAAGGTGCCTACATCTACGACGACGCAGGGCGGCGCTATCTGGACGGGCTTGCCGGCCTGTTCACCGTGCAAGTAGGTCACGGCCGCGCCGAACTGGCCGAGGCCGCTGCACGGCAGATGGAGCAGCTGGCCTACTTCCCGCTGTGGTCCTACGCCCACCCCCAGGCCATCGAACTGGCAGAGCGGTTGGCCTCGCACGCCCCCGGCGACCTCAACCGGGTTTTCTTCACCACCGGGGGCGGCGAAGCCGTCGAGTCGGCGTGGAAACTGGCCAAGCAGTACTACAAGCTCATCGGAAAACCGACCAAGCACAAGGTCATCAGCCGCGCCGTCGCCTACCACGGCACGCCCCAGGGCGCGTTGGCGATCACCGGAATCCCCTTCGCTCGCGCCCCGTTCGAGCCGCTGGTTCCCGGCGCGTTCAAGGTGCCGAACACCAACCTGTACCGAGCCCCTGAAGAGCTACGGGAAGACGAGAAGAAGTTCGGCCGCTGGGCAGCCGAGCGCATCGCCGAGGCGATCGAGTTCGAGGGGCCGGATACGGTCGCCGCGGTTTTCCTGGAGCCGGTGCAGAACTCCGGGGGCTGCTTCCCTCCCCCGCCCGGCTATTTCGAGCGGGTCCGTGAGATCTGCGACGAGTACGACGTGCTCCTGGTATCAGATGAGGTTATCTGCGCCTTCGGGCGCATCGGTGAGATCTTCGCCTGCCAGGACTTCGGCTACGTGCCCGACATCATCACCTGCGCCAAGGGGATGACCAGCGGGTATGCCCCCCTCGGGGCGATGATCGCCAGCGAGCGGCTCTTCGAGCCGTTCCGCAGCGGCATGACAACCTTCCCGCACGGCTACACCTTCGGTGGACATCCCGTCTCGGCTGCGGTGGCGATGGCCAACCTGGACATCTTCGAGCGGGAAGGCCTGGTGGAACATGTCCATCAGAACGCTCCCCTGTTCCGAGCCACCCTGGAGCGCCTGAGCGACCTGCCACTGGTCGGCGACGTGCGCGGCGCCGGTTACTTCTACGGCCTGGAACTCGTCAAGGACAAAGCCACGCGGGAGACCTTCGATGAGGATGAGTCTGAGCGACTCCTGCGCGGATTCCTCTCCGGGGCGCTCATGGAGGCAGGACTGTATTGCCGGGCCGACGACCGAGGCGACCCGGTCATCCAACTCGCCCCTCCGCTCATCATCGGCCAGGCCGAATTCGACGAGATCGAGAGCATCCTGCGTGATGTCCTCACCCGAGCTGAGCACCTGCTCTGAGGCGGGTCGCCCCCCTGGAGCTGACCAGTTCACCTGAACAGTGCAGCCCTCTTGCCCACTGGGCGTGACCGCGCGCTCCACCACCGGACCTTCGCGCGCACCCAACCGCAACCTTGTCGCGTTCTGTGCAAGAACGCGACGTACAACCCTCAAGGAGCACCATGAACACCCTTCACCGTGACACCGTCATCGTCGGAGCCGGAGCGTGCGGTCTCAGCGCCGCGAACCGGCTGCGGGAAGCCGGCCGCAGCGTCGTCGTGCTGGAGGCACGCGATCGGGTCGGCGGACGGACCTGGACCTCTCACATCGATGGCGCCATGCTCGAAATCGGCGGGCAGTGGGTCTCCCCCGACCAGACCGAGTTGTTGCAACTCATCGACGAGCTCGGGTTGTCCACATTCACCCGCTACCGCGAGGGCGAGTCGGTATACATCGACCCCAACGGCACCGCGACGCGCTTCAGCGGCGAGGACTTCCCCTGCAGCCCCGCCACGGTGGAGGCGATGAACACCCTGATCGCCGAGCTCGATGAACTCGCCGCCCAAATCGGCCCCGAGGAGCCGTGGGCGCACCCGCGCGCTCGCGAGCTGGACACCGTCTCCTTCGCCGACTGGCTGCGCTCGCGCTGCGAGGATGAGGAAGCCTGCCGCAACATCGGCTTCTTCATCGCCGGCGGCATGTTGACCAAACCCGCACACGCCTTCTCGGCGTTGCAGGCCGTGCTCATGGCAGCCTCGGCGGGTTCGTTCTCCCACCTTGTCGATGAGGACTTCATCCTGGACCGCCGCGTCGTCGGCGGCATGCAGCAGGTCAGCGAACGACTGGCGCAGCGACTCGGGGATGAGGTGTTGCTCAGTCACCCCGTGCGGACTGTGAGCTGGCGTGAAGGCGACAGCGGCGACGGGCAGGACTCGCCGGCTCGGGTCGAGGTCGTAGCCGACGGCCCGGACGGCCCGGTGAGTGTGCAGGCCCGCCACGTCATCCTGGCCATCCCACCGAACCTGTACTCGCGCATCTCCTACGAGCCGCCGTTGCCGCGCCGCCAGCACCAGATGCATCAGCATCAGTCGTTCGGTCTGGTCATCAAGGTGCATGCGGTCTACGAGCGTCCGTTCTGGCGCGAGGCAGGACTGTCCGGGACCGGCTTCGGCTGCACCCAACTCGTGCAGGAGGTGTACGACAACAGCAACCACGAGGACGAGCGCGGCACCCTGGTCGCCTTCGTGCCAGACGAACGCGCCGACGAGGCGTTCAGCATGGACGCCCAGCAGCGCCGCGAAGCGATCTTGTCCTCTATCGCGGCCTATCTCGGCCCCGAAGCATTGAATCCGGTGGTCTACTACGAATCGGACTGGGGAAGCGAAGAATGGACCCGCGGCGCGTACGCCACGAGTTTCGACCTCGGCGGACTGCACCGCTACGGCGCTGACATGCGCAAACCTGTCGGGCCGATGTACTTCGCCTCCTCGGACCTGGCAGCCGAGGGCTACCAGCACGTCGACGGCGCAATCCGGATGGGTCGGCGCACCGCGCAGGCCATCCTCGACTCGGACGGAGCTTCCTCATGAAATACCTCGTCGCCTACACCGCTCACGACCGCGGCCGGGACGCCCTGCGTTTGGGGATCGCCCTCGCGCAGGCGTTCGGTGCCGAACTGGAACTGGTAACCATCGTGCGCCGCCACGACCCGTATGCACCCGCTTACCCACCGGTGGGCCACACCGAGGTCATCCTGGCCAAGCAGATGACGGAATGGCTGCAGGAGGCCGCCGCCGAGGTTCCGAAGGAGATCACCACCCGAACCCAGGTGCGGTTCGCGGCTTCCGTCGCTGCCGGTATCGAAGACGCCGCCCAGGCGTTGGGATGTGGGCTGATCATCGTCGGCGGCAGCAGCGCCAGCCGCATCCGTAAGCACGCCTTGGGCACGGTCGGAACGACCCTGGTGCACTCCTCCAGCGTCCCGGTTGCCCTAGCTCCTCGGGGTTACACCGCTGCAGGTCCCATCGGCCACATCGATGTCGCAGTCGGAACCAGGGAGGGTGCCCAGCAGGTGGTCAGCGAAGCGGTGGAGGTCGCCGTGCGACGTTCGCTGCCGGTGCGCCTGCTCACCCTCGTCGACACCAGCGCCCAGGCAGATCCCGAGGCCGCAGCCGCTGAGCGGGAAGCCACCCAGGACACGATCCGCACGCTGCTGGAACGCGCTGTGGCGCAATACGGCCAGCCCCCCTCGGTCGAGATCGACATCGCCTCGGGATCCGACGTCCCGGCAGCGGTGCGCAGCGCCTCCTGGAAGGACAACGCGATCCTGCTCGTGGGCTCCAGCCGGATGGCAGAGCACCGCAGGATCTTCCTGGGTTCGACCGCGAGCCGGATGTTGCGCGAACTGCAGGTCCCGGTCGTGGTCATCCCCCGCGGCGAGCGCCTCTCCTACCCCGGGCATGAGGCGACCCTATGAGCACAGCCGCCCACGTGAGCACCGAGTCTGAGGACAACACCACGAGCAAGGGGCTCTCCGGCAACAGCGTCGGCCTTGTCGCGGCGGTCTTCATCGGCATCTCCTGCATCGCCCCGGCCTACACCCTCAGCGGGGCGCTCGGTCCGACGGCCTCGGTCGTCGGCGATCACATGCCGGCCATCCTGCTCGTCGGGTTCATCCCGATGCTGCTGGTGGCGATCGGGTACCGCGAGCTGAACAAGGCCATGCCGGACAGCGGTACCACGTTCACGTGGGCGACGCGCGCCTTCGGTCCGTGGGTCGGCTGGATGGGCGGTTGGGGTCTACTGGCCGCCACTGTGCTGGTGCTGTCGAACCTGGCGGGAATCGCCGTCGACTTCTTCTACCTGGCGCTGGCCCAGCTCAGCGGCCGCCCCGAACTGGCCGAGCTGGCCCGTAACGTGCCGGTCAACATCGGCACCTGCTTCGTGTTCATGGCCGCCGCTTGCTACATCTCCTATCGCGGTATCGAGGCCACGAAGTCGCTGCAGTACGGGCTCGTCACGTTCCAGGTCGTCGTGCTGCTCTGGTTCGCTATCAGCGCGCTGTCGCACGTGCGCAACGGCACCGCCTTCGATGCCCACGTGCCGTCTCTGGAGTGGTTCAACCCGCTGGGAGTGCCCTCGATGTCGGCCTTCGCGGCCGGAGTCTCGCTGTCGGTCTTCATCTATTGGGGTTGGGATGTCGTCCTGACGATGAGCGAAGAGTCGACGGAGGCCACGGTGACTCCCGGGCGAGCTGCCACCGGGACGATCGGCGTCATCGTCGTGCTGTATCTCATCGTGGCCACCGCAACGTTGGCGTTCGCCGGTACCGGTAGCGGCGAGTTGGGCTTGGGCAACGAAAGCATCCAGGAGAACATCCTGGCAACCTTGGCCGGTCCGGTCATGGGCCCGGCGGCGATCTTCATGTCGCTGGCGGTTCTGGCCAGTTCGACGGCATCGCTGCAGTCCACGTTCGTCTCCCCCGCCCGCACCTTGCTGGCGATGGGGTACTACGGCGCGCTGCCTGCGCGCTTCGCGAGCATCAGTCCTCGGTTCCAATCCCCCGCCTACGCCACTTTCGTCTCGGCGGGGATCTCCTTCGGCTTCTACGCGATCATGCGGGCGATCAGCGAGGCCGTGCTCTGGGACACCATCACAGCGCTCGGCATGATGGTCTGCTTCTACTACGGAGTCACCGCGCTGGCCTGCGTCTGGTACTTCCGCCGGACATCGTTTCAGTCCTGGCGGCACGCCTGCACCCAGCTCATCTGCCCGTTGCTGGGCGGGGTGTTGCTGCTGATGTTCTTCGTGACGACCTCGATCGACAGCATGGACCCGAACTACGGCTCCGGCTCGTCCCTGTTCGGGCTGGGCCTGGTGTTCGTTCTCGGTGTCGCGGTGATGGCGCTCGGCGTGGCGACGATGCTGCTGATGCGGGTCCGCTACCCGAAGTTCTTCCGCTCGGGAATCGCGCGCGTCGAAATCTGAGCGGCATGATCGGGACCTGTCGTCACGGCACCTGAGACGACGGCCCGCAATGCATACCCGGAACAGGCCGGGGCCCCTGCGGTCCCGGCCTGTTCCATGCCGCGGCCGGCCCTGGCAGCTCGAAGGTGGACCTTCTGCACGGCGTCTCCGGCGAACGACCCGGGCATCATCCTGAAGTCGCACGAAGTTGCTCCGAAAATCACCCTGTCGGGGCATGTGCCGCAAAGCAATCGACGGCAGACTTGCTGCGGAGTCGCTAACTGGCGCGCCGTCCCCCGGGTGCGGCGCGGTCGCCGCTGCGCGTGTCTGCCGGGCGAGTTCCGCCTGGGTTGTCATCACGAGGAACTGAGGTTCGGGTGGACGCCATACGTCGCTACGTGTTTCCCATCGTCTGGATGGTCCTGGTCGCGGTGATCGCGGCGTCGCTGGCCAAGATGGCCTTCTTCGGCCCGACGAGCGAAGCTGGGGGAAACGACGGCGCAGCGCCGAGCGCCGACTTCGACGAGTTCGCCGCGGTGGCGGTCGCCAAGGGCGACATCACCTCCACGCTGGAGTTGCCCGCCACCGTTCAAGCCGACCCCGGAGCCACGGTGGCGGCCACCCATGCGGGTGAGGTCAACAAGATCTGGGTGGCAAACGGCGACACCATCAGTAAGGGCGACCCGATTCTGCAGGTGCGCGCCCCCAAAGAATCGATGCTCGCTCCCCCGGCTGAACCGGCCGGTTCCGATCCGGCCGCCGCCCCCGCCGCGCCGGTACAACCCAAGCCGGAGTTCACGTATCACACGCTGTACGCCCCGCGCTCGGGCACGGTGCGCGCGCTGAGCGCTGTCAACGGGCAGACCGTGGAGGTCGGTGCCAACGTCGCCACGTTGTCCCCCGGTACGTACTCCAGCACCGCAGCGCTCACCCCGCAGCAACACCTGCAGCTCCTGGACCGTGACGTCGCGGCCAGCGCCGAACTGCCCACCAGTACAGCACCCGTCCCCTGTGACTCACCCAAGGTCGAAGAGGACGAGACCGCCGCTAACGCCCCCGCCGCCGATCCCATGAATCCGGTGGAGCAGATGGGCATGCCCGGGATGGGTGGCGACGCGCCGGCGACCTCCAGCGCCCACCTGCTCTGCCCGATGCCTTCCTCGGCCAAGGTGGTGCCAGGCCTCAGCGTCAAGGTCAAGGTCGACCTCGGCAGCGCCAAGGGTGTGCTCACTCTGCCCACCACCGCGGTGCAGGGCGTCGGGGATCAGGGCTCGGTGTTCCTGCTGGACCCGGTGGGTGGGGAGCCCACCGCCCACCCGGTCACCCTCGGTCTGCGCGGGAAGGACACCGTGCAGGTCGTCAAGGGGCTCAAAGCCGGCCAGAAGGTCCTGCAGTTCGTCCCTGGCATCGACAGTCCGGAGGACCCGATGGGCGGCGGAATGAACGGCGGCACGGGCTGGTGAGCACCCTCGACCCAGCGCCGTTGCTGCAGATGCGCGCCGTCACCAGATCAGTGCGCCTGCCCAGCCGCGACATGCTGCACATCCTGCGCGGCATCGACCTGGACGTCTACCCCGGGGATCACGTGGCCGTGGTGGGTCGCTCCGGCTCGGGCAAGACCACCCTGATGAATCTGCTCGGGCTCATCGACCGGCAGACCAGCGGCGAACTGCTGCTGCACGGCGAGGATGTCTCCCAGATGAGCGACAACCGCCGGGCCCGCCTACGCGGGCGCACCGTCGGCTTCGTCTTCCAACAGTTCAACCTCCTGGAGGGCCGCACCGCTGTGGAGAACGTCATGATGCCGCTGCTGTACGGCAACGCCCGGCAGTTCCTGAACCGCGAGCGGCTGGCGATGGAGATGCTGGAGCGGGTGGGGTTGGCCCAGCGCGCGCAGCAGAAGCCCAACCGCCTCTCCGGCGGCGAACAGCAACGGGTGGCGGTGGCCCGGGCGCTGGTGCGGCGTCCCACGCTGATCCTGGCCGACGAACCGACCGGTGCACTGGACGTCACCACCGGCGAAGCCGTGATGGCTTTGCTGGACGAGATCGCCCGCGAGTCTGACGCGGCTCTAGTCACCATCACCCACGACCTCCAAGTGGCGGCGCTCTCGCAGCGCTCCTACCTGCTGGACGAAGGGGTCCTGCACGACGTCGAGCAGCAGCACATCGACGCCAGCCTGGCTGGAACACACGGCATCCGGGCCAGCCGTGCGGCCGTCACCACGCCAGCACCAGCCGGCTCGTTGGCTTGCGGCCACGACGATTCGGCGGACGCGCCATGATCGGTATTCTCGCTTCGATCGTTGAGGCCTACGGTGAACTGCGGGTCAACAAGGGGCGAGTGCTGCTCTCCCTCATCGGCGTAGCCGTGTCGGTCTTCGCGATGACCACCGTGTTGGGCGCCGGAGAAATGCTCCGCAACTCCATGCAGCAGTCGTTCGAACGTATCTCCGGGCGCGAGGCCACGCTCGTCATTCAGGGGATGGGGGCGTCCTCGAGCGGGGCCAGCGATGCTCATGTGCTTGAGGCCTTGGACCGTCTCGGCGTCGAACACCGCTCCCGCAGTATGGATACCCAGTTGGGGGTGCAGACCGGGCGCGGGGTCTTCCAGGCGGACGTGAAGGCCGTGGACCCCGCCTACGGCGACATGTTTCGAATCCGGGTCGACCAGGGCCGCTGGCTGGACAAGAACGATCAGGTGCGGCTATCACCGGTCGCCGTCGTCAACGAGCGCCTCTACGACAAGATCGGGCGCCCCCCGCTCGGCACGGCACACCTGAGCGCCTACGGCCCGAACCGTGAGGCGGCCGTGCAGTTCAGCGTCATCGGTGTGTTGCCCGCCGAGCCAGGCGAGGAACGTCTGCTCGCCTATCTACCGGTGGAAGCGTTGGCGCAGTTTCCGGCAAGCGTGACCGAGAACGTGATCAGCAGGAGCTACTACGCCTGGGTTCCGCCAGAGTCGGTTGAACCCGTGCAGGCGCGCCTAGCCACCCTGCTACGCGACGTCCCCGGCGGCCCGTTCGACACCTTCACTAACAGCACGAACCTCGACGAGATGGGCTTTCGCCAGATGGAGTACGGGCTTGTCGGGGTCGCCGCAGCGCTGCTCCTGCTCGGTGCCCTAGGCCTGGTCAACATCTCTTTGGTGACGGTGCGCTACCGGATGCGCGAGATCGGCATCCGTCGCTCCTACGGCGCCACAGGTCTGCGGATCTTCGTCGGGGTGTTGATGGAGTCGGTGGTGGCGACCGTGCTGGCCGGGGCGATCGGTGTCACCGCCGCCATCGCGCTGGTCCGCTCCCCGTTCGTCACTGGGCTCTTCCGCGACATCGGCCTGATAGACCTGCCTCCGTTCCCGATATCGGCGGTGCTGATCGGGTTGGCTGCCGCCACCATCGTGGGGGCCCTCGCCGGGATCATTCCGGCGCTCATCGCCACCCGCATCAAGGTCATCGACGCCATCCGCGCCTGAGACAACGCCAAGGGACTCCCCACGAGCACGTTGCGTGCGGGACCCGGACACGACCAGCAGGGGTCGTCCACCACCGTGGACGACCCCTGCTGATCTGTACGCGCGGGCCGGTCAGGGCGCGCCCGCAATCACTCCTTACGCAGCACCGAGCGCAGCGAGTCCAGCACCGAGGGGTCCTCAATGGTGCTGGGCACCTGGGCTTCTTGGCCGTCGGCCATCTGCCGCATGGTCTTGCGCAGGATCTTGCCCGAGCGGGTCTTGGGCAGGGCGACCACGACGTCGACGAGTTTGAGGGCCGCGACCGCGCCCACCTCGTTACGCACCCGCTCGACGAGTTCCTTGCGCAGTGTCTCGGCCGCAGCCTCGTCCGAGACGTCGATCCCGGATTTGAGCACGACGAGCGCCCGCGGGATCTGGCCCTTCATCTGGTCGGCGACACCGATGACCGCGCACTCTGCCACGGAGGGGTGCCCGGCCAGGGCAGCCTCGATGGAACCGGTGGAGAGGCGGTGACCGGCGACGTTGAGCACGTCGTCGGTGCGACCCATCACGTAGACGTAGCCGTCCTCGTCGATGTAACCACCGTCGCCGGTGAGGTAGTAGCCCTCAAAGGCCGACAGGTAGGAGCTGACGTACCGGTCGTCGTCGCCCCACAGCGTCGGCAGGGTGCCGGGCGGCATCGGCAGCTTGATCGCGATCGAGCCCTCGGTACCTGCCGGGACCTGGTTGCCCTGGTCGTCCAGGATCTGCACGTCATAGCCCGGCGTCGGCACGCTCGGCGAGCCCGGCTTGATCGGCAGTTCCTCGATCCCGACCGGGTTCGTCGCAATCGGCCAGCCCGTCTCGGTCTGCCACCAGTTGTCGATCACCGGGATGCCCAGCTTCTCGGTGGCCCACTTGTAGGTCTCCGGGTCCAGGCGCTCACCGGCCAGGAAGAGCCGGCGCATGCTGGAAATGTCGTACTTGGCGACCTCGGCCGCTTCCGGGTCTTCCTTCTTGATGGCCCGGATCGCCGTCGGCGCCGTGAACAGTGAAGCGACCTTGTATTTCTCCACGACGCGCCAGAACGCGCCCGCGTCCGGGGTGCCGATCGGCTTGCCCTCGTACACGATGGTCGTCGCACCGGCCAGCAGCGGCGCGTACACGATGTAGGAGTGGCCCACCACCCAACCGACGTCGCTGGCAGCCCAGAACACCTCGCCCGGCTCGATCCCGTACAGGTTCTTCATCGACCAGGTCAGGGCGACGGCGTGTCCGCCGTTGTCCCGAACGATGCCCTTGGGCTTACCCGTGGTGCCGGAGGTGTAGAGCACGTACAGCGGGTCGGTGGCCTTGACCTCGACGCACTCGGCAGGCTCGACCACGCCGGGTTTCATGACCTCGTCCCAGTCGAGGTCGTTCTCGCCCATCTCGGCGGTGACTTGCTCGCGCTGCAGGATGACGCAGCGATCCGGCTTGTGGCTCGAACGTGAGATCGCCTGGTCCAGGAACGGCTTGTACGGGATGGTGCGCGAAGGCTCGATACCGCACGAGGCCGCGACGATGACCTTGGGCGCAGCGTCTTCGATGCGGGCGGCGAGCTCGGCTGGGGCGAACCCCCCGAACACCACGGAGTGGATCGCGCCGAGCCGAGCGGTGGCCAGCATGGCGATGAGCGCTTCGGGCACCATCGGCATGTAGATGACGACCCGGTCACCCTTCTGCACGCCCAGCGAGCGCAGCACACCCGCAAAGCGGGAGACCAGCTCCAGCATCTGCGCATAGGTGTAGCTGCGCGAGGCACCCGTGACTGGGCTCTCGTAGTGAACAGCAGCCTGCTCACCTCGCCCGGCAGCCACGTGCCGATCCAGGGCGTTGAAGCAGGTGTTCATCGTTCCATCGGCGTACCACCGATAGAACGGCGGACGGGAGTCGTCCAAGGTGGTGGTAGGTGGGTGAATCCAGTCGACGCCGCTCGCGACGTCGGCCCAGAAGGCCGCTGGATCGTTACTGCTGCGGTCGTGGACTTCGCGGTAGGCGCCATTGCTCATAGTGCCTATCTTGACGCCCACAAGGTCCGCTGTGGAGGGTTGCGGCCCCCTCAGCCTTGCAGAAGGGCGAAACAGACCACCGAGCGGTCGCCCCGGGAGCCGGCGCGGGCCCCTGTACCCGCGCCGGCAACCCCGAGGTCCATCCGGGCCTCGGCCCGAATGGCCGCCTTCCGGCCGTTAAAACGGCTGGGGCGGCGGGTCAATGCGTCACTGGCAGCTCAGTCGCAACGAGCGCAGGACGGAGGGTGGTGCAATATCGCAGCCGACCCCGTCGGTGCCGAGGTCCGCGACCTGCCAGCGCGCCGGGCGCCCAGTGCGGTGCAGAACGACGGTGGCCGGATCGAGTTCGGCGGTGGAACTGGGCACCAACGTGGCGCGGGCCCAGTCAGCTCCGGCCAGGCGGACGCCCCGCACTCGGTAGGCATTGGCCGGCACCAGGGAGGTCTCCTCGCTGGTGGTAATGGCGCGGGTGATGCTGCGCAGAGTGGTCGCCGACACCTTCACCGGACGCTTGGTCACCCGATGCGGCGTCACCGGCGACGAGGTAGGCCGCTTGGCCGAGACTGGCTGTGGCACCGCGGTGGCGCGCTGCGATGTGGGCGAAGGCGCCGCTGCCGCGTGCGAAACGCCGGGCAGAACGCCCACCGCAAGCAGAACAGTGGCGGTAGCTGCCGCTGATCGGCGCCTCAACCCAGACATGTTTTTCCCTCCCTTGCGAGACCTCCCCCGATCGGGCCTCGTCCCTACAAAAACTATGGTCCGCCTGTACCTGCGCTTTGGAAACCAGGACGGGCACCCACCACGGTCACGAATGGATGACGTTCCCGTCGCAGCCGGGACACGGCATCATTGAGCGATGGAGATCGAGGCTCCCGAGCAACTTCGCGCACGTCTGGAAGCCGGCGCCTCGCTGGCTGGCGCCCGCTTCCAGAACCTGGATCTGGGTGCGTTCGAAGAGGCGCTGCTGGCCCGCGACGACCTCGAGGGCCTCATCGTGCTGGGCGGATCGCTCAGCCACCGGTTGGCCGCACACCTCACTTCGCACCGCGCCCTCGTCTTCCCGGCCGCCCCGCACGCCCCGGTCAATCCCTACCGGGAGTCGCTCTACACCCCCGAAGAGCTCTACGACCCCATCGAGAAGGGGTACGCCGCGACCATCGACGGTCAGGCCTACGCATGGAGCAGGGCAGCCGACAACGCTCATGACGCCTACATCTCGCTGCTGCAAGCCGCCCATGACGTCTCGATCACCGACGCCCTGGATGAGTGGATCGCCGGGGCCCCGGTGGTGGGCGTGATGGGCGGGCACGCACTGCGCCGCGGCAGCCGGGACTACGCCCAAGCGGCCCACCTGGCGCACCGGCTGGCCCGCCACGGGCTCGTGGTGGCCACCGGCGGCGGTCCTGGTGCGATGGAGGCCGCCAACCTCGGCGCGTTCGCCGGCACGCCGCAAGATCTGGACTCCGCGCTCGCGCAGCTGGCCGCCGTACCCGGTTTCGAACCCAGCATCGATGACTGGGTAGTGGTGGCCCTGGCAGCGCGAGAACGGCTGCTGCAGTCGGGGGCGGCCGAAGATCGCAGCGTCGGCATCCCGACCTGGTTCTACGGGCATGAACCCCCGAACGTGTTCTGCAACGCCATCGCCAAGTTCTTCTCCAACGCGCTGCGCGAAGACGGCTTGCTCGCCAGATCCAGCGCCGGTGTGGTCGTCCTGCCCGGAGCGGCCGGAACGGTGCAAGAGATCTTTCAGGCTGTCACCCCGCGTTACTACAGCGACGCCGACGATGTGCCCGCGCTGGTGCTCGTCGGCCGCGAACACTGGACCCAGACCGTGCCGGTGTGGCAGGCGTTGGAAGCCCTCGGCCACGAGCGCGCACTCGGGCGGGCCGTGCGGCTCGTGGACGGGTTGGAAGAGGCAGCGGTGGCGCTAGGCGCCTGAGGCCGGCTGCTCCCCCGAGGTGGCGGCTGCGAGTTGCCCGCACGCTCCATCGATGTCCGAACCGCGGGTATCGCGGACCGTTGTCGGGATGCCATGCGCCCGTAGCCGTTCGACGAACTGCTGCATAACCCCGGGGCGGGATGCGGTCCATTTGCTGCCCGGGGTCGGGTTGAGCGGGATCGGGTTGACATGCACCCAGCCGGCGCCGCGAGCGCTCAGCGCCTTGCCGAGCAGATCGGCCCGGAAAGCCTGGTCGTTGATGTCGCGGATCAGGGCGTACTCGATGGAGACACGGCGACCGGTGGCATCGAAGTACCGGCGAGCCGCGTCCAACGCCTCGTCGACCTTGTAGCGGTTGTTGATCGGGATCAGTTCGTCCCGTAGTTCGTCATCGGGAGCGTGCAGGCTCAACGCCAGGGTGACCGGGATCCCCTCGGCTGCCAGCCGGTCGATACCCGGAACCAGGCCCACGGTCGACATCGTGATGCCGCGCGCCGACATGCCCAGGCCTTCCGGAGCGGGCGCCACCATCCGTCGGATGGCCTCCACCGCGCGCCGGTAGTTGACCAGGGCCTCCCCCATCCCCATGAAGACAACGTTGCTGACCCGGGTCGGGCCGGTGGGGGCCGGTTCCTCGTCGGGGCTGTCGAAAGCGCCGACGTCGCTACCGGCGGCCGCTTGGTCGACCTGGCCGTCTCGCAGCATCCGGGAGGCCGCCACGACCTGTTCGACCATCTCGGCGGTGGACAGGTTACGGGTGAACCCTTCCTGCCCGGTCGCACAGAACGGGCAGTTCATCCCGCACCCGGCTTGGCTGGAGATGCAGACCGTCGCGCGGCGCGGATAGCGCATCAGTACCGACTCAACCAGCGCGCCGTCATGCAGACGCCAGACCGATTTCACGGTCGCCCCTGCGTCGGCACGCAGATGCCGCACGCCGGTCAGCAGCGGCGGCAGCATCGCCTCGACCAGCTCGCCACGCACCGCCTTGGGCAGGTCGGTCATCTGCTCGGGGTCGCTGCTCAGATGCTCGAAATAGTGTGTGGACAGCTGACGCGCCCGGAATTTCTTGTGCCCGAGTGCCTCCAAAGCGGCCGTACGACCAGCCATGTCGAGGTCGGCCAGGTGGGTCGGCGGCATCGGGTTGCCGGGCGCGGAGAAGGTCACCTGACCCGGGCCTGGACGGCGGCGCTGCAGACGAAGAGGTGTTCCAGAAGTGCTCATCACTTCCCATTCTCCCGCACAACGCCGTGGTGCTTGACCAGAGCCATATGACGCGCTGTCCCGCGCTCCACCCGGTCCCGCACTGCCAACGCCACGGCCGCGAGCGACCGGGGAGTCAGGCGGCGACCGGCACCAGGATCATCAGCAGCCACCAGGCGCCCGGCGCCGACACCAGCAGCGAATCAATCCGATCCATCAGGCCGCCGTGACCGGGCAGGAAATGACCCATGTCTTTGATGCCCAGGTCCCGCTTGAGCATCGACTCGGTGAGGTCACCCAGCGTCCCCAGCACCACGCAACTGAGGCCGAGCGCCACCCCGGCCCAGACCGAACCGTCAAGCAGCATCGGGACGCTGATCGCACCCGCCAGTAGACAAGTCGCTGCTGAGCCGGCGAAGCCCTCCCAGGACTTCTTCGGGCTCACCGAGGGTGCCATCGGGTGCTTACCGGCGAGCACGCCTACCGCGTAGCCGCCGATGTCGCTGCAGACGGTGACCAGGATGAACACGATCACCCGCCGGGAACCGTCCGGGTTGCCCAGCATCAGGCAGGAGAACGCGGCCAGGA
This sequence comes from Gephyromycinifex aptenodytis, assembly GCF_012277275.1. Lineage (GTDB taxonomy): Bacteria > Actinomycetota > Actinomycetes > Actinomycetales > Dermatophilaceae > Gephyromycinifex > Gephyromycinifex aptenodytis. Next base: position 3,292,349 of record NZ_CP051155.1, on the reverse strand, counting down.
ACGGTGCGTAAGCGGCGACGAACACTCCGGCGGTGATGTCCCGGGCTGCACCGTCTATCCCGGCCACGCTGCGCCACAGGACGATCCCGAGCAAGGTGGCACCGAAAGCGAGCATCAGCGTGGTCGGACCGCCCAGATAGGCGCCGACCAGCATCGCGACGGTGCCGACCATCACCGGCGTCAGCGGCACCCGGAACCGCCCGGCGGCGAACCCCCGCGAGAGCTCCCACACCCCCAGCAGCAGGGCGGGCACAACCAGGGCCACCCACCCCCAGGGGACGATCAACAGGCTGGCCAGGACCAGCCCGCCCAGACCGACCCCCACTCCAATAGCCAGTGGGAGGTTACGCCCAGCTTTGCCCGGCGGTTTTGTTGTCGGCACGCTCGTCGAGGTCACGCGCGGCTCCTTCGTGCGGGGGCGTGGCTCACACCTGCAGGAGCTCGGCTTCCTTGCCCTTGAGCAACTCGTCCACCAGCTCGACGTGCTTCTTGGTCAGGGCCTCGAGTTCCTTCTCGGCGCGAGCGCCCTCATCCTCGCCGACGCCACCGTCCTTGACCGCCTTGTCGATCTGGTCCTTGGCGCTGCGGCGGATGTTGCGCAGGGAGATCTTGGCGTCCTCGCCCTTGCGGTGCGCCATCTTGATGTAGTCCTTGCGGCGGTCCTGGGTCAGCTCGGGCAGGATGCACCGGATGGCGTGCCCGTCGTTGCTGGGGTTCACGCCCAGGTCGGAGTCGCGGATGGACTTCTCGATCTCGGCCATCGACCCCTTGTCGAAGGGCGTGATGAGCATGGTGCGGGCTTCAGGGGTCTGGAACGAGGCCAACTGCTGCAGCGGGGTCGGCGCACCGTAGTAGTCGACGAGCAGCTTGCTGAACATCGCGGCGTTCGCGCGGCCGGTGCGAATGGAGGCAAAGTCCTCCTTGGCCACCTCAATGGCCTTTTCCATTTTCTCTTCGGCCTCGAACAGCGTCTCGTCCAACATGGCGATTGCCTTTCACCGTCGTCGTATGGCTACAGCCTGCGCCTGATGGCCGGCGGCTGCGTGCGGGTACCCGTGCGGGTGGACCCTATGTTCTCAGACGATCGTCTCATCTGTTCACCAGCGCCACGGCTGCCGCGCAATGCCTTGTTGTCGGCTCTGGCGACCGCGCCTTCTCCCCGTGACCTGCCCACCACGACCCACCACGCGCGCCTGCGTCGCGGCCTCGTGCTCGGCCTGCGATTCCCCGACGCCCGCAGCAACGACGCCGCCTTCGGCGCCGACACGGTCAAGTCCCACCCAGGCAACCCGTCCTCGCGGGCCTTCGCCCCCAAGACCTCACCCGAGGGAGCTGTCGGCAACTGCGAAAACCACGCCTCAGCCTGCCCACGGGAGACCTCCTGCCACGCCACAAACCCCAGACGCGCCGCGCACCTGGACGCCGGGGGGGCACTACCCGCTACCCACGGGCCGCCCCGCCCAGGCGCCGGGTTCTGCTCAGTCGGAGAAGACCTCAGTGCCGAGCAGTTCCCCGCGCAGCGCGCGGGAGATGGTGGAGTCACCTTGCATGGCGAAGACGACCATCGGCAGGCCGTTCTCCATGCACAGGCTGAACGCGGCGGCGTCCACGACCTTGAGCCCCTCGGACAGTGCTTGGCTGTAGGAGACCCGGTCGAGCTTCTTCGCGTCGGGGTTGGTGCGCGGGTCAGCGTCGTAGACGCCGTCCACACCGTTCTTGCTCATCAGGACCGCGTCGCAACCGATCTCCAGCGCGCGCTGCGCCGAGACGGTGTCGGTGGAGAAGTACGGCATCCCGGCGCCGGCACCGAAGATGACGACCCGCCCCTTGTCGAGGTGGCGCATGGCACGGCGCGGGATGTAGGGCTCGGCAACCTGGCCCATCGTGATGGCGGTCTGGACGCGGGTGTCAATGCCCTCCTTCTCGAGGAAGTCCTGCAGCGCCAGGCAATTCATCACCGTGCCCAGCATGCCCATGTAATCGGCACGGGCCCGCTCCATGCCCTTCTGCTGCAGTTCGGCGCCACGGAAGAAGTTGCCGCCGCCGACGACGACCGCTACCTCTACCCCCGCGCGCACCGCCTCCGCGATCTGCTGGGCGATACCGCGGACCACCTCAGGTGCGACACCCATGGACCCGCCACCGAAAGCCTCGCCCGACAACTTCAGCAGTACGCGCTTGTAGCTGCGCGTGCTCGCAGACATCTCACTCACGGGGTACTCCTCCTGGGGTTTGCGACAGCTGAAGAATTCGGCTCATCGTCCCACCGCCTACGGCCTCACCCAAACGCGGCCTGCACAAAGGGTGACAAATATCGCCTTGTCAGGATTTCTCGCGCAGGATGGCCGGATGAGTCGTCTCCGCCAGTTCACCCGCGACAAACTGCAGTTCGATGTCCTGGACGCCGGCCCGCTGCACGGCACCCCCGTCGTGCTCCTGCACGGCTTCCCCCAGGACGCTACGGCCTGGTCGGAGGTGACCTCCCGCCTCGCCACGGCCGAGCTGCGGACGCTGGCGCCGCACTTACGGGGGTACTCCCCCGGCGCCCGACCGACCGAGCGCTCCGCCTACCGACTCTCAGTGCTGGTCGGCGATGTGGTGGCGCTGCTGGATGCTGCAGGCCTGGAGAAGGCGCACCTGGTCGGGCACGATTGGGGCGGCGGTCTGGCGTGGGCTACCGCTGCCCGCCAACCGCACCGGGTGGCCAGCCTGACGGTCCTGTCCACCCCGCACCCGGCAGCCATGGCGTGGGCGGCGCGACACTCCACGCAGGCGTTGAAGAGTTGGTACATGCTCGCGATGCAACTTCCAGTCCTGCCGGAAGTGGCGCTTCGACAGGCCGTCGCCGCCGGCGCGCTGAAACGGCTGGGGCTGCCCCCAGAGCACGCCGACGCCTACGCGCAACGTTTGTTGCAACCGGGCGCACTGACCGGTGCGGTGGGCTGGTATCGGGGGATGCTGGCCGCATCACCGAACCGGCCGTCGCGGATGCGATTGAAGAAGGGCTCCCCTGCTGCCCCGGCTACCCGGCCATCCAGCAGCGGCGACATCACGGTGCCGACGACCTATGTGTGGGGACGCCATGATCCCTATCTGGGCCGCGCCGCTGCCCTGCGGACGGCCCGTCACTGCACCGGCGACTACCGCTTCGTGCCCATTGAGGCCGACCACTGGCTACCGGAGAAACAGCCCGACCTCGTTGCGCGCGAAATCATCGCCCGCGCGCACTGAACAGGGCCCGCTTGCCGGGCCGTGCCCTGTCGGGGGCGCCGTGTGCGGGTGACCTCACCAGGGCCCAGCCCGCGCCTGTGGGCCACCGGTGTCGTACCCAGCGCCGATCCGCCGGGGCTCCGGGGTTCCTCCGGTCAACTGCGCCCTGACAGTCCGCGGTACCGCCGCCTGGGGCCCACAACCGCGCAGCGCGCCACAATCTCGTGGCGCCCGCGACCTGCTGACAACCCCCGCCCTGGTGAGGTCGACACCTGGCCCAGAACGCGTCGAACCCGCCGCCCCCATCAGGGGACGGCGGGTTCGCTAGACCTGAGTCAGATCAGTTGCTGCTACCGACGCGCAGCCGGGCGTAGCCCTTGGCCTCCGCGCCAGCCTCGGACAGAACCGCCTTGACCTGCTTCTTCTGGTCCTTGGCGAACTTCTGCTCCAAGAGGACGTTCTCGGCGAAGAAGCCGTTCACGCGACCCTCGACGATCTTGGGCAGTGCCTGCTCGGGCTTGCCCTCCTCGCGTGCGGTCTCCTCGGCGATGCGACGCTCGTTCTCAACCGTTTCGGCCGAGACCTCGTCGCGGGTGAGGACGGTCGGGCTGAACGCCGCAATGTGCATGGCGATGTCCTTGCCGACCTGCTCGTCGCCACCGTCGTAGGCGAACAACACACCGATCTGCGCAGGCAGGTCGGGGTTGGTCTTGTGCAGGTAAGAAACGACCTTGGGGCCCTCAACGCGAGCCACCCGGCGGACCTCGATCTTCTCACCGATGGTCGCGCTGGCCTCGTCCAGGATCTCCTTGATGGCCTTGCCCTGGTACTGCGAGGACATCAGCGTCTCGGCGTCACCGGCCTTGAGCTCGACAGCCGCGGCGAGCACCGTGGCAGCAAGCTCCTGGAACTTATCGCCCTTGGCCACGAAGTCGGTCTCGCAGTTGACCTCGACCAGGGTGCCCACGCCGTCTTCGACCTTGGAGGTGACCAGACCGTTGGAGGCGCTACGCCCCTCGCGCTTGGTCACACCCTTCAGGCCCTTGACGCGCAGGATCTCGGTGGCCTTGGCGCGGTCGCCATCGGCCTCGTCGAGTGCCTTCTTCACATCGAGCATGCCGGCACCGGTCTGCTCGCGCAGCGCCTTGATGTCAGCGGCGGTGTAGTTCGCCATGAAATCTCTCTTTTCCGTAGAGGGGAGGTCAGGCCTGGGCGGAGGCGTCGGAGCCTTCCTGCGCCTCGGCGACCGGAGCGGTCTCAGCAGCGGGAGCCTCTTCGACAGCGGCTTCAGCGGCCGGGGCCTCAACAGCGGGGGCCTCAACAGCGGGGGCCTCAGCGGCTGGGGCCTGCGCCTCGGGCGTCGGGGCGGCGTCGCTCGTGGGTGCCTCGGCACTCTCGGCCTCGACAGCCTGAGCCGACTCCGGAGCCTGCGTGGTCGCGAGCGGGGCGTCGCCCGTTGCGTTCTCGCCGGCCAGGAGCTCGCGCTCCCACTCAGCCATCGGCTCAGCCGGGGCGCCGCCGTCGACAGCGTTCTCGCCACCGGAGGTGCTCTGGCTGCGCGCCATCAGGCCCTCAGCCACAGCGTCTGCAACGACGCGGGTCAGCAGCGTGACGGAGCGGATCGCGTCGTCGTTGCCGGGGATCTTGTAGTCGACCTCGTCGGGGTCGCAGTTGGTGTCCAGGATCGCGATGACCGGCAGCTTGAGCTTGCGCGCCTCAGTGACGGCCAGGTGCTCCTTCTTGGTGTCGACGATCCACACCGCCGAAGGCACCTTGCTCATGTCGCGGATACCACCGAGGGTCTTCTCCAGCTTGTCCTTCTCGCGACGCAGGACGAGCAGCTCCTTCTTGGTGCGGCCAGAACCGGCCACATCGTCGAAGTCGACCTCTTCCAGCTCCTTCAAGCGCGACAGACGCTTGGAGACGGTGTTGAAGTTGGTGAGCATGCCACCGAGCCAGCGGTGGTTGACGTACGGCATCCCGACCCGCGTGGCCTGCTCGGCGACGGGCTCCTGGGCCTGCTTCTTGGTGCCGACGAACAGGATGGTGCCGCCGTGGGCGACGGTCTGCTTGATGAACTCGTACGCGTCGTTGATGTAGGTCAGCGACTGCTGGAGGTCAATGATGTAGATGCCATTGCGCTCCGTCATGATGAAGCGCTTCATCTTGGGGTTCCAGCGACGGGTCTGGTGCCCGAAGTGGACGCCGCTCTCGAGGAGCTGGCGCATGGTGACGACGGCCATGCCGTGTCTCCTTCGTCTCGTTTCCGGTTCTCACGAGGCCGCAGGTTGCGGGACTCGCGCCTAGCGCCTCGGACGTTGCCACCGGGTCTACCCGGACCTGGACAACGCACCCCGACACCAGCAGAACTTGCCCGTGGTATCGGTAGGAGACGCGCGAATTCCACTGCTGAGCCGGCACCCGAAGCGGTGAAGCATGCGGGCACAACGACACAACGGTGGTGTGCTCATCCTAGGCGCCTAGGCCGACCGAGGGAAATCGACCAGGTAAGCGGCGCATCGTGAGTGTGATCGCTAGCCTGCGGTGATGGAGCACGCAGCGCAATCGCCACTGATCGAGGCCATGCAGCCGTTCACGACGACGATTTTCTCCGAGATGAGCGCGCTCGCCGCGAGGCTCGGCGCCGTCAACCTCGGTCAGGGTTTCCCGGATGAGCAGGGCCCCGATGCCCTGGTCGAGGCCGCCTGCAAAGCGATCCGTGACGGGCACAATCAGTACGCACCAGGCACGGGGATTCCGCAGTTGCGCGAGGCGATCAGCGAGCATCAGCAGCGTTTTTACGGGTTGGACCTCGACCCCGCCCGCGAAGTCCTCGTCACCGTCGGCGCCACCGAGGCAGTCGCTGCGGCCATCCTGGCGTTGGTCTCCCCCGGCGACGAAGTCGTCACCTTCGCCCCGTACTTCGACTCCTACCCGGTGATGACGGCACGAGCCGGCGGGATTCTTCGCACCTGCCCGTTGAGCTTCCCGGACGGCGACTTCGACCGTGAGCGGTTGGCTGCGATTTTCAGCGACCGCACTCGCCTGGTGATTCTGAACACCCCGCACAACCCCACCGGCAAGGTCTTCTCCCGGGATGAGATGGAGTTCATCGCCGAGCTGGCGCTACGCCATGACGCGTGGATCCTCACCGACGAGGTCTACGAGCACCTCATCCTGGACGAGGCCGAACACATCCCGATGGCTTGCCTGGGGCAGGTGGCAGACCGCACCTTGACGGTTTCCTCGGCAGGCAAGACGTTCTCGATGACTGGCTGGAAAGTCGGTTGGGTAAGCGGGCCGGCCGCGGCGGTGGCCGCGGTGACTGCCGTGAAGCAGTTCCTCACCTTCACCGCCAGCGGGCCATTCCAGTACGCCGTGGCTGAGGGCCTGCGCCAACCGGTGCAGGCTTACAGCGAGCTCGCTTCTCGGCTACGGCGACGCCGTGACTTCCTGCGCGACTCGCTGCAGGGGCTGGGCCTGGCTACGAACAACCCGGCCGCCACGTATTTCCTGCTGGCCGACTTCGGCCCGCTCGGGGTGAGCGATGCGGCCGCCCAGATGCCGGAGTTTGCCGAGCGGGTAGGCGTGGTGGGGATCCCGGTGTCGGCCTTCCACTTGCCGCCACCCGAGGCGTACGTGCAGCCGCTGGTCCGGCTCGCGTTCTGCAAGCGTGATGAGGTGCTGCAGGAAGCCATGCGGCGACTGGGCACCGTTTCGGGCGCACCGCTGGGCTCCTAGGCTCCAGTATTCCGGGGCGGCTGCGTGTCCACAGCCCGGCACGCCGAAGACAGGGGCTCCACCTAGGCTGTGCACCCCCCGAGGCAGTCCTTACCGCAGCGCCAGGCTGGGGTCATGTTCCCGGTGGAGTTGACGTTCGCTTTCACGATGCTTTCGGCTGCTTCGGTGGTCGGCGGGGCTGCGCCGCTGGCCCCGGGGCCAGCCCCACCGCCAGCGGTGTCCGCCCCCGGCCCTTCCGGTGCTGGTTGGGTGGCGCCGGTGCCGGTGCACGTGCAACGCGAGTTCGCTCCCCCGTCCCAGCGTTGGCTCTCCGGGCACCGCGGGGTCGACCTGTCAGCCCCCATCGGCGCCCCGGTGCTGGCCGCTAGCGACGGGGTGGTCATCTTCGCCGGGACGCTGGCCGGACGCGGGGTGGTCTCGGTGGAGTATCGCTCTGCCGCCGGCGCGATCTATCGATCCAGTGTGGAGCCGGTGCAGCCGGCCGTGCGCACAGGTCATCGGGTGCGGGCGGGTGAGCGGCTGGGCGTGAGCACCCGATCCGAGCACTGCGAGAGCCCCTGTCTGCATTGGGGCGTTCGCCGTGATGGCGCCTATCTGAACCCGCTGGACCTGCTGGGTGGGCCGCGACGTGTCCGGCTGTTCCCGGTCTTGGTTCCCGCCCCAGCGGGTTAGCTGCCCGTCACCGGCCAGGGCGATGGGCGGCAACCACTCAGACGCAAGGTCTGCTGCAACATGACAGGCGCGGGGCGCCCGTTGCCTGGGCAACCCGCGTGGCTGTGGCCGAGCGAGTGTCCGACCTCATGACTGACCAGGTAGATGCGGTAGTTGTCCAGATCGTTCCCGTAGGTCTCAGCGCCGTTGACCCACCGCCAGGCGTTGATCATGACCTTGCCGTTCTTGTGGCAAGAGAGTCGCCCGTTGGTGCGCATCGGCGCACACATCCGGTCGACGTGGGTGGGGCTGGCGAACATGATCCGGATATCGGCCTGCTCACCCTTAGCGCGTTGTTCGGGCGAGACCGCGACGAAGTGCACACCGTCTTTGGTTTCCCATCCCCGCTTGTCGGTGAGGATCCGATGTGCTTGGGCGGGAAAGTCCCCGGCCGCCTCTTCGAGCCCGCCCTCTATTTCAATGGTGTAGCGCACCACTCGTCCGGTCCGGTCGCTGTCTGCACCGGGGATGTTCACCGGTGAGGTGCGGCCGGTGCCGGCGTCGGGAACGGCCGCTTTAGGGGTCGGGCTCGGCGGTGTCGTGTTCGACCCGGCTGTGCTGGCGGCCGTTGCGCTCTTCGTCCCGGAGGTGGCGGGCGAGGAGTTCGCCGCCGGGGTGGAGGCCGATGCCGAGTTTGTTACGGAGGCAGGCTGGCCTGAGTCTGCGTCTTGGGCGTTCGGTTCGGGTTGAGTGCTGCCGCACCCGGCGAGGAGGCCCATCGCGACGAGCGGCACCGCCCATCGCATGTGTGTGACTCTCATTTCAGCCCCTCGCTCTACTGCCCCGTTACTGCCTGGTCAAGAATGCCTGACTGCCACTTCGGGGCGATTGGCCGGGGGTCAGGCCCGCGGGTGGGCGCGCGCGTACGAGCTGCGCAAACGTTCTGTCGAGACGTGGGTGTAGATCTGGGTGGTGGACAGGCTGGCGTGACCCAGCAGTTCCTGGACGGTGCGCAGGTCCGCGCCGCCGTCGAGTAGGTGTGTTGCCGCCGAGTGACGCAGACCGTGCGGACCGATATCGCTGACTCCCCCGGAGCGCGCTGCTGCGTGCACGATCTCCCGTACTCGGCGCTGGTCCAGCCGCCCGCCCCGCACCCCGATGAACAGGGCGGCGCCGCTGCGCTCCCCCGCGAAGCGGGTTCGGCCGTGTTCCAACCAGGCCCGAACGGCGTCACGGGCGGGGATGCCGACGGGGACGGTTCGTTCCTTGGCGCCTTTGCCAAGCACCCGTGCCGTGCGTTCGGACAGGTCGACGTCGTCGATGTCGAGACCGACGAGTTCGCCGACCCGCACCCCGGTGCCGTAGAGCATTTCAAGGACGGCCTGGTCACGTAGGCGTAGCGCCAGTTCGTCGGGACCGGGCGGGGAGTTGGCGTCGTCCTGCCGGGTGCGGCCGGGGGCGGTGACCAGGTCGGCCGCCGCATCGGCGCGCAGCACGTTCGGCAATGTGCGGCCCCGACGCGGGGAGGCCAACCGGGCTCCGACGTCGCTGGCGAGGTGGCCGGTGTGGGCGGCCCACCTGGTGAAGGCGCGAGCCGAGGCGCCGCGCCGGGCGATGGAGCTGCGGGCCGAGCCGCGGGAGGCCCCCTGGGCGAGCCAACTGCGCAGGATCGGCAGGGTCAACCCCTGCGCATCGACCCCGCAAGCGGCGGCGTGTTCCAGGAGTGAGCGGACGTCGCCGAGATAGGCGCGCACGGTGTGTGGTGACCGGCTCCGCTCCAGGCTCAAGTAAGCCTCGAACTCGGCCAGCAGCTTCTCGTCCTGGGCACCCAACGAGGGCGCCGTTTCGGATGTTGCGCTGTCACCGCTGACCGGCGCCGCATGGGTGGCACGGGCGTCTTTGCTGGCATCGCCGGTTTCCTGACGGCCCTGGTCTGGCTCGATTTCCGCTCACCTCGTTTCGGGGATGCCCGTTCTCTAGCGCTGACTGCTTGCGCCTCCACTCTGGCAGCGATGACCCGATCTCGTGGCGGCGCCACGCGGCCGCTCGCCTACAGCCCCACACGGCGTTGCTGGGCACGCTGCGGCGGGGTGATGCCATCGCCCGGTAAGGCTCGGCGGGTTCGTGAGCGAGCCGTCCTTGTCGATCTCATCGCAGGCACCGGTCGCGGCTTCAGCTCCTAAGCCTCGCGCCGCCACAGTCGAGTCCAGCGGTGTCCGCAGTCGTAACCAGGTTGCTTGTCTGATCTCGCTGGTGGCCTCGATTCGGCTCGGAGCATCCAAGCGTGGTGCACCTGCGCGATGACCGCGCCAGCACCTGATCGAAGCCCGTTATTGTGTGCTGATGACCAGCGGTAACGCACCGCTGCCCAAGAACTACCTCGGCACGGGGATTGACCGCTGCCTGGTTCAGTAAAGAACAGACACGAGCCCGCAGGCGCCCGAGTGATCGAGACGATACGCGGCCACCGTTGAGGTGAGGTGCCCAGAACCAAGGCCGCGGGGCCAAGCCGCAAACCTGATGTGCAGAGTGGGGACCAGACATGGAGTTGTTCGAGGTCGATGTGTTCGAGACGGGGCCGTTCACTGGCAACCCGCTAGCCGTAATCGTCGAGGACGGCTCACTGACCAGCGATGAGATGCAGCGCATCGCCGCTTGGACGAACTTCTCCGAAACAACCTTCCTCACCTCTGCGAGCACAGCAGAGGCCGACTATGGGGTGCGCATCTTTACGCGGCACAAGGAGTTACCGTTCGCGGGACACCCGACGCTGGGGACGGCAAGGGCGTGGTTGGCAGCGGGCAACGCGCCACGCACGCCGGGCCTGCTCATCCAGCAGTGCGGCGCCGGGATGGTGCCGGTTCGAGTGGAGGGCGACAGCTTGGCGTTCGCCACCCCGCCACGCATCCAGACGGGGCCGCTACCGGAGTCGCTCGTGCAACGCATCGCAACCTCTCTCGGCCTTGGCCGGGAGGACATCGTCGCGCACGAGTGGGGAACGAACGGGCCGGTATGGCACCTGGTGCAGGTCCGCGATGCGGACACGGTGCGGAACTGCCGCATCGGCGCCGTTCCCGAGTACCTGCGCATCGGGATGGTCGGGTTGGAGCCTGCGGGGGCACCAACCGCGTACGAAGTCCGCGCGATCCTTCATGACGGTGAAGATCCAGTGACCGGAAGCCTGAACGGAGCCGCGGCCCAATGGCTCCGCGCCCGGGGCCTGGTGCCGAGCAGTTACCGCGTCGCTCAGGGTTGCCGAGTCGGCCGCAACGGACGGATCGATGTGCTCGACGACGGGAATGACATCTGGATCGGCGGACGAGCCACCGTCCGTGTCCGAGGTGTTCTCCTGACGGCGTGACTCCCCTGGCATCTAACAACCGGCCCAGTCCACCAGCTCGCAGGCGCTCAGTAAGTCTCGGCACTCGTCGCGGATCTGAAGCACAGCCTGGAAGTTGCACCTTCTAGAACAGAGCGGCGCCACCCTTCAACAGCGGCAGTTAAGGCAGCATGCGACATGAAACCGGCCCAATAGAGGTGCAACCGCCATCTCTCGTGCCTCGTCGCCAGATGGGAAGCACACCCCGGTGGAGGTACCGCATCTCAGGCTGAAGCGTCATGCAGTTCCGTGGCCCCGTGGGCACTCCCCCAACATGGCACGCTTGCGTGCGCCGGTTCGTGCCACGTTGCGGATGTTCCAGCTGGAGGGATGCGTCCGTGGTCAGGTTCGCGTGGAGCTAGCCCCTGTTCGTCGATGAGAACGGACTTCACCGGAGGCTAGCGAGCACACTGCGTTGCTCCACGTAGCCTCAGAGCCATGTCAGCCGACCGGACACGACGCGCATATTCCAGTCTGAGCGACACCTATATCGGCCTGTTTGGACACATCGAATCAGTCCTCCCCGCCGACAAAGCCTTCATCGCCGAGGCATTCCAAGGCGTGCATGCGCGGATCTTGGACGCTGGTTGCGGCCCTGGGCATCTCACCTTTTACCTACAGGACCTTGGGTATGAAGCGTCGGGCATTGACCTCGTCCCCGACTTCGTAGCCCACGCCCAGCAGGCTTATCCCATGGGGGACTTCTCCGTCGGAGACATCACCCGTATTGATGAGAGGGATCGAACCCTCGGCGGCGTCTTGGCCTGGTATTCCCTGATCCACATGACTGAGGCGGAGCTGGGGGCGGCCTTGGCGGAGTTCCGTCGGGTCCTGATACCAGGTGGGATTCTCGTTCTGGGTGCCTTTCATGCAGCCCAGTGCACGCCGTTCGCGCACAAGGTCACGCCAGCGATCGCCTTCTCCGAGGACGAGGTCAAGGCGCTCCTCAATCGCGCTGGCTTCGAGGTTGTCCGATGGGAGACGCGGGCGGCGACGACCGAGACCCGAGCGCACCTCGCCGTGGCCGCGGTGGCGCCTGTCGGCTGAGGCGTGGAGTCAACGCAGAACTCGCGGTCTCGAATGCCCGACCGAGGTGCGACCACCTGCCAAGGCCGTTGTCGTCGCTGGGCACGTTCATGGGCTACTGGGGCCCGGCGTCACGCCGCCATTGTTACCAGCGGCGCGGTCTTCATCTCCAGCGCCATGGGCAGGCGTCTGCTGTGTCCCCACCTCACTATTCGTGCGGATCAGTCGGTTACCGCGGCAGCGCTCTCCTGCGCGGCCCACAGGCGGCGGTACGTCGCGCTGGTCGTGAGCAGATCGTGATGCGGCCCGGTGGCCTCGATGCCGTCCTCGGACAGAACGACGATGCACTCGCTGGAGCGGACGGTGTTCAACCGGTGCGCGATCACGATCACCGTGCGCCCGGTGATCAGGGAGGACAGCGCGCGCTGAATGCGGACCTCGGTGCGCGGATCGACCGAGGCCACGGCCTCGTCCAGCAGCAGGATCGGAGCGTCCTTGGCCAGCGCCCGAGCGATCGAGAGTCGTTGCCGTTGACCACCGGAGAGGTTGCCGCCCGCCTCGTCGATCTGGGCGTCCAGCCCGCCGGGTAGCGCCGCGATGAACTCTGCCGCCTGTGCCGATTCCAGAACTGTCCACAGGTCCTGGTCGCTTACCTTCATGCCCATGGTGAGGTTCTCCCGAACGCTGGTCGGGAACAGGTACACATCCTGATAGACGGTCGTCACCTGCGCCGCCAGCCCGGTGGAGGTCAAGTCCCGCACGTCGGTGTCGGCGAAGAGCACCGCCCCGTCGTCGACGTCCCAGAAGCGGGCGACGAGGTTGGCCACCGTGGACTTGCCCGAGCCGGACGGCCCGACGAGCGCGGTCACTTCACCGGGTCGGGCCAGCATGTTGGCTCGGTCCAGGACTCGGTGCCCGTCGCGATAGGCGAAGCCCACATCGCGCAGTTCGACGCGCACCCCAGCTTCGCCGCCCTCCGGTGCGTCCAGATGCCCCTCCGGCAGGGGTTCGATGTCCCAGAGGCGGCCGATGTGTTCGGCGATCCGGGATTGCAGGTGGCGGTAGCTGGAGAGGTCGAGAAGCTCCTGGTAGGGCCGGTACAGACTCAGCGAGACGACCAGCATGAGCAGCGCCAGGGACTGCGGCAGTCCGCCGTCCAGATGACGCAGGCACACCACCCAGATCAGAGCCGCAAACCCCAGCTCCAGGGCAGCAGAGGCGACCGCGGTCAGGGGGCTGGTGCGAATGGCCATGGCGACGCTGCGTTGACGCAGTTCCTCGACGGTGGCGCGATATCGGCTGGCTTGCGGGGCGCTCGGGTTCGCCCGAAGCACCCCGGTGCCCTGGACGAACTCCAACAGGTCGCTACTGGCTTGGGCGCGCACGTGCATCACGTCGCCGAGCACGGTTTTCTCCACCCGGTCGGAGAACCATAGGAGGCCCCAGAACACTGGGACGCCCAGTAGCGCGGCAAGGGCTACCTGCCAGTCGAGGATGAACAGCACCAACGCCGCGAGGACCGGTTGGAAGAGGCCGACGATGAGTTTGGCCGGAAGGTTGATGAAGTCGACCAGGGCCAGGTCGGAGACCACGAGGGTCGCGGTTCGTCCGGTATCGAGTCGGTCGAACTCTCCCATCGGGATGCGTCGTAGATGCCCCAGCACCGAGCGACGCAACTGAGCCCAGGCCCGGTTCGCTTTGGGCCACCAGAGCGTGGCCAGGGCCACGCCGACCAGCCAACGCGCCAGGTAGATGCCCAGCAGCGCCAGACCGTATCGCCACCAGGCGCCAGCATCGGGTGCACCGTCGAGCACATCCAGCAGGGCCAGCGCCACCACGACGATGGGGGCGCTGGTGAGCAGGCCGTCGGCAATGATGAGCCACAACCCGCTCCGGAACAGGTCGCGGCGTTGGTGCCCCAGCAGTGCCAGCCACTGCCGCACGGGGTTCATGGCAACCAGTCCGCGTACCCGCGGCGTCTGGATGGGAGCATCGAGCAGTGGCGTGCTGGACGCCGCGCCCGGCTCGTGTACGGCCTGGTTCTTCAGGCCGGAGTCGGGAACCTCACGCAGCAATCCGGCCGCGGCCGGGACTGGCTCGTCGCGCATCGCGTGGAGCGGGTTCGTCGCCGCCGCGGTAGCGGTTGCAGACAGCTGCCAGCCTTGCGCGTCACGGTAATCGGACCACAGCTCGGCGTACTCGGGGCAGTCTCGCAGCATCTCCTCGTGCCGCGCGCAGTGCACGATCCGCCCGCCCGCCAGGTAGGCGACACGGTCGTAGTCGGCGATCGTGCCGAGCCGGTGGGCGACCGAGATCACCGTCGCGCTGGCTCGCAACTCGCGCACTGCCTCGCTGACTGCGGCCTCGCTGTCCGCGTCGAGGAAGGCGGTGGCTTCGTCGAGCAGGACCACGCGGGCCCCCTTGAGCAGAGCGCGCGCCACGGAGATCCGCTGCCGTTGCCCACCGGAGAGTTGTCCTCCCCCCGCAGGCAGCCGCGTCTGCCACCCCTGGGGGAGCTCGTGGACGAACTCGGTGACGCGGGCCCGATCTGCTGCCGTGACGACCTCTTCGTCGGTGGCCTCCGGCTTGGCCATCCGGATGTTCTCCATGAGCGTGTCGCCGAACAGATAGTCGTTCTGTTGGACGTAGGCCACCCGTCGCATGACCTCGCTGGGGTCCATCTCCCGGACGTCCACCCCACCGAGTTCCACAGACCCGCTGCTGACGTCGTAGAACCGGGCGATCAGGCTCAGCAAGGTGGACTTGCCCCCACCCGAGGGGCCGACCAATGCCAGCGAAGACACCTCTGGGATGTCGAGGTCGATGCCGCAGAGAACGTCAGGGCCGTCGTCCTCGTAGCGGAAGGAGACGTCGCGCAGCCGCAGGTCGAATCCGCTCGTCTGCCTCGGCTGCTCTGGAACGGGCAGGTCAGGCTCGTCCAGGATCTCGGCGATGTTCTTCAGCCCCGCCTCCACCTGGTATTGCAGCACGGCCAAGCTGATGAGCAGACCCATCAACGGTTGTGTGAACCCGGTGCCGACGAGCAGGAAGAACACCAGGCTCGCGGGACTGATGTAACCCTGGGCGGTGCACCACAGTCCCACCGGCAGGATGAAGAGGACCGGACTGGAGGACAACGCGGTACCTGCCACCGCCTGCCACTTGCCACGGGATTCCTTGCGGTTCTCGATGTCCTCCGTGGCCGCGATCGCGGCGTCGGTGGCGGCGTAGCTGGCATGTCCGGGCAGGAAACCCCGAAGGACCCGCATGCCGCGCAGGTAACAGATCACCGAGGTGTTGAGCTCGGCTTTGATCCTGGATTCCTGCTCGGCGAAACCGTTGGCGCGGCTGACTGCCCACGCGATGAGCAGCACTGTCACGACGACGACCAGCACGGCAGCCAGTCCGACCTGCCAACCCATCGTGAACATGAAGATGATGCTCGCCACCGGGACCGCGACCGCGGCGGCGATGTCGGGGATGGCATGGGACAGACCGAGCTCCAGTTGCTCGACGTCGTCCTGGAGGATCTTCTTCACGTGCCCTGAGCTGCGCGCCCGTACCCGCCCGAGAGGCATCCGCGCCAACCGCTGCGCCAAGGCCAAGCGCAGGTCGGCAAGGATGCGGTAGGCGGCCGCGTGCGAAACGCCGTTGGCCAGCGCCTTGAGCACCACCTTCGCGAGGACGGCCGCTGCCGCCCACAGGGCGTATCCGGCCAGCCGGGCCCGGTCCGGCTCCGTGCCCAGGAACAGTTCGGTCCCCACCAGGTACACGATGAAATAGGGGGCCAGGCCTGCCAGCGCTCCGGCCACGGCCAACAGGGCGCTACCGATCAGCGCAGCCTTGCGGCGCCCGATTATCTGGGAGAGACGCTGACGGCCATCGGGTGAGGTGGGGGCGGACATGGGCCTCCGATCCGGTTAGGCTTGCCTAACCTAAGCCTACCGCGCTGAGCTCCACCATCCTGCGAATCCCAGACACCACACCCTGCCGATCAGGAGCACCCGACGATGGCCTCGTCCACGTCCCCGCCGCCCGCCCCGACCGTGACGACGACCGGCCCCGGCGTGATGAGCCGCAACTCGCGGCTGCTGTTGATCGCCAGCCTCTACAGCACCCAGAACCTGTCGCTGGCTGCCTTCAACTACACCTTCCTCATCACCGCTCAAAAAGCAGGAGTGGGGCTCGAACTGATCGGCGCAGCGACCGGCATGGCGCTGATCCTGGTCCTGAAGTTCCTCTGGGCGCCGCTGGTGGATCGATATGGAATCCGCAAGCTCGGGCACTATCGCGGCTGGCTGATCGTCTGCCAGCTCGCGTTGACTGTCGGCGCTCTTGCCCTGGCCACCCTTGATCCAGGGCGCCACTTCCCCGTCATCTTGGCGATCTTTGCCGCGATCTTCGTATTTGCCGGCACCCAAGATGTCGCGGCCGACGCAACCGCTACTCGGCTGTTGGCCGCCGGTGAACGAGGCCTCGGCAACGGCATTCAGTCGGCCGGGAGTTCGGTCGCGCAGATCGTCGGCGGCGGCCTCCTGCTGGCCATCTCCGGCAGCTTGGGCTGGAGCGTGAGCATGCTCGTGCTCGCGGTGTTCAGCGCTCTGCCGTTGCCACTGGTACTGCGCTGGAACGAAGAGGGCACGACGGGTCACCTGCCACGTCCCCACGTGACTCCTGCGCAGATCCGCGGGTTCTTCACACAGCCGGGCGTGCTCCGCTGGGCCTTCGCAGTCATCCCGGCGTACATCATCGGCGGCACCGTGAGCTACAACCTGGTCCGCCCGGCGCTTGTCGAGGCCGGCTGGAGCCAGACTCGCCTCGGCACCATCGTCGTCATCGGCGGTGGCGCGGCTGGCATCCTGGCAGGCCTCGGCGCGGGCTGGCTCATCAGCCGCACCGCCCGCCGCCGTGCTCTGATCCTGCTCGGCGTGGTGCAGGTCATCGCCTGCGCCGCCACCATCGTGCTCTGCCTGCAACCTCGATCGGTGCCGATCGCGGTCGTGGTGACCCTGCTGTCCAGCGGCGGCTTCGCCGCCACGACCGCGGTTCTTTACACCATCGCGATGGACCTGACCCGCCAGGAGAGTTCCGGAACGGACTTCACGCTCTTCTCGGCGCTTGCTCAGATCGTCATGGTCGTCGGCAGCGGTATCGGGATCGCTTTGAGCGGCACGCTGGGCTTCACCACCGTCGCTGTCGCCGCCACGATCCTGGCCATCATCGGACTCTCGCTCGCCGCCTGGCTGGTCGGACCGGTCATCGAACGGGCGGATGAACTGAACAGGATCCGCGCCGCAGCCGAGCAGGCACCGGCTGCCCCGCACGGCTCGACTCCACCGCTCGGCACCGCGAAGACAGACCCCCTGGGTGGGGAGCGGTAAGGCCTCAGAGCTTGCGTAGTTCTGCAATCGTGTAACGGCGATCTACGAGGTCGCCATGTTTACTCACGGCCTGCTCGTTCCTCTTGTGGAAGGCCTCGACCCGCAACCCGCTGCCCTCGGCGAGGGTCTGCACCTCGGAGTCCTCGTAAAGAGTGAAGCCTGCGTCCACAAAGGGCAGCGTCTTCATGAAGTCTTTATCCACATAGGACACGACGACGACACCCCCGGGAGTGAGTACGCGAGAGATCTCGTCCATGACGGCCCGAGCAGGGGTCCAGAAGTAGACGGTGTTGACCGAAAGCACGCGATCAAAGCTGGCATCACCGAAGGGGATGGTCACTCCGTCGAAAACGCGGAACTCAACCTCGTGATCCGCTGACAACGGCTCGGCGATTCTCTTCGCCTCGCGATACATCACGGTCGAGATCTCCAGACCGGCGTAGCTGAGGTTGGTCCCCATCTCCAGCAGCGCCGATAAATGCGTGCAGGCGCCGTGCCCGAGTTCCAGGACGTGACGACCACGCCCCAGATCCAGCAGCACCATCGAAGCCTGGATCATGCCGTCATTGGACTTGCCCATGGATTCGCCGAGCTGCGCCCCGACTTCACCGTCGGGGCACCTCAGCTGTCTAGCAAGTTCTTTCAGCTCTTCGTCATTCATGTTTCCCCCACCATGCAGGATGGCAACGCCGCGTGCGCGCGAAGCGGGATCTGAACATCGGCCCCCGGTCGACCAAGCTCGCCACGGATCCTACCGGCACCGCGCCACGCATTCACCAGCGGAGGGCGCCGTGGGCGCATTCCCTCGAGGCCCGCACGGTCTTCGGCCAATGAGATTGGGCCATCTTCTACGTGGACACGAGTAGCGAATACATGAAGATGTGCGAACACAAGCTGTGAACTGCGGAATTACTCGGCTCGCTGCGACGAGCAGCCCTGCCAGCAGAATGCGTATCCCCGGCTGAAGGTAGGGAAAAAGCCAGCGGGGTTTCGGCGCTGGCTATAGGCGCTGGCGTGTCACACGTGCGTGAACACGCATGCGTTGGGGAGAGATCCACACGGTGGAACACTCAACGGGGACGTCACGATCGTTGTAAGAGACCTGCTCCATGTGTGTCACGGGAGAGCCCGTAGGCAATCCGAGGTGCTGCGCAATATCGCGCGGTGCAGCAGCGGCGGTGATGGCGCGTTCCCCATGATCGACGACTTGGTGAAGCCTGCTCTCGAGGAACCCGAAAAGAGTGTGGCGGGTGAAGTCTGCCGCCTCAAGAAGGTGCTGTGTCTCGGGAGTGGAGGCGGGGACGTAATTGACGAGGTAGGCGATGGGGCCGTCCACGTCGCTTCGCACGCGGATCAGTTCTAATGCCGCGACGTCGTCGTCCCGTCGGAGCCGGCGGGCAACGCGCGTGGGTGCGGTCATGATGCGCTGACTGACGACGGTGGTGCTGAAGGCCACTCCGGAGGTGGTGAGGTCTTCAGCGATGGTCACCAAGTCCGTTGACAACGGAGCATCGAAGCGTGCCGGAGCAACGAAGGTGCCGCGCCCATGCACGCGCACTAAGAGCCCTTGGGAAATGAGCTCACTGAGTGCTTTGCGAAGAGTGCCCCGTGCGATGCCGAGGTCGCGTGCGAGCTCCGGTTCGGCGGGGAGCCGATGGTGGGTGGGTAGTTCACCAGCGGTGATACGGTCCGCGATCAGCGCTGCGACCTGCAGGTACATGGGTTTGGGGAGCTGGGGGTCCAGCGATGGATCCATCGGCATGTCCTGTCGGATGCGCGGGGTGACGTTATCTGCGCCTGAGTAGAGCTACGCCGGAGGACCCTATCGTGTCCAGGCTTGTTCATGGTTGTATAGCGTTGTTCACTTACGGCGAGCTGGAGGCACCAATGGAGTTGCTGGCAGTAGGCGGGTATGGCGTCGGACTGAGTTTCGTCACCGACAGAATGCCGGGCGACGGTGAGACCCTGTCAGGCGCCGCGTTCAGCCAGGAACACGGCGGAAAAGGCTCCAACCAAGCCGTGGCAGCTAGCCGTCTAGGCGCCTCGGTGGGCCTACTCACAGTGATCGGCGACGATCCCATGGGGAATGGCGCGCGTCCGATGTGGAGCGCCGAAGGCGTGCAATACGACGCTGTCTGCACTGTTCACGGCTCCACCATGGTGGGCTGCATCATCACGGACGCCCGCGGCGAAAACAGGATTTTGCTTGCCGACGGCGTGCTGGCCGACTTCGATGCCGCAAGAGTCTCTGACCGGGCAACCGCCTTCGACGACGTCACATGTGTGCTGGTCTCTGGGGAGATGGCCGCATCGGGAGTGCAGGAAGCCCTCCGGCAGGGCCGCCGCGTTGGTGCCCGAGTCATTTTGAACCCAGCGCCATGCCCGCCGATCACGGCCGACGATTGGGCCAACGTGGACGTTGTCACCCCGAATCGCACGGAAGCATGTCAGCTGCTGGGTCGGGATGTGGACGACGCCGACGACGCGGCTGACCTCGCCACCCAGTTGGCCAATCGATTCCAGGTCGATGTCGTCCTGACAGACGGCGCCAGGGGTTCCCTGGTTGCCACACCCGGCACGCCTTGCCAGCCGATTGCGCCGGTTGCGCCCCGCACGGTTGTCGACACCACGGGCGCCGGGGACACGTTTAGCGCTGCTCTCGCCGTCGCCTTGCTACGAGGAAAGTCACTCACGGAAGCGGCGATGTTCGCCGCGGCAGCCGCAAGCTTCACCGTTGAGTCCCCCGGCGTGATCCCCGCCCTGCCGCGCCTGCCCGCCGTCGAGGAACGACTCGCACTCGTCTGACTCACTCACAACAACGCCGCGGATGGTCCGTGACACCACGAGAGGACAGCATGACCCATCACACCGCCCCCCAGGACATCACCACCCCGATGCAGCTCGCTCCCTACATTCAGCACACGAGGATCGCGATCGGCACGACCCGAGAGGAAACGATCCGCCACGCCGAGGAGGCAGTCGAGTTCGGTTTCAACGCAGCGATGGTCTCCGGATCCCAAGTTCCCGAGACTGCTGCAGTCCTGCGCGGTACTGGGATAGAGGTTGCCTCTGCCCTCGACTTCCCGACCACTGGCGTGATGACCAGTGCAGGTAAAGCCGCAGAGGCGGCAGAACTTGTCCGTCAGGGCGCCACCCAGATCGACATAGGAGTCCAGGTCGGCTGGCTGAAGGACGGCCGCTATGAGGACTTCCGCGAGGATATCGCCGGTGTCGTGGCGTGCGGTGTGCCGATCAAGGTGATGCTTGAGTTGCCTCTGCTCACCCACGACGAACGCCGCGCCGCCGTCGAGCTTGCATGCGAAGCCGGCGCCAAGTTCCTTAAGAACGCGTCCTCCGGATCCGTCGAGAAGGCCAGCGTCGAATCAATTCGATTTCTGTGCGAGCTAGCCCCCAAGGGCGTGCTGGTCAAGGGGTCGGGCGGCATCTCTACCTTCGAGCATGCTCTGCAACTCATTCAGGCCGGCGCTGCCCTAGTGGGGTCATCGAACTCCGTCGCCATCGTGCAGGGGCAGCCCAACGACACTCCAAGCTACTGACCGAAACTCCACCCAAACCACCACTCTGCAGGAAGGCCCTGCCATGGCTATTCCCGTCATCCTTGACACCGACACCGCTCAAGACGACTGCGTCGCAATCCTCTTGGCGCTTATGGATCCGGCTTGCGACCTGCGCGCTATCACGATGGTTGCTGGCAACGTCGGTTTCCAACAGCAGGTCCAAAACGCCCAGTTGACCCTCAACGTCACCGGGAGACTTGATGAGGTTCCGATCCACTTAGGGTGCACCCAACCCCTGCTGCGTGAATGGGTATCCGCGGAAAACGTCCACGGGGACGGCTCCGGCGGTCTAAGGACGGACCTCTCTGACGCGAAACTGTCTTCCGAGCATGGCGTCGATGCTCTCATCCGAATCACCGCCGCGGATCCAGGTAACGTCTCTGTGGTAGCAATCGGTCCCCTCACAAACATTGCGTCCGCCATCGCTAAGGACCGCGCGTTCGTACGCAACGTGAAGAGTCTGTACATCATGGGCGGCTCCAACAATGGCCGCGGCAACGTTACGCCCAGTGCAGAATACAACTTCTTTGTGGACCCAGAAGCCGCACAAATCGTATTCACCGCTGGCTTCGAAGACATCCACGTCCTCACGTGGGACCCGGTCACTATCGACGACGCCACCATCACCCGAGACGTCTACAACACCATGACCGAGAAGCAAACCCCCATCGCCAAGTTTTTCAAAGCCATGTGCGACACCACCATGGCCTTCAACGAGTCGGTGGGAATCGACGGCTCCACTCATCCGGACTCAGCAACCCTTGCCTGCCTCCTACACCCTGAAATGGTACTCAGCTCAGGCCGCTATCGCGTCGACGTCGAGACTAGGTCCGAGCTCACCCGAGGCTTCTCAGCAATGGCCTGGGACAAGTTCGAGATTGAACCGAACGCTACGGTAGTGGAGAAGTTTGACCACGATGCCTTCTTCGCCCTACTCGACAGCATCCTTGCTTCTGAAACCACCCCAAGCGTCGCCATCGAGGGCATCTGATGTCGACCGGCGTCATCGTCACCCCGGCGCGCGGTAGGACCCTCAATCCGCCGCTGATCCTCGCCGCGTTGATGGTGGTCATTGCATCCTTCCAGCTGCAGGCCACAATGCTCTCGCCAGCCATCGCCGACATGGCTGCACGCCTTCAGACCAACGCGGGCGTCATCGGGTGGTCTTCGACCGTATTCCTCGCAGTGTCCGCGGGCCTAGCAATCTTCTTCCCGCCATTGGCCGACAAGATCGGGCGACGCAAGGTCTTGCTGCTGTCCGTCGCCTTGATGACTTTGGGAACACTGCTGGTGCTGGTCACCAACAGCGTCCTCATGCTGATGATCGGCCGCGCACTACAAGGATTCTGCGGCGCTACTTTTGCCCTCGCGAACTTGACCTTGCGCAGCATTCTCGATCCTAAGCGCTACGGCTTCTACATTTCGCTCGTCGGAGCGATCAACTCCGGTGTCGCCGGTATCGACACACTCTTGGGCGGCATGATTGTTGACGCTTGGAGCTACAAAGGCATCTTCCTGGTCATTCTCATCCTTGAAGCTGCTGCCCTAGCCATGGTGCTTCTGTTCGTGCCTGAGACGACCATCCCGGCAGCCGCTCGCATGGACTGGGCGGGAGCCATCACCGTCACTGCCTCTCTTTGGTCGCTCAATATGGCTCTCACCTTGGGGTTCGGTACTTACGGCTGGTCGCACCCGTGGACTCTCATCCTGCTCGCCGCAGGCCTTGTGCTCATGGTCGTGTTCCTACGGGTCGAGAAGCATGCACCGGCACCCCTCATCCCCCTGGCCGAGCTCAGGCAACGCGCCACCTTGGGACAGCTGGGCACTACTTTCTTCGCGCTGGCGTCAGCCTTCTCCGTGCTCATCTACCTGGTTCCCACTATCGCGCTGGACCCCGTTCACGGCTTCGGCATGTCCGGTACGCGCTCAGCTCTGATGTACCTCACGCCTTTCTCACTGCTCGGCTGGGCGTTGTCCCCGCTGGTCGGAAAGATTGCCCCCAGAGTTGGCTACCGGCTGGTGCTCCGGGTAGGTCTAACTGGCAGCGCAGCAATGCTCGCCTGCATGTGGGCCTTCGGGATGCGCAGCCCATGGCTGCTGTTCGCCCTGGCACTTGGGATGGGGGCTAGCTGGGCGGCCATGTCCAGCACCTGCCTGAACGCCCTAGGTGTCCTCTACGCCTCACCCCACCGCCCTGGAGTACTCCCCGGGTTGAACTCCGCCGCCTTCAACCTTGGCGCGGGAGTAGGCATCGGCGTCATGGCCTCCATCGTCGCCGGTGCCAGCACCGGTGATGCTGTCGCGGGCTACCGTGCCGCGATGCTCGTGGGTCTGCTGTGTGCATTGCTATCGCTGGGCTGTTCGATGCTGCTGCCCGGTCGTGAGAACGAGGACGAAAAGATCTGACCTCTATTCGTTGTCACCGAGGGACGGTCCGGACCACCATGGCGGTCCGGACCGTCCCCATAGCATCAAGGCCGATATTGACGCGGTTCCACCTCTGTTCCGGACGAGATCCACGAACGCATTCTGAGACATGCAGGGGCCTGCGCACCCGAACCCATCCATGGCAGAGATCTACAACTGCTCATAAAGCGAGATTCGGGGCAGGCCCCAGCCAGCGGAGCCGGCGATGACAAGTCCACGCAGGTCCAGCGGGCTGGCCCACCTGTGAGCCGCCACCCACCGCTGCTCCTCCCCCGGGCGCCCTCTGCCGCGAAGGATTCAACCCGACGACAGGGACCAGCGTTGCGCCCTCAGCTTGCGGTGCGCCAGCCTCGTTCGGTGCGGCGCGCCAGGCCGTTGAGTTCCAGAAAACCGAGGCTGGTCTGCACGCTGCTCACCGCCAGCCCGGCCTTGACCGCCAACTCCGCTGTCTCCAGACCGCCGCGCCGCGGCAACGCCTCGAACACCCGCCGATCCTCGCCCTCCAAGTCATCACCGGGACGCTGCGGGGAACGCCGGGTAGGCGCCAGATCGGCGCCGATCTCACCGATGAGTTCGGTCACCTCGCTGGCATCGGTGACCAGGCAGGCCTTCCCGGAGCGGATGAGCTCGTGGCAGCCGACCGAACTCATCGAGGTGACCGGGCCAGGCACAGCCATCACCACCCGATGCAGACTCGCCGCCGTCCCTGCCGTGTTCCGCGAACCCGACCGCAGCCCGGCCTCCACAACAACCGTGCCCCGCGTCATCGCAGCGATCAGCCGATTGCGTTGCAGGAACCGCGAACGCAGCGCCACCGAACCCGGCGGTGATTCGCTCACGACAGCTCCACGCTCAGCAATATGGCCCAGCAACCGATGGTGGGCCGCCGGGTAGGGCCGATCCACTCCTCCAGCCAACACCGCTACGGTGCATCCACCCGCAGCCAATGCGCCGCGGTGGGCGGCCGCGTCGATACCGAACGCCGCACCGCTGACCACGCTGACGTCCCGGTCACACAATTCCGCCGCCAGGTCGGCGGCCACGCTCTCGCCATAGGCGGTGGCAGCGCGTGCCCCGACCACGGCGACGCTGCGGCGACAGGTTTCGGCCAACCGGGCTGAGCCACGCACCCACAAACACAACGGGGGCGCCGGAAGGTCGTTCACACCCGGCGGCCATTCCGGATCAGCCGGGGTGATGATGCGCGCCCCGCACTCTTGAGTCGCAGCGAGCAGCCCATCTACGTCCAGCCGTTCCAGACGCGGCCGGAACCTGTCCAGCGCACTCTCGGAGCGTTCCCGCAGCGCCGCCAACGCCCGGACCGGACCCACACCGCTGATCAGCCGGTTCGCGACCGCGTCGCCAGGCTCGGCGATGGCACTCCAGGCGACACGCGCCTGCAGGTCCTCCCTCGATTCGGCAGGGGGCAGGTGCTCGCTCATGCCGCCACCCCCGCCTGCGAGCGCAGCATCAGCGCTACGCCCACGTCCTCTCGGCCTGGGCTCAGCCCCCCGCGCAGGTCGCTGATCGTCCACGCCAACCGCAACACCCGGTCATATCCCCGCAGCGTCAAGGCTCCCCGATCCAGGGCACGGTCGATATCCGCAGTGACAGCCCCGCCCAACCGACGCCCCGGCTCACGCAGCACCGGACCCGGAGTATGCCCGTTCAGCGCCCACGCAGTGCCAGCCAGCCGTTCCCGCTGCATGTGCCGCGCTGTAGCCACCCGGGCCGCCACGACAGCACTGTCTTCTCGATCATCCTGGGCAAGCGCAGCGCGCGTCACGGCACGCACCTGCAACTGCACATCCACCCGGTCCAGCAACGGCCCGGCCAACCTGCCCAAATAATCGCGCCGCGCCTTCGGAGAACACGAGCAATCCAAACCCTTGCCGTGGCCCTGCCCGCACGGGCACGGGTTCGCCGCCAACACCAACTGAAACCGCGCCGGGAAGGACACCGCCTCCCGTAACCGCGCCACCGTGATCACCCCCGACTCCAACGGTTGGCGCAACGACTGCAACACATTGGCCTTGAACTCCGGACCTTCATCGAGAAAGAGCACCCCGTGGTGGGCTCGGGAGATCAACCCGGGTCGCACTAGGCCGCTCCCCCCGCCGATCACCGCCGCCATCGAAGCGCCGTGATGTGGCGCCACGAACGGCGGACGACGCACCAGCTCACCGCCGCTGAGCAGTCCCAGCACCGAATGCACGGCCGTCACCTCTAGGGCGTCCTCATCACTGAGATCCGGCAGCAACGACGGAAGACACTCCGCGAGCATGGTCTTACCGGCTCCAGGGGGCCCGACCATGAACAGGTGATGCCCACCTGCGGCCGCGACCTCCAAAGCGAAACGGGCATCACGTTGACCGGCCACCTCACCCAGGTCGCGTTCCCGTCGGCGCAGTGACACCACCTCGCGCGGGATTTCCACCTCCACCGGCTCCGCGCCCTCGTGCCGGGCCCGGTGGTAGTCGACGACCTGGCGCAGGCTGGCCCCCACAATCACCTCGGCGCCAGTGACCAGCGCTGCTTCCCTAGCGTTCTCCACCGGCACCACGACACGAGGAAACCCTGCTCGCACGGCGGCCAGCACCAAGGGCAGGACCCCGCGCACCGGGCGCAGCGTGCCGTCCAAGCCCAACTCACCGATATGAACCACCTCGTCAACCTGCCCCGCCGGGACGAAACCGGCCGCGGTGAGCACCGCGATCGCGGTGGCGATGTCGAAGTGACTGCCGGCTTTGGGCAGCGAAGCCGGCGAGAGGTTCACCGTGATCCGCCGGGTCGGCAAGCTCAGCTCACCGTTGGCTGCCGCAGCTTTGATTCGGTCGGCGGACTGGCGACAAGCTGTGTCCGGCAACCCGCCGATAGCGAACGCGGGCAGGCCCGGCACGATGTCTGCCTCCACATCGACGACGGCTCCCCCGACCCCGCTCAGGGCCACACCGCGGGTACGTCCCAGGCTCATGCCTGCACCCCGCGGAGGTGATCGATGCGGGCCGGGCCGACATCCGGACGCAGGATGCCGATGACATCGATGCGAACGTCGCGAGTTCTCTCGCGTTGCGGGTGCGCCTCTATCCAGCAACCGGCCAGACGACGCAGCCGGGCCGCTTTCGTCGGTGCAACCGCCTCGACGGCCGGCCCCAGCAGTTCCCGTCGCCGCGTCTTGACCTCGCAGACCACCAGCGTGTCGCCCTCGCTGGCCACCACGTCGATCTCACCATGCTCGCAGCGCCAGTTCTGATCCAGCACGACCAGCCCCGACTCGCTCAAATACCGTCGGGCGAGTCGTTCACCGTACTCACCCAGTGCCCTGGTCGGGCTCGTCTTCGCCATGACCACCACCTCCAGCCGCCAGCCTCACCCGGCAGGCAGTGCCCGGACGTGCTGAAAGAGAAGATGTGGACGGCGGGTTCGACGCTTGCTGTGGTTGTGGAGGCTCAGTCTCCGAACTTGCCGTCGTCGGGGACCTCGAGATCGCTCTTGGCGAGTTCCTCGATGTTGACGTCCTTGAAGGTCACAACGCGCACGTTCTTGACGAAGCGCGCCGGGCGGTACACATCCCACACCCAGGCGTCAGACATGCTCACGTCGAAGTACACCTCGCCGCCGTCGGTACGCACCTTCACGTCCACCGCATTGCACAGGTAGAAGCGACGCTCGGTCTCCACGACGTGGGAGAACAGACCCACGACGTCGCGATACTCGCGATAGAGCTGCAGCTCCATCTCGGTCTCGTACTTCTCCAGGTCTTCTGAACTCATCGCACGATCATCCTCACCGACTCATCATCGCCCATCGTTTCAGGCTCTGGCGCACGCCCTACCGGCTCCTGTCCCATCAACTGCCAGGTGCGGCGATGCAGCAGGCACGGCCCGTGTTCACGCAGCGCATCGCGGTGCCCGGCGGCCGCGTAGCCCTTGTTAACCTCCCAGCCGTACATCGGGTGGCTCTGCGCCAGCTCCCGCATGATCCCATCCCGTTCGACCTTGGCCAGGACGCTGGCCGCCGCCACACTCGAGCAGGTCATATCCGCTTTGATGCGAGTCACGACCGGTGGGGTCGCAGGTTGCGGTGGCAACGGCAGGCGCCGGGGTTGACCGGGGACTTCGCCCAGGTCCAACTCGAGCTCGCCCTGCACCACCGGCTTCTCGGTGAGCCAATCGTGTTTGCCGTCCAGCAGCACCAGATCCGGTAGCACCCCGCTGGCCGCTAGCGCGCGACAGCCGGCCAGCCGCAGCGCCGCCAGGATGCCGTAATCGTCGATTTCCTGCGCAGACGCGTGCCCGACTCCATAGGCGTAGGCCCAGCGGCGCAGCGGCCCCACCAAGGCTTCACGCCGAGGCGCGGCCAGCAACTTGGAATCGCGGACCCCGGTGGGCGCCGAGCCGGTGGCCAGTTCGACGACGACCACGCCCACGCTGACCGGACCGGCCAGTGCGCCGCGACCCACCTCGTCCATGCCTGCGACCAGGCCGTTACCGGCCCGCAGGAACTCCCGTTCGATGCGCAGGCTCGGCCGCGACGTCTTCAACGGCCGGGTGGATCCCCTGCGAGCTGTCACGGTGTCGGCGTTACGGGTTCGGTAGGCGCGCTGGTCGGCGTCGAGCTCGGCACGGGAACCTTCGCGAAGGTCTCCTTGGGTTCCCCGAGCCACTGCAGGTTCGTCAACGGCCACACCACCGCGAACGCACGACCGACGACGCGGTCGATGGGCACCGTCCCGGCCTCGGAAAGCCCACCCGGGCCGTTCTCGGGCTGGTAGCGCGAGTCGCGGGAGTCGGAGCGGTGATCCCCCATCACCCACACCTTGCCCGCGGGAACTGTGATGTCGAAGTTGATCTCGCTCGGCTCGTCACCGAAGTTGACGTACGGCTCGGTTATGGCGGTGCCGTTGACGATCAGGCGCCCGTCGGCGCTGCAACACTGAACGCGGTCACCGGGTAGCCCGATGACTCGTTTGATGAGGTGGTTGCCCTTGTCTTCGGGCAACAGCCCGACCCAGGTCAGCGCGTGATTGATAGAGGCGGTGACGCCGGTCTGCTCAGCAGGCTTGACGCCCGGATCGAGCCATCCACCGGGATCTTCGAAGACGACGATGTCGCCGTGGCCCAGCGCGAACGGGCCGGGAGTGAGCTTGCTGACGATCACCCGATCGTCGCGTACCAACGTGGTGTTCATCGAGGCAGACGGAATCCAGAACGACTGCACCAACCACGTCTTGGCGATCAGGGAGAGCACGACCGCCAGGACGACAACGATGACGACTTCTTTGAGGAACAGCAGCAATCCTCGTAGCACCGAGGTTCCACCGCGGTGAACTCCTCCTGCCGATGTGGATCCGCCGGTGTGGCCGTTCTCCCCATGCGGTTCGCGCTGTTCCGTCACGGTCGTCCTGTCGCGTTGATTCTTCGGGTGTGCGGTCCCCCCGAACCGGACCGCCAACGACGGTCATGACCCCTGTCCCGACAAGCACCGTACCCCCCGCGTTCATCACGGGGAGTACGGCACTCGGATGATCAGCGCTTTTCGCGGATCTTGGCAGCCTTACCGCGCAGGTCGCGCAGGTAGTAGAGCTTCGCGCGGCGGACGGCGCCGCGGCTGACGAGCTCAACCTTCTCCACGACCGGGGTGTGCAGCGGGAAGGTGCGCTCCACGCCGATACCGAAGCTGATCTTGCGCACCGTGTAGGTCTCCCCGATGCCGCCACCGTGGCGACGGATCACAACGCCCTGGAAGACCTGGACACGCGAACGGGTACCTTCAACGACCTTGACGTGCACCTTGACGGTGTCACCGGCCCGGAAATCCGGGATGTCGGTGCGCATGCTTGCCTGGTCGACCATGTCGAGCTTCTTCATGATTCGTCGCTTTCTCACCGCTGCCACAGGTCAGCCGATGGATCTAAGGCGCCGCAGGGACGCTGATGTTTGACGGTGCGCGCCGTGACGACCCGGTGAACCGGGTGTGCTCACCCCCCTGTGGCAGGGGCACCGAACGCACGACGGACGCAAGGATTCAGTCTGCCACAGTCCGAGCGCCGCCCGGAAATCCCCGATCGGCCACCCGCCACTGCTGCGTGCGGCGCTCAAGGCCTCGAGGTGGCGCCGTGGCTGTACCCCGTTGGCGCCGGTGACGCGCGACGCGGGCCGGCTCAGCCCTGTTCGTCCAGCACGGCTCGATCGGCGGGGCCGAGGGCCAGCGGATGATCCGCTGGCAGTTCGCGCAGAGCGGCGATCATGTCGGGGCGGCGAGCTTGGGTCCGTCGCAGGCGCTCGTCGCGGCGCCAACGCTCGATGCGGCCGTGGTGCCCGGACAGCAGTACCTCGGGAACCTCGTGGCCGCGCCAGGTGGGCGGTTTGGTGTAGACGGGGTACTCCAGCAGTCCGTCTTCGTGGGATTCCTCCACCAACGACGCCGCGTTGCCAATCACTCCGGGCAGCAACCGAGCGACCGCCTCCACGATGGCCAGCACCGCGACCTCACCCCCGTTGAGCACGTAATCCCCCAGCGAAACCACCCGCACCCGGCCAGGCAGGCGTTCCTGCGCTTCGAGGTAGACCCGCTCATCGATGCCCTCGTAGCGCCCGCAGGCAAAGACCAGCCACGGTTCGCCGGCCAGTTCGCGGGCCATGTGCTGGTTGAAGACCTCGCCCCCGGGCCCGGGGATGAGCAGCAGCGGTTGCACCGGCGGCTGCGCGAGCACGGTGTCCAGGGCCTCCCCCCACGGCTCGGGGCGCATCACCATCCCGGCGCCGCCACCATAGGGAGTGTCGTCCACGGTGCGGTGCCGGTCGTGGGTGAATTCGCGCAAGTCGTGTACCTGCACGTCCAGGAGCCCCTCCCGGCGGGCCTTGCCGATCAAAGACAGATCCAGCGGCGCCAAATAGTCGGGAAAGATCGTCAGGACATCGAGTCGCATCTGGCTCAGCCCAGGTCGAGCAAGCCGTCGGGCGCGTCGAGCACGATGCGGCCCGCCTCGATGTCGACCTGGGGCACGATCGCTTCGACGAAGGGCACCAGCGGTCGGCGCCCGTCGGGAAGCAGCAGTTCCAGCAGGTCTTGCACCGGCCTGGTGTGCAGCGCCGCAACCTGCCCGACTGGATGCCCGTCGGGATCGACTACCGCCAAACCAACCAGTTCGTCCTCATACCAGGCGCCCTCGTCATCCTCGGGCTCTTCGTCGACGAGCAGTTCGGTGCCGCGTAGGTCTTCAGCGGCCGTGCGATCAGGGGTCTGCTCGAAGCTCAACAGCCAGGTGCCGTTGTGTTCGCGCGCAGAACGCAAGGTCAGCAGGCCCCGGTCAGGGTCGGTGCTGAACTGCGCACCGACGACGAACCGCTCCTGGGGGGCATCCGTGTGCGTGCGCACGGTCACCTCGCCGCGCAAGCCGTGGGGTTTACCGATGCGTGCGACGACCGCTTCCATGACGTTCCTTTCAGTTGGGAACCGCGAAGGGGTGTCCCCGACAGTGCGAGGACACCCCTTCATCAAGCGGTTGTTCAGCCGACGCGGTCCACGTCGACGATGTCGATGCGCACCTGCCGCCCACCAGCGAGCGCACCCATGACGGTACGCAGTGCGCTGGCGGTGCGACCGGAACGGCCGATGACTCGACCGAGGTCGTCGGGGTGGACCCTAACCTCAAGAACCTCGCCCCGACGCAGCTCACGGCTGCGCACAACGACGTCCTCGGTGTTGTCGACGATTCCGCGAACGAGGTGCTCGAGGGCCTCCTCAAGCATCGTCAGGCCTTCTCGGCCTGCTCAGCCGTGCTCTTCCCGTCCTCCGCAGCCTCTGCAGGCTCAGCAGCGGGGGTCTCCGGCTCGGCGGCCGGTTCCGGGGCGCTCTCGGCAGCCTTGGGGGCTTCTTCGGCTGCTGCGGCCTCAGGAGCTTCCTTGGCCTCAGCGGCCTCGGGAGCTTCCTTGGCTTCTGCAGCCTCCGGGGCTTCCTTGGCCTCTGCCTTGGCGGATTTCTTCTTCGGCGCCGGGTTCTTCGCGTGCTCGTCGTCGGCCTTGCCGGCGGCGGCCATGGCGGCCTCGTAGAGCTCGCGCTTGTTGGGCTTCTCCGGCTGAGGCTTCAGCGTGCCCTCGGTGCCGGGCAGGCCCTTGTGCTTCTGCCAGTCACCCGTGATCTTCAGCAGCGCCTGCACCTGTTCGGTCGGCTGCGCGCCGACACCCAGCCAGTACAGGGCCCGCTCGGAGTTGATCTCGATGAGCGACGGCTCACGGGTGGGGTGGTAGAGCCCGATTTCCTCGATCGCACGGCCATCGCGCTTGGTGCGCGAGTCCATGACGACAACACGGTAGAAGGGGCTACGGATTTTGCCCATGCGCTTCAGGCGAATCTTGACGGCCACGTGGGTGGTCTCTCCTGTTTCTGATATCGGGTGAGCACGACGACTCCGCGTGGGGCGACGGGGTACGACGAGTTCGATGGACACGCTCTGCTGCGGTGAGAGGGCCGTAGCAGGCGAGTACAACCGCTCATTGTGCCAGATCGCAGCACCGGACTCATCCCCGGCGTTCAAATCGCGGCGCGGCGGCCGCGGCGACTGCTTCCAGAGCCACCGCGCAGGCCCATTTCTCGACCGGACCCGGCAGCCGGCGCCCGGTGAGCACCACCGAGTCAACGGCGCTGCGACCGGCAGCCGCCAGCAGCGCGGCGGCCGCTCCGGTTGGGACCTGGAGCACCAGCGGCGCCCGGGACGCCGCAATGACCTGCGAGACCGCATCCCCCAGCGCCTGCACCATCTCCAGCTTCAAAACGGTCGCGTCGAGCTCGCGCGCCAGGTGTTGGCAGGCCCGATCCGGTTCCTGACCTGAGATGGACGTCTCGATCACGACGACCGGTGGGCGCGCAGGCTGGGTCGAATAGGCGCTCGTGGGCCACTCGGTGCTGGTCACGCCGTAGACGACGTGATCCCGCCAGTCGTGGGCACCTGTCGCGTCGGCCAACCATAGGTACTCCGGGAAGGCGCCGCGTCGACGCAAACCCAGCGAGCGCAGCAGCCCCGCCGAGCGGGTGTTGCCCGGCTGGACCGCAGCCTCGACGCGATGCAACCCCATCCCGTACGGCTGTGCCTTCAACGCCAGATCAATGACCAGGCGCAGACCCTCAGCGAATAGGCCCTGCCCGGCGTAGGGGTCGTAGGCGTCGTAGCCCATCGTTGCGCTATGGGCCCGCCCCCGAATGACATTGGTGACGTTGACCTTGCCGACGACATCGTGCCCGGCAGTGGTGTCGGGTTCCAGGGCACGCACCAAGAAGGAGCGGTGTGTGTCGGACTGTATTCGCAGGTGGTAAGCGAGGTCGTCGATGTTTACCGGGTTCCACTTTCGGATGCGCTCTTGAGACATCCGTACTGCCTCCCGGTAGGCCGGGACGTCTTCGCCGGTGATGGTGTGCACGCGCACCCGGGATCCTTGGGCGCTCAGCGCGGCCGGCTTAGTTGACAACCAGGCCCCGCAAAACAATGTGCCGCGGGTCGGCCAACACGCCGACGTCCTCGCGGGGGTCATGCGCGTACACGACGAAGTCGGCCTCCTCGCCTTCGCTGATACCCGGGTAACGCAGCCAAGCGCGGGCGTCCCAGGTCGCGGCGCCCAGGGCGGCCCTCGGCGACATTCCCGCGGTGACCAGTTCGGCCACCTCTTTGGCGACCAGGCCGTGCGGCAGGCTGCCCCCGGCGTCGGTGCCGACGAAGATCGGCACGCCCGCTTCGTGAGCGGCGCCGATGGTGTCGTAGCGGCGCGCGTGCAGATCCCGCATATGCGCGGCGTAGCCGGGGTATTTGCGCTCCCCCGCTGCGGCGATGTCGGGGAAGGTAGCGATGTTGACCAAGGTCGGCACGATGGCGATGCGCTTAGCGGCAAAGGTATCGATCGTCTCCGGGACCAGACCGGTTGCGTGTTCGATGCAGTCGACCCCGGCCGCGGCGAAGTCCACCAGGCTCTGCTCGGCGAAGCAGTGCGCCGTGACGCGGGCACCCTCTTCGTGGGCGGCCTGCACAGCTCGGCCCAACACCTCCGCGGGCCAGCACACCCCCAGGTCACCGCTTTCGCGGTCGATCCAGTCGCCGACGAGTTTGACCCACCCGTCACCGCGACGGGCTTCCTGCCGGACATAGGTGACCAGGTCCTCGGGCTCGATCTCGTGGGCGAAGTTGGGAATGTAGCGCCGGGTGCGGGCGATGTGTCGACCGGCGCGGATCAGCTTCGGCAGGTCTTCGCGCTCCTGAATGAAGCGGTTGTCGGCCGGCGAGCCCGCATCGCGGATCAGCAGGGTTCCAGCCTGGCGGTCGGTGAGCGCCTGCTGCACGGCGGTCTCATCGTCGGTGGCCCCGTGGGCATCCAAGCCGATGTGGCAGTGCGCGTCGACCAGGCCCGGCAGCACCCAACCGGAGACCGTCTCGACCTCGGCCTGTGAGACCGGGGCTGTGAAACTGATGCGCCCATCGATCACCCACAGTTCGTCGCGGATCTCATCGGGACCGACGAGGATCTGCCCTACCACATGCAGCACAGGCCTGTTCATGGCCTCGACCCTATCCGCGATCGAGTGCGGATGCGCCTCACATTCGGACCTAGTGCGCCGATGCACTCACCAGGACGTCTCGCGCCGACGTCGAGGTTGAGAGCGCTGCCTCACACACCGCGCTGCCGTCTGTGCGCCCCAAGGGGCTACCGGCTGACCGATCAAGGAGTGCGATGAGGACCGAGGCGATCCGACCGACGGGGGTCAGCCGGACCTTCGGTGTCGAAGAGATCATCGTGAGCAAGACCGACACCGCAGGGCGCATCACCTACGCCAACGATGTCTTCCTGCGGGTGGCGGGCTACACCTGGGAAGAACTCATCGGGGCACCGCACAACATCATCCGCCACCCCGACATGCCCGGCGGGGTGTTCAAGCTGCTCTGGGACACCCTGAACGCCGGTCAGGAAATCTTCGCCTACGTCAACAACTTGGCCCGCGACGGCGCGAACTATTGGGTACTGGCCCATGTGACCCCTACCTTCGACGGTAGCGGCCGAATCGTGGGCCATCACTCCAGTCGCCGCCGACCCGCACAGGCTGCGGTGGCCGCCATCGAACCGGTCTACGCGACGCTGCGCGCTGAAGAACGGCGCCATTCGGGTTCGGTCGCGGCTGCTAATGCCTCCGCGGCGATGCTGGCGAGCATCCTCGCCGAACGCGAACAAAGCTACGAGCAGTTCATCTGGTCGCTGATCAACCCCGCTGGGGTGATGGCGTGATGTTCTGGTGGCGCCGCGCACCCGAACCTGCCCGCAGCCTCGAGGAGGCCCAAAGGCAGCCCCCCGCGCAGGAAACGCTGAGCATGTTGGCCCAGGTGCTGCACCGCTGCGCCCAGGGTGATCTGGACGTGCGAGCCAGCCCTGCCCCCGGCGTGGCCGGTGAGGTGGCCCGTGACCTGAACCGGACCTTGGACCTGATGGATGCCTTCGTGCGCGAGACACAGGCCTGTCTGCTGGCTGCGGCCCAGGGGCGCTACTGCCGCGAGTTCCTCCTGCAGGCAATGCCGGGCTCCTTCCGGGTCGGCGCGCAGCACGTGAACTCAGCTCGTTCCGCGATGCTCTCGGCCTCACAGCGGATGGCCGAGGACGTGCAGGAACGCTCTGAGGTGGCTGCCGTCGTCGCTGACGTTGCCAGTGAGGTCGCAAGCGCTGCCGATCAACTGGGGGAAGTGGCTGAGACTCTGGCTAGTTCGGCACGCTCCGCGGTGGGCGAGGCCGAAAGCGCCCTGGGGACGACGAAGACGCTCGCTGCGGCCTCCGATCAGATCGAAGATGCCGTCCGGTTCATCGCCACCATCGCCGATCAGACCCGCCTGCTGGCGTTGAACGCCACCATCGAAGCCGCCCGCGCGGGCGAGGCGGGCAAGGGTTTCGCGGTAGTCGCCGGGGAGGTGAAGAGCTTGGCTGATGAGTCCGCCCGCTCCTCCCAAGGCATCAGCGAGCAGGTGGCCGCCGTGCAACAGGCGACCGCCGCCGCGGCCGAAGCGATCAACACCATCTCGGCCGCTATCGCCGGCATCGACGAACGTATCGCCCACGTCACCCAGGCGGTCAGTGGCGATGCAGGCCTAGGCGTGCTCGCGCAGCGGTTGCGTCACGAAACGCAGCGCTGCACCACCTGAACCCGCGCAGCTACCGAGATGCGGTGGCACATGGTGCCGGCGTTGACATGCCCACGTCTGTCAGTTGAGGGCGGTCCAGGCAGTCGCTCGCCACCGACCCCACACCGGGTCGGGGGCGAGCGCCCCGCCTACTTGAGGAACTTGCCGAAGTCCTTGGGCAACGCGCTGGGGTCGAACTCGCCCAGGGCTTTCTGGAGTTCTTTGGGGTCGGCCTTGGCGCCCAACGCTCCGCCGGGGGCTGCCGGGGAGCTGTCATCGCCTTCGGCTGATCCGCCGAAGGCGCCGGCGATAGCGGCCTCACGAGCGGCTTGCTGCTTGGCGGCCAGCGCCCGGTCCTGTTCGGCGCGCTTGGCGGGGTTGCCGCTCTTGCCCTTCTTCTTCGGCGGCGGCTTCTTCTTGCCGCCGCCACCCGCGCCTGGCATCCCCGGCATCCCGGGCATCCCCGGCATGCCCCCCTTGCGGAGCTGACGCATCATCTTCTGCGCTTCGCCGAAGCGTTCCAGCAGCGCGTTGACCTCGCTGACGTGCACACCCGAACCGCGCGCGATACGCGCCCGGCGGGAGCCGTTGATCGCCTTGGGGTGGGTCCGTTCGAACGGGGTCATGGAGCGCACCATGGCCTCGACCCGGTCGAACTCGCGCTCGTCCAGAGAGGCGAGCTGATCGCGCATCTGGTTCATCCCGGGCATCATCCCCAGGAGCTGCTTGAGGGAGCCCATCTTGCGAACGGCGCCCATCTGGGTGAGGAAGTCTTCGAACGTGAAGTCCTCATCGGCCATGAACTTGCGCGCCATCTCGTCGGTCTGACGCTGGTCGAACGCACGTTGGGCCTGCTCGATGAGGGTGAGCACGTCACCCATGTCGAGGATGCGCGAGGCCATCCGGTCGGGGTGGAAGACCTCGAAATCTTTGGTCTGCTCGCCGGTGGAGGCGAACATGATCGGCTTGCCGGTGACGTGGGCCACCGAGAGCGCCGCGCCGCCGCGGGCGTCACCGTCGAGCTTGGACAGCACCACGCCGGTGAAGTCGACGCCGTCAGCGAAGGCCTGTGCGGTATCCACGGCCGCTTGTCCGATCATCGCGTCGATGACGAACAGGACCTCGTCGGGTGAGATCGCGTCACGGATGTCGCGCGCCTGCTGCATGAGCTCGACGTCGATCGCCAACCGACCGGCGGTGTCGACGATGAGCACGTCGTGGTGGTCGCGGGTGGCCTGTTCCAGACCCGCGCGCGCCACGGCGACCGGGTCGCCGTAACCCCGGGTACCGGAGCCGAACTCGACGGCGGCGTCATAGCCGGCCACGTTTCCGCGTTCGGGGGCGAACACCGGAACCCCGGCGCGCTCCCCCACGACCTGCAACTGGGTGACCGCGTTGGGTCGCTGCAGGTCAGCCGCCACGAGCAGCGGCGTGTGGCCCTGGGACTTGAGCCAATAGCCCAGCTTGCCCGCAAGCGTCGTCTTACCCGAACCCTGCAGACCGGCGAGCATGATGACCGTCGGGGGGTTCTTGGCGAACCGGATGGTGCGGGTCTCACCACCGAGGATGCCGACGAGTTCGTCGTTGACGATTTTGACGACCTGCTGGCCGGGGTTGAGCGCCTCGTGAACCTCCGCCCCCAGCGCACGCTCGCGCACCGCGCTGGTGAACGCGCGCACGACCGGCAACGCGACGTCGGCATCGAGCAAAGCGACACGGATGTCGCGGATCGTCTGGTTGACATCCTTCTCCGTGAGCCGGCCTTTGCCCCGCAGGTGCTTGAAGGTCAGCGTCAGGCGATCCGAGAGGTTGTTAAACACCGCCCCAGGCTAACGGACTGCCGGGGCGGCACCAGCCCGCGCACACCTGCGCCGGCCCGTCCCGGATGTGTTCTGCAACTCCCCCCCAGGCGGGCAACTCAGCCCAATGGCTTACATCGGGGCGGACAATGGGCTCTCGGACGCGCGCTGTCCAACCCCTGTTGGCAGGATGGGCACATACCAACGCCCCGACCAAGGA
This sequence comes from Gephyromycinifex aptenodytis, assembly GCF_012277275.1. Taxonomy (GTDB): domain Bacteria; phylum Actinomycetota; class Actinomycetes; order Actinomycetales; family Dermatophilaceae; genus Gephyromycinifex; species Gephyromycinifex aptenodytis. Next base: position 3,254,789 of record NZ_CP051155.1, on the reverse strand, counting down.
GCACCATGAGCGAGCCCACCATCACCGAGGAAGAGCGCCAGGTCGTCCGAATCCTGGCCTTCGCCGCCCGCGAGTTCGACCGGGTGCACGACATCCTCGTCCGCGACGATGAGCCGGGCGAGCACGAGGTCGCCACCGAGAACGCCGAAATCATCAGCCAGGACGTGAGCGGCCGCAGCGACAGCGACGAAAGCAGCCACGCCGCCCACCCCGATGAGGACGCCGGCCAGGAGAAGCAGTCCTCGTCCCCGGGAATGGCCAGGCGCCTACTCGGAGTCGCCACCGGCGTCGTCAGCGGCGTTGCCCACACGGCCGGCCGACTCGTGACCGGCACGGTCCACCCGCGTCACCCCGGCTGGGACGAGGCTGATGTCGAGGAACGCATCGACTGGTGGGTCGACCGCTTCGGGACGGCCGCGGCTGCCCTGGCAGCGGTGCCCGGACTCGGCGGAAAGATCGGGCGCTTGACCTCCATTGGTGATGTCGTGGGAGCCTCTGCGCAAATTCTCACCGTCAACGCGGTCGCCCGCGAGATGGGGATCACCGACATCAGCTCCCGGGTGGCTGCCGCCGGTCGGATCGTGCTCGGGCACGAACTCAACGCGGCCGCCGTCACCCAGGAGTTGAACGCACCCGAGGCACAACCGGAGCAAGACATCCCCGGTGATGCACCCGAAGAACGCAAGGGCCCCATCGCCCGGGTCGGTCGCAGCGCCGCCTTGGTGTGGCGAGTAGCCGGTCGGATCCGCAACCTACGCTCCGACCTCGACGAGCGCCCCCAAGGTGGGTTCCTGGCCCGCGCGCTCAGCAACCTGCCGGCAGTCGGTGCCCTGGGCGCTTTCGTCTCCGAACGCAAGGGGATCCACATCGCCGCCAAACAGGCACGAGCTGCCTTCACCGGCTGAATCGGGCCGCCCCGCACCGGGCGCAGGCTGACCCTGTCCAGCCTGCGCCCGCAGTGAATGCGAATATGCCCGCATGACATCAGCGGCGTTGTGGGGCTCGGTGGCGGCCTCTTCGCTCCTGCTGGGAGCGATCCTGGGCATTCTTCGGCAATGGCCCGCGAAGCTGATCGGGACCGTGCTCGCCTTCGGTGGCGGCGCCCTCATCGCCAGCGTGTCCTTCGAACTGGCCGAGGAAGGTCTGGCGACCAGCGGCCCGGTGCCGCTTGCTACCGGGTTAGCCGCGGGCGCCCTGACCTACTACGCCGCGAACCGCGCCGTAGAACACCTGGGTCAGCGCCAAGCCGACCCGAAGGCACCCCACCTCCAAGGGCGCCGGCGCCAACAGGGCGGCACCTCCTTGGCGGTCGGGGCCTTCCTGGATGGCATCCCCGAACAAGCCGTGCTGGGGATCGGCCTGGCCGCCGGGCAGGGAGTCAGCGCGGCCCTGCTGGTCGCGATCTTCGTCTCCAACCTGCCCGAAGCCATCGGCTCGGCCAGTGACATGCGCGAATCGGGCGCCTCTCGCGCCTCGGTGCTGCGGATCTGGCTCGGGGTCACGTTCATCTGCGCGCTCGCCACCATCGGCGGGTACGCCCTGGCCGATGTCGTCAGCACATCCGTGCAAGGCGCCGTCAACGGCTTCGCTGCCGGGGCGCTCCTGGTCATGCTGGTGGATTCCCTGGTGCCGGAAGCACGCGAGAAGGGCGGCGAATCGGCTGGTTTGGTCACCGCTCTCGGCTTCGCCCTCGCGGCCGGTTTAGCACTGTTGTCCTGATCAAGCTCAGCGACGTTGTTCCCCGCGCTCCGACCGGGGACGGGCCACTTCCCCCCCTGGCGCCAGAGCTGATCGAGGCCGCCTCCGTAGGCCAGCCCGTTCGCCCTGACGGTGTCCGCGCTTCACGCACGAAAAAAACTGGGCCCGAAGATGCCGAGCATGTGTCGCCGGGCGCAAAGGGCTAGCGTGGGAGTTGCTGGTTCTCCCGGTTCGCCCCGGGAGTCGCAAGAGGGAACCCGGTGTGAATCCGGGACTGCCCCGCAGCGGTATGTGGGAACGAACGCCGTCATCGAGCACTGGGAACGACCACCTGGGAAGCGACGGCCAGTAGGAACCGTGGAGTCCTCCACGCCCGCCCACGAGTCCGAAGACCTGCCAGTGGCCGGCGCCGCCGGTCTGCCCGTGTTCACCGCCTCGAGGGAGGGCGGGGCGCGCTCGCCTCGTCCTGCCCGTATCGACCGGGAGGTCACCCATGTCCCAGCCCATCCCTTGCGCCCACCCCGGCGTGCGGATCACCGTCTACGCCGGCCAGCGTGCGCTACCGCTAGCCCCGGACCTCGCCGCGGTTCGCGACGCCTCCTCGCAGGCAACCGGCGAATCGCACGAGGCGCCCTGGCTGTCAACCTGCCTGGCCGATGAGGGTGCTCTGGTAGTGACGTTGTCTTTGGAGTCGCAACTGTGCGGTTACGCCGCCGGGACCCTGCGCGAGGGGACGCTGCGCATCGCCGAGATCACCCTGGCCGATGCAGCCCTGGCCGCCCGCGCCGACCTTCTCGCGATCCTCGTGGACGCCCTCCTGGAGGCCGCCGACACCCCGTGGCTGCGCGTGGTGGCACCGGATAACGAAGAGGCCCTCGCCCACCTGCTCGCAACGGGCTGGTTGCCGTGGCCCCGCGGTTCAGAGGTGATCCTCACCGCCGCCTGAGGTCGGCGGCCCGAATGCGGCTCGGCGGGCACGGCTGACCCAGCGCACCCATACTGGCACTGTGGATATCCTGCTCGCCGAAGCCCGCACTCGTCTCGCCCACGCGCTCCGCTCGCGGGTGGCTGGTGATGACGCTGATTCCCGCGCCGAGATGATCTGGGGCGCACCGGGCCCCCGCTGGTTCACTCCCGAGGACATCATCTGGCGGGTGCACGCCGATGCAAGCATGTTCGTCGGTGGGATCCGTGCGTTGCTGCTGCAGTCGCTGCACCCGCTGGCGATGGCCGGGGTGGCCGGACACTCCGGTTACAAAGGCGACCCGTGGGGTCGGTTGCAGCGGACTAGTACCTACATCGCCACCACGACGTTCGGCACGATCTCGCACGCCACCGAGACCATCGATCATGTGCGTTCCATCCATGAGCGGGTCCGAGGCAAAGCCGACGACGGGCGCCCCTACCGCGCTAGCGACCCGCACCTGCTGCGGTGGGTGCACATCGCCGAAGCGGAGAGCTTCTTGAGCGCCTATGAGGCCTACGGGGAGCGTTCGCACGGGCGCGTCAGCGAGCAGGACCGAGATGACTACGTCGCCCAGGCTGCAGTTTCGGCCGAGCTGCTGGGGGTGATCGACCCCCCGCGCAGCTACGCGCAGTTGCAACGCGACCTGGAGGCTTATCGTCCCGAGCTGCACTCCACCCCGGCTGCCCGGGAAGCGGCCCGATTCCTGCTCCTGCAACCACCGCTGCCGCCCTCTTCCCTGCCCGGTTACGCCATGCTTGTCGGGGGTGCCCTGTCGATCATGCCGCCGTGGGCGCGCCGCGAACTCGGCCTTCCGGTCCTGCCCGGCGCCGACGCTCTGCTCGGCGCTCCGGCCGGGCGCACGGCTGCGAGTCTGGTGCGCTGGGCGATGGGCGACCCCAGCGTGGCGACCGAGCGGGTGTCGCGCTCGCACCAGCCCGAATAACCGGAGGATGACGTGAGCGACATCGAGACGCTACCCGGCGCGTTTCTGCGCGGCGAACCACACCTGTGGCGTAACCCGAACCGCACCGGGGCCGGTGGGCAAGCCAGCGCCGAGTGCGACATCACCCTTGAGGACATTCGCGCGGCCGATGCGCGGCTGCGCAGGTTCGCGCCCTACCTTGCCCGCACCTTCGCCGGCCCCTGGCATCGCGGGCCTGACGGGCAAGTGCAGGAGGGGGTCATCGACTCTGCGTTGCAGCCGCTGCCACGCCTGCAACGCGCCCTCGACCTAGCGAACCCGCTCTGGCTCAAACGCGATGACGCCCTGCCGATCTCCGGCTCGATCAAGGCCCGCGGCGGTATCTACGAGGTGTTGGCCACGGCGGAACGGATTCTTTCCGAGGCTGGTCTGTTACCCGAGGATGCCCAGGCCTACGATCCGAGCCTGTTCAAAACCGCGCAAGTGCGCCGTGTCCTGGGCCGCTGGAGTATCGCGGTCGGTTCGACCGGCAATCTCGGGCTCTCGATCGGGACGATGGCGCGAGCAATGGGCTTTCGGGCGGTGGTGCACATGTCAGCCGATGCCCGGGAGTGGAAGAAGCGGCGACTGCGCAGCCTGGGCGCGCAGGTGCTGGAGTACGAAGGTGACTATGCGCTCGCGGTGCAGACCGGACGGGAACGGGCCCAATCGGACCTGCAGACCCATTTCGTCGACGATGAGAACTCCCGCGATCTGTTCCTGGGCTACGCGGTTGCCGGATTGCGGTTGGGCGCCCAACTCGACGCGGCCGGGATCGGCCCCGACGCGGACCACCCCCTACACGTGTACCTGCCGTGTGGGGTCGGAGGCGGACCGGGCGGGGTCATCCACGGCATCCGGCTCGCGTTGGGCGAACGCGCCGAGCATGTGCACTGCTGGTACGCCGAACCGACGGCAGCGTGCGCGATGCTCCTGGCGCTGGCCACTGATCGGGGCGCTCGAATCAGCGTGCAGGATGTCGGGTTGGACGGGCGCACCGTCGCGGACGGCCTGGCTGTAGGGCGGGCCTCCCAGCTTGCCTGGGCGGCGACGAAACGGGCCGTGGCCGGGGCCTATACCGTCACCGACACGGCCCTGATGGAGTTGCTAGCCCTGCTGAATCGCACCGAAGGGATCGCGATGGAACCGTCGGCCTTGGCGGGGCTGGCCGGGCCGGGAGCCCTGGTGGCCGCCGGGATCGAACTACCGGCCGGAGCGAACCACCTGGCGTGGGGAACCGGAGGTTCGATGGTGCCCCCGGAAGAGATGGCCGCCTACCTGGCCGCGTGAGGCTGCTGCCTGGGCGGCGACGTTGGCTCAGCCCAGAGCAGGCGCTGACCCGTTGCTCGGGCTGTGATTGAAGCCAGCTCCAGCGGGCTGGGTTCAGAGTCCGAGCAGGGCGTCGGTGAAGGTCGCGGCGTCAAAGGGGGCGAGGTCGTCCGGGCCTTCGCCGAGACCGACAAGCTTGACCGGCACCCCGAGGTTGCGCTGTACCGCCACCACGATGCCGCCTTTGGCGGTGCCGTCGAGCTTGGTCAACACGATGCCGGTGACGTTGACCACCTGGCTGAAAACCTCCGCCTGGCGCAGCCCGTTCTGGCCGGTCGTGGCATCCAGCACGAGCAGCACCTCATCGATCGGGGACTGCTTCTCCACCACCCGCTTGACCTTGGCCAGCTCGTCCATGAGGTTGGCCTTGTTGTGCAGTCGGCCGGCCGTGTCGAGGATGACGACGTCGACTTCCATCTCTTTGCCCTCGCGGACAGCTTCGAAGGCGACAGCGGCCGGATCGGCGCCTTCTTTGTCCGAGCGCACGGTAGGTACCCCGACGCGCTCGCCCCAGGTTTGCAACTGATCTGCTGCGGCGGCGCGGAAGGTGTCGGCTGCGCCGAGGAGCACGTCGCGATCTTCGGCGACAAGCACGCGGGCCAGCTTTCCGACGGTGGTCGTCTTACCGGTCCCGTTGACACCGACGACGAGGATGACGGCCGGTCGCCCGTCGACACGCGTCGAGGCGATCCGCCGGTCCATCTCGGGTCGCAGTTGGGTGAGCATCTCTTCGCGCAGCCACATGCGCATGGTCGTTTCATCCCCGACCCCCTGCACGGCTACCCGATGCTTGAGTGACTCGACGATCTCCGAACTGGCCTGAACTCCCAGGTCCGCGCTCAACAGCGTGGATTCGACGTCGTCCCAAGTGTCTTCGTCCAGTCGCCCGCCGGAAAGCAGCGCGAACAGGCCTCGGCCCAGGGCCGAGTCGGAGCGAGCAAACCGCGAGCGCAGCCGCTGCACGCGGCTGTGCGCCGATTCGGGTCGTTCCAGGGTCGGCGCAGCTGGGGCGGTGATGTCTGCACCGCCGTCGGGGCGTTCCAGGGTGGCGGTGCCGGCGCGGCCGGCGCCCAGGTCAGGACTGCCGCCGATGCCCTCACCGCGGTGGCGACGGCGCGCGCTGCCGCGGGTGAGGCCGATGATGGCGCCGACGCCTGCGATACACAGAACGACGACGACGGAGATCAGTGCCCAGAGGTCTTGGAGAAGCCAGTCCACAGCCCCAGTCTCCCAGACAAGGCCTCCGGTGTGCGGAGGCCGCCCAGCTGTCAGCTGGCGCGGGTCAGACGCCGCCCGTTCGATCGCCCTGACGCGCCTTGGGACAGCAGCGGCGTCAGATCCACGGGGCGCTGCTTCTGCCGCGCCACGAAGACGTTGTTTCGGCGACGACGGCGGCGGACCCGCGCGGCGGGCTTCTCACCCTTGAGTCGACGCACGGTGTGGGTGTTGATGAGGTGGGCACCGGAACGGCGAGCGGGGATGACTACAGCAGCCACGAGCGACGCACCGAGGACGACCACGAGAGCGAGGGAGAGGAGCACGACGTCCATGCCCCACCCATCGGCCCGCGCAGGGGGTTCCGTAGCTCACTGCGTGACTTTGTCGGTCACGGACCGGTCACGAAATCGAAGTCCAAAGCCAGCGTGGCCCAACCTATTTCGCAGCACCGTGCACCCGCAGCCGAGGCGGTGGCCAACGGGGGGTGACCGGGCCGACTGGGGATCGCCACGGGCCGGCTGACAAGGGGGTCCTTCGCGGCCCACCGGTCGGTGCAGGCCTGGGCTCAGGCGGGCTGAGACTGGCGGATCCGTTGCGAGACGACCGTCGTCACGCCGTCACCGCGCATGGTCACCCCGTACAGCGCGTCGGCGACCTCCATGGTGCGCTTCTGGTGGGTGATGACGATCAGCTGGCTGGAGTCGCGCAGCTCCTCGAAGATCGTCAGCAACCGCCCCAGGTTGGTGTCGTCCAGCGCCGCTTCGACCTCATCCATGATGTAGAAGGGGCTCGGACGGGCTTTGAAGATCGCCACCAACAGCGCCACCGCGGTCAGGGAGCGCTCCCCACCCGAAAGCAGCGAGAGCCGTTTGATCTTCTTGCCCGGCGGTCGCGCCTCGACCTCGATGCCGGTGGTGAGCATGTCGCTGGGGTTGGTGAGCACCAAGCGTCCCTCCCCGCCGGGGAACAGCCGTGAGAAGACGCCCTCGAACTGCTCGGCGGTGTCAGCGAACGCCTCGGCGAAGGCTTGCTGCACCCGGGCGTCGACTTCGTCGACGATGTCCAGCAGGTCGGCTCGACTCTTCTTCAGGTCCTCGGTCTGCTCCACGAGGAAGGAGTGCCGCTCCTCCAGCGCCGAGAACTCTTCTAGTGCCAGGGGGTTGATCCGGCCGAGTTGGGCGAGCTTGCGCTCGGCCTTGCGCAACCGTTTCTCCTGCTCCTCGCGCACGAACGGGCGCGCGGGCGGCGGTTCAGCGTTGGGATCGGCGTCCGGCTCCGGGATGACCGGAATGGGCTGGTGGGGGCCGAACTCCTCCACGAGGGAGTCCGGTTCGGTTCCAAGCTCTTCGATGGCGCGAGTCCGCAGCGCCTCGATCCGCAGTCTCTGCTCGGCGCGGGCGATCTCGTCGCGGTGCACCGAATCGGTGAGGTCACGCACCAGGGTGGTGAGTTCCTGGGAGCGTTGCCGCACCCCGGTGAGTTCCCGTTCGATCTCGGCCCGGGCTTGGCTCGTCTCAGCACGTCGCACCGCAGCCACCTCCACGGCAGCGGCAACCAGTTCGCCGGCCAGTTCGGCGGCGGCTTCGACCTCGCGGGCCACCGCGACCTGGCGCGCCCGCCGCTGGCGTCGTTGCGCAGCAGCCTGCCGCGCGGCGCGTTCGGCCCGCGCCGACTTCTCCAGGCCCTCGGCGCGCCCCGCCGTGGCGCGTAGCCGTTCTTCGCGGCTGCGCAAAGCTAGGCGTCCTTCCGTCTCGCCAGCTCGGGCAGCAGCAGCGGCGGCAGCCAGGCGGTCCCGCTCGGCGGTGGAGGGCTCGTGATCTTCGTCTTCGCTCTTCAAAGCGTGGGCGTCGGCGAGGCGACGTTCCAGCGCTTCCAGTTCGGCGCGGTCCTTGCCCAGCCCCTCTCGCACCGCGGCGGCTGACTTCTCGGTGCGTTCGACCTCTGCGCGAGCGCTTCGGATCTGGGCGCTGAGTCGTCCGAGTTGTTCGGCGATGCCGGCCAGTCGGGCGTCGGAGGCGTGCAGATCCGCCAACGCTGCCTCTACCCGGACCTGCTGCTGCTCCGCGCGGGCCCGGGCGTTGGCCAGGGCGAAGCGGGCTTGATCGCGGCGGTGCGCGGCAGCGTTCTCGGCCGCACTCGCTTCCTCCACGGCCGCTTCGACCTCGAGCAGGCTGGGGGCCGAGGAACCGCCGCCGCGAACGAATCCAGGCGCGTACACATCGCCGTCGGCGGTGACTGCCACCACCCCCGCGGAGGTGACCAGCGCGAGCGCGGCAGCTTCGTCCGGGACCAAAGCAACCCCGGCCAACAGGTGTGCCACGGTCGCACTGAGTTCGCTGGGTGCGGTGACGGCCTCAGCCGCCCAGATGGCATCGTCCCCCAGCGAGATTGGCTCCCCTGAGATTTCGGGCAACTGCGCGGCACCGACCAGCAGCGTGGTGCCGCCCGCGTCGTCGCGGCGCAACTGTCCCAGCGCTTCCCGGGCTGCTTCCAGAGAGGTTACGGCGACCCCGTCTGCGGCATAGCCCAGGGCTGCGGCGACGGCGGCTTCCCGGCCCGGGACCACATCGAGCAGGCTGGAGACGGCACCCAGGACATTCTCACCACCGGAGTTCAGAAGCACCTCGGCGCCGTCTGCGCGCCGCAGGCCCAAGGCCAGCGCCTCGCGACGGGCAGCGAATGAACTGCGCTCGGATTCGGCGCCGCGTTCCTCCTCCTCCAAGGCAGCGATCTCGGCCTCGGTCTGGCCGAGCGCCGCTTCGGCTTCTTCGTAGGCGACGTCGAGGCCCTCTTCGCCTTCTTCGTCGTCGGCGACTCCGGCCTCCAAGGTGGCGAACTCGCGTTCGGCCTCAGCGCTGCTGGCGCGGGCGCGTTCAGCGGAGTCGGCCAGTCGCCCGAGTTCGGCCTCGCCTGCCTCGATGCGACTGCGTTTGGCCCCGACCTGGCCCTGCAGGCGCGCGATGCCTTCACGTCGGTCGGCGGCGGCCCGGATCAGCCTGGCGAGACGGTCCTGTTCGGCCGCGTGCGCCTTCTCGGCCTGAGCGCGCTCGGCGACGATGTTCTCCAGCGCGGCTCGCGCCTGTTCGATCTGCGCGCGTAGCTCTGCCTCCTGCTCCCGGGCCTGCTCGGCCTGGGCGGCCAGCACCTCGGGGTCGCGCCCGTGGTCGGTGGTCTCCGCTTCGCTCTGACCGAGCAGGCGAGCGCGTTCGGCGGCCAACGAACCGGTCGCCGCGAGTCGCTCGCGCAGCGAGGACAGCGCGTACCAGCGTTCCTGGGCTTGGGTGTGTTCCGTTGCGGCGGTTTCGGCGGCCCTTTGCAATCGGGACAGTTCGTCCGCGGCGCGCTGCAGGTTGGCTTCGGCTTCTTCCCGGCGCTGCACGTGGGCGGCTTCGTCGGCGACCTCTGCCTGGTAGGCCGAGGTCAGTTGCACCAGGTCGTCGGCCAGCAGGCGCAGTCGCGAATCCCGTACGTCGGCCTGGATGACGGCCGCGCGACGGGCGGTCTCGGCCTGGCGGCCCAGGGGACCGAGTTGCCTGCGGATCTCGGTTGTGAGGTCCTGCACCCGACGCAGGTTGGTCTCCATCGTCTCCAGCTTGCGCAGCGCCCGCTCTTTGCGTTTGCGGTGTTTGAGCACGCCCGCGGCCTCTTCGATGAACCCGCGGCGCTCCTCGGGGGTGGCCCGCAGTACGGCATCGAGTTGCCCCTGGCCGACGATGACGTGCATCTCGCGTCCGATACCGGAGTCGGAGAGTAGCTCTTGGATGTCCAACAGGCGGCAGTGCGTGCCGTTGATGGCGTACTCGCTACCGCCAGTGCGAAACATCGTGCGGCTGATGGTCACTTCGGCGTAGTCGATAGGTAGTGCGCCGTCGCTGTTGTCGATGGTCATCGCCACCTCGGCCCGCCCCAGCGGGGGCCGACCGGAGGTACCGGCGAAGATGACGTCTTCCATCTTGCCGCCGCGCAGACTCTTAGCCCCTTGCTCACCCATCACCCAGGCCAGCGCGTCGACGACATTGGATTTGCCGGAGCCGTTAGGGCCGACGATGCACGTAATACCAGGCTCGAGGCGCAGATGGGTCGCCGAGGCGAACGACTTGAACCCGCGCAGGGTCAGGCTCTTGACGTACACGGTTGCGGCGGCTCCTACAGCGTCCTTCACCGCGCAGCTGTCACGGCTGGTCGTTACTGTATCGCCACACGCTCCCCCTCTCCGGTAGGCAGGCCCCGTAGGCTGGTCATGGGTGTGGGCCGATCGCGGTGCACGCTGCTGACCCCGTTCAACCAACGAGGAGAGACTATGGCTACCCGGAACCGCGTTGCCGCAGCACTATTGGCCCTCCCGCTCGCGCTGAGCGGCTGCTCGGGCGCCGGCGACTCCGCTCCCGCCGACGCTGGCACGAGCGCCGCACCGAGCACGCAGGCCGCGCCCACGCCCGGCCAGGAAATCGACAAGGATGCATTCTTCACCCGTACCGAGAAGGCCGTGCTCGCGAAGAAGACCTACGCCATGCACATGAGCATGGACAGCCAGGGCGAGACGATCACGATGAGCGGCGTCGGTGACGTCTCCACCCCCGATGCGCCCAAGGCCCGCATGTTGATGGAACCTCCCACGGGCGGGGAGAAGATGGAGATGATCCTGGCCGGGGATTCTATCTACATGCAGATGCCGGGTGTTGGTGGCGGCAAGTACATGCAGATGCCGTTGTCCGCGTTGGCTCAGGCCGGCGGTCAAGATCTGACGAAGTTCCTCAACCCGGCCGAGAACTTGAAGATGACCAAGCAGGCAGTGGAGAAGGTCGTCTTCGTCGGTGAGGAGGACGTCGCCGGGCAGAAGCTCGACCACTACGCGGTCACGTTGAACCCGGCGAAGATGCAGGAGAGCCTGCCCAAGCCGGCCCCCTCGGTCTCCCCCAGCCTGCCCGCGCAGCTGCCCTACGACGTCTGGGTCGATGACGAGGACCTGGTTCGTAAGACGGACATGACGATGGACGGCGTGCACATGACGATGACGACCGACAAGTACGGCGAACCGGTCGAAATCACCGCGCCGCCGAGCGCCCAGGTGACCCAGATGCCGGGCATGGGCGCGCCGGCGCCAACAGCCACCAAGTGAGCCGGCACCACTGACCCACGCAGCCAGACAAAAGGAGGCTCCCGCCCTCGCGGCGGGAGCCTCCTTTTGTAGCGCCTCGGCTGGGGTGGCAGGTCCCACGCTGGGTGCCCAGGTTTTCCCAGCAGGAAGTACCCGAGTAGGAGCCAGCCGTACCGAGAACGACGAGCAGCTTCGGCTAGATCACCGAGCGGCTTTCGGCTCGCGTTGCGCGGTCAAGGTGGTGATGTCGCGCGGGTGGCTCAAGTTCTCGACCGAGAGAATCTGGTCCAGCGTCTGCGCGTCGAGCAGACCCATCTCCAGGACGACTTCACGCACGTTGCGGCCGGAGCGAGCACATTCCTTGCCGACGAGGTCACCGTTGTGGTGCCCGATGAGGTCGTTCAGGTAGGTCACGATCCCGATGGAGCCCAAAACGTAGTCGCGGCACACTTCCTCGTTAGCCGTCACACCATCCACGCAACGCGTTGTGAGCGTCTTGCAGGCTTGCGTCAGCAGCGAGATGGATTCGAACATGCACTGGGCGATGACCGGTTCCATCACGTTCAACTGCAGCTGACCGGCCTCGGCCGCCATCGAGACGGTGACATCGTTGCCGATGACCTTGAAACACACCTGGTTGACCACCTCGGGGATCACCGGGTTCACCTTGGCGGGCATGATCGAGGAGCCCGCCTGCATCTCGGGGAGGTTGATTTCGTTCAAACCGGTGCGAGGGCCCGAGGACAGCAGACGCAGGTCGTTACAAACCTTGGACAACTTGGTGGAGAAGCGCTTCAGCGCGGCGTGCACGGTGACGTAGGGGCCGCAGTCCGAGGTGGCCTTGATCAGGTTGGGGGCGAGCTGCAGTTCCCAACCGGTGACCCCGGACAGCTTGGCCACCGCGAGTTCGGGGTAGCCGGCTGGGGTGTTGACCGAGGTCCCGATCGCGGTGGCGCCCAAGTTCATCTCCCGCAGCTCGGCGGCGGCGTGTTCGAGCCGGGCAAGCTCCTCGCCCAGGGTCAGCCCCCACGCCCGGAACTCATCACCCAAGGTCATCGGGACGGCGTCCTGCAGCTGGGTGCGGCCCATCTTCAGCACGTCCTTGAATTCTTCGCCCTTGGCGCACAGTGCGTTCTGCAGCTCATCCACCGCTGTGCGGAAGGTCTGCAAGGACAGCAGGAGCCCCACTTTCAGCCCGCACGGGTAGGCGTCGTTGGTCGACTGCGAGCGGTTGACGTGGTCATTGGGGTTGATGACTTCGTAGGAGCCTCGCGGGTGTCCGAGCTGCTCCAGCGCCAGGTTGGCGATGACCTCGTTGGTATTCATATTCAAAGAGGTCCCTGCCCCGCCCTGGAAGAGATCGACCGGGAACTCGCTCAGGCACCTACCCTGCTCCAGGACCTGGTCGCAAGCCTGCTCGATGGCATCGGCGATGTCATCCGGAAGCGCACCGAGTTCACGGTTGGCCTGGGCAGTGGCCTTCTTGACCATCACCATCCCGCGCACGAAGTCGGGTACGTCCGCCACCGTTCGGTCGCTGATGGGGAAGTTCTCCACGGCTCGAAGGGTGTGCACCCCGTAGTACGCCCCAGCGGGAACTTCGCGCTGACCGAGCAGGTCTTCCTCGATGCGAGCAGACACCATGATCACTTCTTTCGGCGAGTCGGGGAACTCGAACGCTAGTAGCAGGCAGGCGCCGTCGGCAGGCGAATTGCCAAATACGACCTTTGCTCGCCTGCTGTTGCGATGGGACCGGAATCCTGTTCGCTACCCGGCGTTGCTGGGTGCCGATGATGGCGCGTGTCGTCAGCGCTTCCCGTTTCCCTGCCTGCGGTGGTGTCCCGCGAGCGCTTCGATTCTCACCCGCCCCTGGATTCTCCGCTGCGCGCAGTGTCGGCGACGAACGGCCTGGTGTCTGCGCTCGGCGATGGCCGTAAAAGACCGCCTAGGGGACGTTCGACCGGCGCCGGCTTCAGGTGCCCGGGGCGGTCTCAGCGCTCGACGAACCCGCTCAGATCCGAGCGCGGAGTTCCCCATTGCGTCGTGCACGTGGTGACTCGACCCGGACGCCGCATCGTGCTGGGCTTTTCGCGCAAGAGCTCCTCGAGGCGTTCAACGTCAGCCCGTTCGCCTTGGGCCAACACCTCGACGCGCCCATCGGGCAGGTTGCGAGCGAAACCGACCAGCCCCAACTCCAATGCGCGCGCTCGGGTCCACCAGCGAAAGCCCACGCCCTGCACCGTTCCGGAGACGAAAATCGTCGCTCTTTCCATACCGCACACCTTAGGCGCCGACCACCGGACCTGCCCGTGACCGGGGCGTACCCCCTCGGCTGTACCCGAGCGCAGGCTCACGCCACCTGCGGGCGATGGAAGATCTCGGACCCGGCAGGTGAGACCTCCACCGTGCTGTCTTCCCTCGCGATGAGGAACTCGACATCGCCACTGAGTTGGGCGGGCAACTCCCCGGTCACCATGAGCGCTGTGGCGGCAACCTCGGCTGTCAGTCCGTCTCGGGCCACCACGCTGGCCAGGCGTACCCCTGAAGCCGACGGCAGTCCGGTGCGGGGATCGATCACGTGGTGGACGGCCAGGCCGTCAATCAAGGTGGGCAGCCGCTGCAGATTGTCGGCTGAGGTCGCCAGCGAAGCATCGTGTAGATCCACGGAGCCCAGAAGGGTATGCGGGTCCCCTTCCAATGCGCGCAGGCCCACCCGCCATGCCACGTCCGGGGCGCGCTCCCCGCACGCCGCAACCGAGGACGTCCCGATCGAGACGAGCACCGAACTCAGCCCAGCCTCCTGGCACAGTCCACGAAGTTCGTCCGCGATCAGCCCTTTGGCCAGGCCGCCCAAATCGAGTTGGGCACCTTCGCGGAGGCGGAAACGCCGATCGCCGTCGCTTTCGAGCAGTTCCGGGCGGCACCGCTCGCGGGCGCGGTCAATCTCGGCCGGGGTGGGCAGCTGCGGTGGTGTCGAATGCTGGGCGATCTGCCGCAACCACGTCCGCACATCCCAGAGCTTGGTCAGTGGGCCGATCAACGGCGTGAACGCTCCGTCTGTGCGTTGCACCCACGTCATCGCCAGCTGCAGTATCGCGGCCGTCTCCGCACTGACCCGGACCCACTCCCCCGTCTGCTGTGCTTCGGTGTTGAGCCGGGAGACGTCGGAGTCGGGAAGGAAGCGCGACCACAGTCGCTCTGCGTGCAGGCAGCGCCCGGCCAGCCGTCCCGCCAGGGCAGGCTCGGCCTCCCCGACAGCAATGACCTCCACGACAGTTCCCATCGAGGCGAACGAGGTGCGGAATTGCCCGTCGTGGGAACGCAGCCGGGCGCGCCCGAGGGCCGGTTCCATCTAGTAGTCGTTCTCGTCCAGGTCGAGGCTCGGCATGTTGATCGAGTCGGCGCGTCCGTCGTCCTGCACACCCTGGGACGCCATCACCGCACGAACCGCGGCCTGCAGGAACTGGGAGTGGGCGACAGTCGCCCCGGAGATGATGTCGACCGACATCGGGTCCTGCTTCTGCGTGAGTTGTTCGGCGTACTGGCTGTAGGAGGCCACCGCTGCCTGGGCACGCTGGTAGTACTCGGCGTTACCCACGTCCCCGGCACTGGTCTTGCCGTAGTCCGCATCCTTCTTCTGCCCGTCGGCGGTCACAGTCTCGAACGACGTCGAAGCAATGGCACCGTTGGCCACCGTGATCTTCACCGTCCCGATGGCGCCCTGCTCGTCTGGGTTGGAGCGTCCCACGTACTCCCCGTCTCGCAGGGGCACACTCGTGTCGATGACGTGCGGCGGTGAGCATGCCGACATCATGAACAGGCCGGCCAGGCTCAGACCTGCAATTTCCAGAGCGCGGGCACTCTTGCGATCCACCGTCGTTACCGTTCCCTACCGACCTGGACGGTCTGGGTGGAATCGTTGAAGATGTCGGAGACCACCTTGCCGTGGTCGAGCCGCACCACCCGCTCGGACTTACCTGCGACCGTCGCGTCGTGGGTCACCACGATGAGGGTGGTTCCCTCACGGTGCAACTGTTCGAAGATACCCAGCACGATGTGCTCGTTCTTCTCATCGAGGTTACCGGTGGGCTCATCAGCGAGCACGACCTTGGGGTAGTTGATGAGGGCGCGGGCAACGCAGACGCGCTGCTGTTCCCCACCGGAGAGCTGGCGCGGCAAGTGGGTGGCACGATCTGCCAGACCCACCCGGTCCAATGCCTGCATGGCCTCTTTCTCATCCGGCACCGAGTGGTAGTACTGCGAGACCATGACGTTCTCGACGGCGGTGAGGTGGCCGATCAGGTGGAACTGCTGGAACACCAGACCGATCGTCTCGCGGCGCACCTGCGTCAGGTCGTAGGCGGTCATCGTGGAGATGTCCTTGCCATCCAGCAGGACAGTGCCGGTGCTCGGACGGTCCATGCAGCCGATGATGTTCATCAACGTCGTTTTGCCCGATCCGGAGGGCCCCACAATGGACATCCACTGGCCGGCGAAAACGCTCAGGTCCACATGGTCCAGAGCGTGTAGGTCCCCGTAAATCTTGGAAACGTCGGTCATCTCGATCAAGGGTGAATCGGTCATCACGTTTCCTTATTCTCCGCGAAGCACGAGGGCGGGGTCGATGTCGATGGCGCGGCGTACCGGGAAGAGGCTGGCAAGGGTCGAGATCAGGACTGACACCAGCACCGTGGCAATCACCACGAGCGGCTGGAAGGCCACAGTTCGGTGGAACACATTCAACGAGATGACCTGGGCCAACCCATAGCCCATGGCGGCGCCGAGGGCTCCGCCGACCAGACCGAGTACGACGGCTTCGCCGAGGAACTCGCCCACGATCGAGCGGTTGTCCGCACCGAGCGCCTTGCGCAGACCAATCTCGTTCCGCCGCTCGGTGACGACAGCCATCATTGTGGTGGAAACCCCGATCATGATGAGCGCCAACACGATGAGCGAGATGATCGCCATCAGGGAGCGCAGCATCTCGAGCACGTTAGCGTCCGAATGGGTAAGCCGCGTTACCGGCTCAGCGTTGATCTGCGGATGCGCGGTGGTCAATCGCGTTGCCAGCGCCTCGATCGATTCTTCCTTGGGTGCGATCGAAAGCTCTGCGACGGTCAGCTGATAAGGCTTCCCGGTCAGTTCGGCCAGATCCGCGGATTCCAGGTAGACGAAACCGTCTTCTGAGCCACCGGTTTCCAGGACACCTGTGATCACCACCTTGAGCTCACGCATATCCGCACCCCCACCGGGGGCGGCGTCCTTGAGCTTCTTGTCAGGCGGCGCGATAGGTTTTCCGCCTTCGTTCGTCAACTGCCCGGGCGCAGCCATGTGAGCCGCGTGTCCGTCGGCGGCGTGTCCGTCGGCCGCGTGGCCCTTGGCCTCGAGGGTGTCGGGTTCTGCAGGGGGCGCGGATGGGCTCTCCCCGATGAGCTGGGTCAGGGTGAGGCTATCGCCGACCTTGACGTCCGTCGCTCGCGCAATCTCGCGCCCGATGAGGACCTGACCCGGTTTGGTCGGCCACTGCCCGTCCACGTACCAGTAGGGATTGATCTCTCGCGCTGCCTTCAGCGAGGTTCCGGCGGCCACGTAGGGCAGCCCGTTGATGGTGATCGGCTGGTACTCCAGGCCCACCGATCCGATGAGGATCGTGTCGGGCAGGTCACCCTTGATCTCATCCAGTACCGCGGGTGGGAACGAATCGTGGTCCCCCTTGGGCAGGACCACCATGTTTGCGCCGTAGGAGCGCATCTCGCGGGCCATCTGGCGGGGCACGTCGATGGTGATCATCGCTAGGGAAGCCAAGGTTGTTGCGCCGATAGCGACCGCGACCATGGCGATGAGGACCCGCGACCGGCGGCGCATGATCGAGGACAGCACGATCCGCACGAACATCTTGCGTTTATTCATGGGTCACCGTCCGTGGAGTACTTCTGCGGGCCGCAGACGCAGCAGGAAGCGGATCGCTGGGATCGAGCCGAGCAGTACGACCACGATCACCAGAGCCGCCACGATCCCTGCGACTGCTGGCACCACGCTGATCCCCGACCCGAACACCATGTAGCCGATGAGTTGAGCCAGCCCGATACCGGCCACGTATCCGATCAGACCTCCGACGCAACCGATGATCACGATCTCGGTCAGGATCAGCCCCGCGACGGAAACGTCGCGGCCCCCGACAGCCTTCAGCAAGCCGCTTTCTCGGGCCCGCTCCATGACATTTGCCGTCACCAGGTTGGCTATCGCCAGCGCCGATCCCGCCATCGAGAGCAACGTCGTGAGCACCATGAGCAGCTGCGTCTTCTCCAAAATGGCGCCCTCGGATTCGGAGACCTGCCGCACCGGACGGGCGACGGCGTCGCTGATCGTCTCCTCGATCTGGTAGGCGATGGAGGAGACATAGGCGGTGCAGTACCAGGTCTCGCGTTCCGAGATCGACAGACTGTTCGGATTCTTCGCCGCCTTGCGCGCCAGTTCGTTATCCGGCGTCGTCAGTGCGGAGACCTCGATCTGCCCGACGGCCCCCGGCCGATCGATCAGGTTCTGGGCAACGCCGATCTGGGTGAAGACCTGGTTGTCTTCCTCACCCCCGGTGGAGACGATCCCCTTGACTGCCAGCTCCTGCCGATGTTTATCGCTGCCGACGGTGAAGGTGTCACCGACTTTGAGCTTCTGTTTGTCAGCGACCCCTTGGCCGACGACGGCCCCCTTGGGATCAGCGTCTTTAGGCCAGTCGCCCTGCAGCGTCCACCACCCGCGCAGGTTCGCCAGACCGGTGACGACGGTGTCCTGAGCCGGCAGGTTCAGTTCATGTTTGAACCAGGTTCCGACGATGCGGGTCTTCTCAGGGCCTGCACCAGCTGCGTTCAACTCAGCTTCGGTGTTCAACAGCGGCGCGAAGTCAGTGATGTTGTAGGTCCAGAAGATCGTCTTGATCTTCTTCAGTTCATCTTCCTTCAGGTAGGACTGCTGCTCCTTGGAGCCCTGGAAGTGATACAGGTCCTGAACGACCGCGGCACCCTTCGGGCGCACCACGATGTTTGCGCCGTAGGCCTTCAACTCTTTGTTGACCTTGTCCCCGATATCGAACATCACCGAAAGCATCGAGGTGGCAACGGACGCCCCGAGCGCGACGGTCAACACGATCATCAGACGCCGCCCCCGCCCATGCAGGAGCGTCCCTCTGAGCATTCTGAAAAACATCGTTGATCACTCTCGACTCACGTCCGTCGGAACACAGGGTCTGGACTAGGTGAAGACGGCGGCACTCTTCTCCAGTTCGGCGATCGGGATCGTCAACACGTTGTTCACCACCTCGTATTCGATGGGAATCGGGTTGCATCCACCCTTGAAGCCGATGGTCGCGACGTTCATGGCCACACTGCACAGTTTGCAGATGACCTGCCCGTCCTTTTCGTAATAGCCGGAGGGTCCGCAGATCTCGCAAGCGTCCAGCCCTACTCCGTAGGAGGATCCGGCCTTCTGGATGACGATCCAGCGCACGGCCACTCCCTGCGTACTGTCGTAGCTGAAGCGGTGCAGGTGTCCGTCGTTCAGAGTGGGCAGCGCGATGACTGCCTTCTCTCCCTTGACCTCGAACGGCTCAGGCTCGGAGAGTTCCACCTCTTCGGTGGCGTAGCGCTCACCGACGGTGAGAACTAGGAAGGCGAGGGTGGACGCCGCCATGGTGAGCGTCGCTCGGCGGGTCATCGATCGCGATGAAGCGCGCTGCAGACGCTGCGCGGCTGGGTTGGGTCCCGCTGCAGGCAGCGCCCATCCGGCGTTCCACAGCGGGAACGCCACCCCGGCGGTCACGGCCAGCGCCGCAAGGATGAGCCACGACTCGTGAGTGACCAACCACGTCACGCTCGCGGCTGCCCCTGTGGAGAGGTAGATGGCGCGGATCGCGTGCAGCAAGCGGATGATCAAGAAGATGTGGGTGAGAGAGATCAGCACCGTCAGGATGGTGAGCAGCGGCAGCGTGTAGGTGGGCCGGATCTGGCACACACGGGTGAGCGCGATAGCGCACACGAGCACGAGAACCACGCCGAAGATGTAGCCCAGCACATTGAGGAAGGTCGCTGTGGAGAAGATCGAGGCTCCCAGCGGAACCAGGGTGCGAACCTGCATGTACACCATCTGGCTGTCGCGGAAGACGATGAGCATCGCCCATAGACCCACCACGATGGAAGTGAGCATCCGCAGGCTGGGTGGGATCGGGTTCGCGATCAGCACCTGTGGCCGGCCTGCCCGCAGGCCCTGGCTGCCACCAAGCTCGCGCAGCGTACGACGACCCAGCCACCAGGTGAGGCCGAGGACGGCGACGCCGAGCGCCACCGTCGGCTCCAACGTCGTCAGGGTGAGGCGCTGGCGGTCGAAGCGAATGAGCGCGTAATGGTGGACGACGATCATGACCAGGCCGAGGACGGCCCCGGCCAACGCCCCCCACAGCACCGGCCGGGGACCCGGACGCGCCGGGTCCCGGCCGGTAGCCAAACGAGCAGCGGGGAAGAGCGCCCCCAGGGTGAGGCCGACGAGCACGAGCGCGCTGACCACATCAACCAACTGAACGAGCACGATCATTCCCCCCTGTCATTTAGCTAGAGCCATGAGTTGAGCGACGGCTCACCACCAAACAGTGGCGGGGTCCCAGTGCCAGTTCTCGAACTCTGCGACGATGGGCTCGGCCCAGAACTTGCCGGGAACGCCAGTCACAGGGTCAGTGTGCAGCATCCAGCCGTTGGTCTCAGGAGACTTGACGATGATCTGGAGCTTGTAGTCGCCTGCGGGAAGCGCCGGCAGGTTCAGACCGTAGTGCGGTCCATCGGAGGCGTTCATCGGCATGAACGTTCCGGCCTGAACTTCCTTGTCGCTCTTGTCCATCACCTTGTAGTCGACCGTCAGGCCGGGAATGAAGTCGCCGGCGCCGTAGCCGAGGCCGTTGTCGGGGACAGCGGCGATGTCAGCTTCGAGGTGCATGGCAGCCTGAGCGGCAGGAACGCCCATTTGGGGTTCCATCTCCACCGGCTGGAAGTAGACGGCCGCGATCTTCAGCGGGCCTTCGAAGACCTCATCGCCGATGGGCTCTTCGCGGAAGCCTGCGTCACCGCTGTCAGTCTCGCCTTCCTTCGGGGTCTCCGTGGACTCACCTGAGGCGGGGGCGGCGGCGGTGGCGGTGGCGTCTGCGCCCCCCTCCGCATCCTTGCCTTCGTTAGAGCAGGAGGCCAACGAACCAGCCAAGGCGACTGCCGCGAGCCCGCCAGTCACACGCTTAAGTGCTGTCTTCATGGGGGAGTTCTCTCCAGGTTCGTAATTGATGGGCACGATCACTGACTTGCCTTCAGGCGGTTGTTACGCCGCGATCCGTAAATGAACAAGCCAATCATCAGGGCGAGAACCAAGGCCTGTGCGGCCAGGTTCTCCACTCGGGGGTAAATCCCCAAGAGATCGATAGTCGGAATACCCGCGATGGGCGTCACCGAGACGACATCGGCTTCTTGCAGCTCTCCGATACCCGACCCGGTGAAGGTCAGCGCGAGAATTGCCAGAAGTAGCGATGTAGCTAGGAAGAATGGGCGCAGCGGGATGCGGATGCTGAGGGCCCGGATGAGTGCATAGACCACGAGTAGTACGAGGATACCGACGCCGAGTCCGAACCAGACCGGGCGGGTGTCGCCCTGCGCCATGGATAGGATCGGCTGGTAGAAGAGGATCGTCTCGGCACCTTCGCGCACGACCGCGAGGAACGCGACGAATGCCAGGGACAGCAGGGATCCGCGCCCGAGTGAAGTTTCCGTCTTGTCCTTGATGAACTTGTTCCAGGCAGCGGCCTCAGACTTACCCAGCATCCAGTTGGAAACATAGATGAGCATCGCGACGGCAACGAGCGCGGTGATGCCCTCCATCAGTTCTTGCCCCTTGCCGGCCAAGCCGGTCAAGGTGGAGATGAGGAACGCGAGCAGTACAGAGACGACGAGCGCGGCGGCTGCACCGGCCCACACGACCTTCGTCTTCTCCTTGTGACCGGCCTTCACCAGGTAGGCGACGACGGCGGCCACGACGAGCATGGCTTCGATGCCCTCTCGCAGGATGACCGTAAAGGAGGCGAAGAAGATCGTCGTACCGGAAGTCTGGGTCGTCTTACCCTCGCCGGTGCCGTCGAACCCGTCCAGCGTGTTCGCGTCTTCGATGAGCTGGGGCTTGAGCTCTTGGATACGTCGAGCGACCTCGTCGCCCTTACCCTCGGACATGGCCTTCTTGATGAGGGCGAATTCCAACTCAACAGCAGCGACTCGGCCCCCTGAGACCTGCGCCATCGTCATTTTTTCGAAGCCCGTGATCTCGTAGTGACCGTAGTAGGCCTCATTGACGAGATTCTTGCCGCCCTCGGCGTCACCGGCTTCATAGGTCTTCAGGGCGTCGTCGAGGAGTCCCACCATCGTGGAGGCCGTCTGCCCCCATTTGCCGGGGCTTACCTTCAGGTCCGCCGCATTGACGGAGCCACCGTCGAGGCTTTTAGCGTCAGACGTGAGCTGGCTCTCCAACGCCTCGGCGTGAGCCTTGACCGCGTCCGCGTCTTTTTCAGTTATCGCTTTGGTGAGAAGCCCGAAATCCATATTGGCTTTGCTGGCGTCCGCACCGGAGACCTGGGTGGCGATCTGCTCCTCCAGACCCTTCCCGGCGAAAACATCGTAACGGGCTTTCTTCACAAGCGATTTGGCCTCGTCGGTGTTCCCCTTCTCAAAGGAGTCGACCGCCTGATCCAGGAGTGAGACTACCTCCGTGGCGACAGTTCCCCACTCCCCTTTTGGCTGTTCAGCCCCCTGTGCCAGCGGTGCCGCACAAAAGCAAAACGCTGCCACAAGCACGACAATGGCCACGAACAACTCTTGCAGTCGACGTGGGGAGGATGCACGTCCTCCCCGTAACGATCCACTCACTGGCACACCAATCTGCTCTGCGCGTAAATAGGGGGCTGCCTCCCTGATCTTACGAACACCCGGGGAGCGCTTGGAGGTTAGCCTATCCTAAGAGTGCATGCACTTGGGCGCCGCAGGGTCATCGGCTGACGCCCCAGGTCAACGCCGAGATCAACACGTCCCAGCACCGTTCCGATTCATATGCACGACAACGGAGTCGGCCCGTGAGCTGGTTCGTTCCGATTGCTGCGCCTGCAGTTTGGGCCGATGGTGGGGAACCGTCATCTCGGAGATTGGACAGGCATCTCGGGCGCAGGACCTGACTCAAAGGGGATATAGCTACCGAGTACACCTGGCTGCACATAAAGGGTCAGGGTGCCGAACTGCCACCGCGGATGGGGTGGACGCTCGGTCCGCAGCAGCGCGTCCGGGGCCGGCACTCTGCCGTCCATCTCGACAACGGTCTCGATCGCCGAACGCGAGGCGACCTCTCCGATCGGCACTGCGCCGATGAGGTCGCCGACTCCAGGAAAATGCACACAACGCCCGCCTGATCGAGACGCCCGTTCGACCGCTCCCAGAGCCGCCGCCTCCAGCGCCGTACTGCTACCGACCCGATAGCGGCCGACCTGGATGGCCCACCCAGACGACGCCTCACCGGCTTGCTCACGCAACCGCAAGACGAGTTGCTGCAGCTGCTCCTCTTCTGCGCCTGCACCGCAGAACGCAACCGTCAGATGTACGTCCTTGCTGCCGGTGAGGACTCGATGGGTCGAGACGACCAGAGCGTCCGGATTGATACCCACCGAAGGGGCGATCCCCACCCCGGAGTAGGCCACCGCATCGGCGTCTCGCAGCGAGGTGGATCCGACATCCACAGCGGCCACCAACCGGTGCGACCGTGCCCCGATCCCACCGCTCATCTCGCACATCCCCTCATCGCGGGCTTTCGCCCAGAATGAGGGGCGTGGACGTCGATCTCGCTCCCCGGAGTTGAACAGCGAATGAAGAGCTCTCGGGCACTTCTTCGGCCGCTTGCCAGGCACCCCAGCCCGACAGCGACGTCTAATGTGTGGCTATGAGCCACCCGCCTCTTGCTCCGTTCGTTCCCGCTGAACCCAGCAATGCCCACGCCGGCGACCCCGTTCGCTGGGGGTTCATCGGGGCTGGGCACATCGCGCTGAAGATGGCACGCGCCATCACCGCGGTGGACGGGCACCGGATCACCCGAGTGGGGGCCCGGGAGGCAACCCGGGCGCAGGCTCTGGCCGACGAGTTCGGCGGTCGCGGCGGCAGCTACGAGGACGTCTACACCGCCGACGACGTCGACGTGGTTTACATCAACACCACCCACCCGTTCCACCTCGAACAGGCCCTCGCAGCGATGTCGGCAGGCAAGGCCGTCCTGGTCGAGAAGCCGCTGACCCTGAGCGCAGAGCAGGCCACCCGCCTCGCTGACGCAGCCGAAGCCGCCGGGGTGTTCGCGATGGAGGCGATGTGGCTGCGCACCCAACCGATCGTGCGCGAAGTGTGCAAACTCGTCGGGGAGGGCGAGATCGGTGATCTCGTCAGCGTCAACGCAGACTTCAGTGTCATCCGCGACCCCGACCCCACCAGCCGACTGTTCGACATCGACAACGGCGGCGGGGCGCTGCTGGACCTGGGGGTCTACCCGGCCCACCTCGTCTGGCCGCTGCTGGGCCGTCCGGACTCGGTGCAGGTGATGGGCACGCTGGCCAGCACCGGCGCCGATCACGTGGTCGCCATGCAGTGGGGCTACGAGACCGGCGCCTTCGCGCAGCTCTCGTGCACCTTCGCCGGGCACTCCCCCGGCCGCGCCGTCATCTCCGGGCGTTCCGGCTGGATCACCATCGAGCCGCACTACGCCAAGTCCCCCGAGCACGCGGTGATCTTCTCCGGCGGTAAAACCCGCACGATCACCCTGCCCAGCCGCGGATATCAACACCAGGTCGAAGAGGTGGGGCGTTGCCTACGCGCGGGCCTGACCCAATCGCCGCTGGTGCCCCTATCCGACACCATCGGAGTGCTAGAGGTCATGGACTGCGCCCGAAGCGAACTGGGCGTCCGTTACCCCCAGGAGTGAGGGATCCCGCTCAGGTGCGCACCCGCGGGGGACGTTGGCAGCGCGGGCAGAAGAACGATGAGCGGTTCATGAAGGCCTCCCGCCGGATCGGGGTCCCGCAGCGTTCACAGGGCGACCCTGCCTGACCGTAGGCATTCAGCGAGCGGTCGAAGTAACCGCTCGCCCCGTTGACGTTGACGTAGAGGGCATCGAAGCTGGTGCCTCCCGCTGCCAAGGCTGCCCGCATCACGTCCTGCACGTGGGCGGTCAGGGTGGCCACGGTCGAGCGACTCAGGGTCTGCGCCGCCCGTTGACCGTGCAGACCAGCGCGCCACAGCGCCTCGTCGGCATAGATGTTGCCGATACCCGACACGCTGGTTTGATCGAGGAGCACCCGTTTGATGGCGCTGCGGCGAGTGCGCACCCGGCGGGTGAAGACCTCCACGTCGAAAGCAGCTTCGAGGGGGTCTGGGGCGATGTGCGCAACCGGCGCGGGGATGCCGTACTCGTGGCCGGAGCCGAGGTGGGGGTCGGGCGCCAGGTCCGCCAAGGCCAGACCGCCGAAGGTGCGCTGGTCCACGAAGCGCAGCTGAGGCCCGTCATCATCGAAGTCAAAGGTGGCGTGCTGGTGACGACGCGGGGGTCGCTCGCTGGATTCGACGAGAAGTTGCCCGCTCATTCCCAGATGGCAGACCAAGGCTTCGTCGTCCTCGAGCACTAGCCACAGGTATTTGCCGCGGCGATCGGCCGCGCGCACCAGCCGACCACTGAGCCGTTCCGCTAGATCCTCAGGTCCGGCCGGGTGTCGCCGCGCCACCCGAGTTCCGAAAAGATGCGCGGCTTCGATACGGCGGCCGACGACATGTTCGGCGATTCCCCGCCGAACGACCTCGACCTCGGGGAGTTCAGGCACCTGCGGCGTCGACGTCGCTTGTCGGTTCGGCGCTCAGCACCGCGTTGGCGCGGCGGGTGAGTTCGGTCCAGGCGCATTCAGCGGCGCGCTGCTCCGCTTCCTTCTTGCTGCGACCGACACCAACCCCGAGACTTTCCTGACCGACGACGGCCTGTGCAGTGAAGACCTTTTCGTGATCGGGGCCTTCTTCGCTCACCCTGTACTCGGGCGCGCCATGGCCGGCCGAGGATGAGAGCTCTTGCAGGCTCGTCTTCCAGTCCAGGCCGGCGCCGAGACGCGCTGAGGAGAGCATCAGCGGGTCGATGAGGTGGTGCACGAAGACCCGGGCGCCGTCTAGTCCTTGCGCCAGGTACACGGTGCCGATGAGCGCCTCCATCGTGTCGGCCAGGATGGAAGCCTTGTTCCGACCACCGGTGGCTTCCTCGCCCCGGCCCAACAGCAGGTAGTCACCAACGCCGAGCCCGCGCGCGACCTGCGCCAAGGCCCTCATATTGACAACGGCCGCGCGTAGCTTGGCGAGTTGGCCTTCGGCCATCTCAGGATGGTCCGCGTACAGCGATTCCGTGACGACCAGGCCGAGCACCGAGTCGCCCAAGAACTCCAGACGTTCGTTGTTCGGGACGCCGCCGTGCTCGTAGGCGTACGAGCGGTGAGTCAAAGAATGAATCAGCAGCGCCTCGTCGAGGTCTACCCCCAAGATCGAGTTGATCTTATCTCGGAGGCCCTCGACGGGGCG
Source organism: Gephyromycinifex aptenodytis (assembly GCF_012277275.1). Taxonomy (GTDB): domain Bacteria; phylum Actinomycetota; class Actinomycetes; order Actinomycetales; family Dermatophilaceae; genus Gephyromycinifex; species Gephyromycinifex aptenodytis. The sequence goes on along the minus strand of NZ_CP051155.1, from coordinate 3,228,867 downwards.
CCGCTGCTCAATGTTCTGCGATGCCACGAGCGTCGCAGAGCTCAGTTCTGGAGCTCGGTGCGCTCCGCGGTCGGGTAGTGACGCCCGGCGTACATCCCGCAGGACGGGCACGCCTGGTGCGGCTGCTTCGGCGACGAGCAGCTGGGGCAGGACGTCAGCGTGGTCGCCGTCGTCTTCCACTGCGCGCGACGCGAACGGGTGTTGGAGCGCGACATCTTCCGCTTCGGGACGGCCACGTCAGTTCCTCTTCTCTTCCTCGGGGTCGCCCGCCGGCTCGGACAGCGATTGCAACGCTGCCCACCGGGGGTCGATGATCTCGTGCTGGTGATCTGGGTCATTCGCGAGCGGCTGCCCACATTCGACGCAAAGGCCGGGGCAGTCGTCCCGGCACACCGGCTGGAACGGCAGAGTTGGAACGACGGCGTCGCGCAACGTGGGCTCGAGATCGAGCAAATCGCTCTCAAGCACTCGCTGTTCGTCGTCATCGTCACCGTTAGCTTCCAGATGGTGAGCCGCACGATCGGCGTAGGCGAACAGTTCCTGGAATTCGACGTCAATGACTTCATTGACCTCTTCCAGGCACCGCACGCAAGCTCCGGTCGCGACGGCACCTACCGTACCGCTGGCGAGCACGCCTTCCATCACCGATTCCAGGCGCACCGACAATTCCAACGGTTCACCCGCGGGAACAGCGATGACCTCGATTCCGAATCCCTCCGGTGCAGGGGCGGTTCGCTCCTCGGTGATCATCGTCCCTGGACGCCGAGCGAGCCGTCTGGCGTCGAACACCAGGGCGCTGCGAGGGTCAGGGGAAGTCATCAGGAGTCCACTCATCCGTTGCTGGGAGATCGTCGGTGGTCCATCGCCATAGGCGTAGCGGACCGACCGTTAACTCTAGCGGAGCCAGCCGCATCCCCCAAACAGAGCGTCGGTGGCGCCCCGGGCGCGGCCAGCTCAGGAGCCGGATCCGCCTATCCGGCTGCGCAGGGCCGCCAGCACCCGATCGCTGACGAGTCCGCGGACGTCCCCACCGAAGCGGGCGACCTCCTTGATCAGCGAGCTCGACACCTGGGTGTAGGCCGGGTCGCCGGGCATGAAGAGCGTCTCCACCCCGGACAGGTGCCGGTTCATCACCGCCATCGGCAGCTCATAGGAGTAGTCGGTCTCGCCTCGCAGCCCCTTGACGATGGCGGCGATACCCATCTCATTGCACACGTCTACCAGCAGGCGATCGGCAAACGTGACCACCCGCACCCCAGACAGGTGCGCTAGTTCGTCCTGGAGTAACTCGACGCGCTCCTGCGGGGTGAACATCCCGACTTTGTCGGGGTTGAACAGCACCGCGACCACGACCTCGTCGTAGAGCTTGCTCGCCCGCTCGATGACATCAACATGTCCGAGGGTCACAGGGTCGTAGGAGCCGGGACATACGCAACGCCGGGTGGTACTCATCGTGCGAACGTAGCGCACCCGCGCTGGCTCACGCAGCTTTGCTGCACCCGGCAAGTTCTGCGCGCAGCAACCCCGGATCGGGGTTGGTCACGGCCCGCCCATCGCTGAAGATCACCGTCGGGACGGTTTCGGCGCCGCCGTTGACGTCGCGCACGAAGGCCGCGGCCTCGGGGTCGGTCCAGATGTCGACCCAGGTGGCGCGATGGGTCAATCCACCAAGGCGCCAACGCATCCGCGCGCATGCCAAGCAGCCGGGGCGCCAGTAGACGATGATGCGCCCGTCTCGCACGAGGCGGTCTTGCGCCTCCCAGTGCCGGACTTCTTCGCTGCGGCGAATAGGTGCCATGAACCAGGCGGTCACCAGACAGAGAGCAAGCAGAACCGCAGCCCCCCGCTCTTGCCCGATCAGCAGCAGAAAGGCTCCGGTGACCACGGCAGCGCCGACAAGTGCGGCTAAGTACCACCATCGGGCTCGTTGGGAGCGGCTCACATCGCGATAGTAGGCCCCCACCCTAAAGAGCCCGACTTACAGGGACCCTGTTGGGAATTCGTCACCGACCTGTGATCTTGGCCCGCACGACGGCCCGCGCGGGTCAAGACTGCCGGAGGGCAGTCGGTGCGCTCCGGCAGGGGCAAGGCCGTCAGCAGCATCAGGGCTGCTCAGGAACGTCCTCCGCCTCGCCAGCTTCGTCGTCGGCGCTTTCAGCACGAGCGAACCAAAGCATCGTCTCGCCGTAGGTCTTCTCGCCCTGGCTCCTCAGCCCCGCCGGCCATTGCGGCGCCACCGAACGTTTAGAACGCTCCAGGACAATGAGCGCGTCGGGGGCGAGCCAGCCGCCCCGCACCAGCCGGGCGAGCAGCCCTTCCAGCTGCGGGGTCGGATAGTCATACGGCGGGTCCGCCAGCACCAGGTCCGCCGGCTGCTCGGGCTTACCGTCCAGGTAACGCTCCACCGGGATGCGCACCACCCGGGCGTTGGCCGCCCTGCATGCAGCGATGTTGCGCAGGACGACGCGGGCGGCAACCCCGGCCGATTCGACGAGCTGAACCCGCGAGGCACCGCGGCTTGCCGCCTCCAGGCCGAGCGCCCCTGATCCGGCGAACAGGTCCAGCACAACCCGGCCCTCGAGAGCGTCGAGGTGTTCCAGGCGGGAAAACAACGCTTCTCGCACCCGGTCGCTGGTCGGGCGGGTCGCCGCCCCAGGGGGGGTGTCGATTCGGGTGCCCCCCGCGTTGCCCGCAATGATCCGTGTCACGCCGCGAAGCCTCTCATCCGCGCTCCAGGAACGCTGCCTGCTCTGCGTCGATCCGGTCCTCCACAGCCGCCCGTAGACCTGGGTATGTCGCGAGGGTGGGGTCGGCCTCGATGATTCGCGCTGCGTCCTCGCGTGCAGCGCCGATGACTTTCTCATCCCTGCGCAGGGTCAGCACCCGAAGTTGGGAACGTCCGCCGCTTTGCCGCGCGCCGAGAATGTCTCCTTCGCGGCGGGTGGCCAGGTCGACCTGCGACAACTCAAAACCATCGGTAGTGCCCGCGACCGCCGCCAAGCGTTCGGCCGCGGCCGCTCCGGGGTTGTGGGCCACCAGCAAGCACAGACCGGGGGCCTGCCCACGCCCGATCCGTCCGCGCAACTGGTGCAGCTGGCTCACCCCGAAACGGTCGGCATCCATCACCACCATGACCGTCGCGTTCGGAACGTCGACGCCGACCTCGATGACGGTAGTGGCCACCAGGACGTCGATCTGTCCGGCGGCGAAGGCGGTCATGACGGTGTCCTTGTCGTCGGCTTCCATCCGACCGTGCAGCATCTCGATGCGCAGACCCGCCAGATCCGGACGTTCCCGCAGTTCGGTGAGCATATCCACAACGCCCACGACGGGGCGTTGGGTCTCTTCTTCGGACTCGAAGCTCAGCTCACCCTCGACCGGTTCATTTCCCGGCGTCTCAGCGGACGCGCCGTCCAGCCCGATGCGCGGACACACCACGAAAGCTTGATGGCCGGCTGCCACTTCTTCGGCCACCCGACCCCAGGCCCGTTCATACCAGAGCGGATTGTCGACCACATGGGTGGCGATTGGTGAGCGCCCGGCGGGCAGCTCGTCCAAGGTGGAGGTCTCCATGTCACCGAACACCGTCATCGCCACGGTGCGCGGGATCGGGGTGGCGGTCATCACTAGAACGTGCGGACTGCCGTGGGCCTTGCTGCGCAGGGCGTCACGCTGCTCCACACCGAATCGGTGCTGTTCATCCACGACCACCAACCCCAGATCAGCGAACTGCACCCGGTCTTCGAGCAGGGCGTGCGTGCCGATGACGATGCCGGCCTGACCCGATGCCGCCTGCAGCAGAGCCTCCCGGCGCCGGGCGGTGGAAGCTGAACCGGTTAACAGCGCCACTCGGGTTCCACCAGTGGCTCCCCCGAGCAGGCCGCCTTCAGCCAGATCCCCCAGGGCTTGAGTGATCGAGCGGTGATGCTGCACCGCCAGCACTTCGGTCGGGGCCAACAGTGCAGCCTGCCCGCCGGCATCGACGACCCCGAGCATCGCGCGCAACGCGACGAGCGTTTTGCCGGAACCGACCTCACCCTGCAGCAGTCGATTCATCGGGTGCGACCGGGCCAGGTCGGCAGCGATCTCGGACCCGACCCGCTGCTGCCCCTTTGTCAGGGTGAACGGCAGCCGGGAATCGAACGTCTCCAGCAGACCCCCCGGGGTCGGGTGACGCGGCACCGCCGGGGCGTTCTGCTGTTCCCGGCGACGTTGAGCGAGCACCAACTGGATGGTCAGCGCCTCGTCATAGGCCAGGCGTTTGCGACCCTGTTCCCGCTCGGCGAACGTCGCAGGCAGGTGCATCATCCGCATCGACTCAACGAAACCCGGCAGAGAGTTTCGGGTACGCAACTCAGCGGGCAGCGGGTCCGGCAGATCCTCCAGCGCCGCCAGCGCGCTCTCGATACACCGGGCGATTTTCCAGGACGGCACCCGAGGAACCTGCAGGTAGACCGGGACCAGCGGCCAAGCCGGTTCCCCTTGCGGCCCATCGCTGGACTCAATGACTTCGTACACGGGGTGGTCGAGTTGCCACTGGCCGTTGAACCGCTTGACGGTGCCGGCGAACAGGGCACGAGTCCCTGGGGTGAGTTTGGAGACGTGCCCGTGCACCGAGAAGAACGTCAGGTTCAACTCGTGGGTGCCGGTGCTGATCGTGGCCATCAGCATCTGCCCGTGCCGCCTGCGCATCGGGCGTGTGGCGGCGCGCTCCACGGTGCCCAGGACAACCAGGTAGTCGCCTTCGAGGAGGGTCTCGACTTCGGTGTGCGCATCGAGGTGGCGTCGGGGAAGGAACCACAGCAGGTCCCCGATCGTCTGCAGATCCCGACTCTTGGCCAGTTCGTTCGCCACCGGTTTGGGCAGGATCCGGGTCAGCGGTGTTCCCAGGTCGCTCATTCCACCCCCACGAGCAGGTCGTAGACGGGTTGGCCACCGTACAAAGCGCTCACCTCAAGCTGCGGCATCTCCTGCGCCAGCCGAGCGGCGACCTGTTCGGCCAGGTCAGGGGCGCTCTCACCAGCCAGCAACGTCACCATCTCGGCCTGATCCTGGATCAACCGGTCCACGATGGCCACCCCTGCTTCGACAGCGTCCGAATGCACCAGCACCACGTCCTGGCCCTCGAAACCGAGCACATCGCCGCGTCGGCAGGGACCGGCCTCGGTAGCTGAATCGGAGGAGGCGGTGACGACCATGCCGCACCGCACCGCTGCCGCTGCCTCCTTCATGTGCTCGATCACGTCGGGCAGGCCCGGTTCGAAGACCGCGAGCGCGGCCAGGCCTTGCAGGGAATGCCGGGTGGCAAGCACCACCGGATCCAGCCCGTGCTCGCGCCCCAGGTCGGCGGCGACGTGCGCGGCGAGCAGGACATCGGAGTCGCACGGCAACACAACGACCGTGCGGGTGGCGCAGGCGATCATCGCATCCAGCAGCATGCGTGGCGTTACCCGCCGCCCTGGCGCGTCAGAGACCACCAGGGCGCCGGCGCCGGCGAACAGCTCGGCAAGCCCGTGCCCCTGGGTAGTGGCCACCACTCCGATCCCGCTGGTCGCGGGCTGCTCACCGGTCTCGTTCAGTCCACACTCGGTTGACTCCTCGTGATGGTGACTGTTCACCTGCAGGCTGCTCACCCGGATCCCGTAGACCCGGCCCGCGCCCAGCCCGGCCTCAACGGCGGCGCCCGCGTCGTCGGTGTGCACGTGAACCGAACGCACCCGCTCGTCCCCGACCACCAGCACGCTGTCGCCGAGGCTTTCGAGTTGGGTTCGCAAGGTCGCGGCTTGGCTGGCGTGGCAACCGTCGATGAGGTACATGACCTCGAAGTCGGGGGTGTCCTGTTGTCGGGTATAGGCACCGGGGCGTCGCCCTGGTGACCCTGGGAGCGGCTCCGGGACTCCGGCCAGCAGTTCCAGCGCCCCCTCTTGTCCGGTGACGACCTGCAACAGCGCCTCCAGGATGAGCAGCAGCCCGGCCCCACCGGCATCGACCACCCCGGCTTGGCGCAGATCCACGAGTTGCTCCGGGGTGGCAGCCAGCGCTTTCCGGGCGGCTTCGACGCCGGCCCGGATCACCGCCTCCAGGTGCGGAGTGCTGCGGCTGGCGCGGGTGGCAGCCTCGGCGGCTGCCCGCGCCACGGACAGGATCGTCCCCTCGACGGGGTCGCTGACGGCTTCCCAGGCATAGTCACTGGCCTTCTGCAGCACCCGGGCCAGCGCGGGCCCGTCGATCCCCGGCTCGTCGCTGGTCGGAGCTAGTGCAGCGGCGGCGCTTTCGGCGCTCTGTTGATCGGTCTCCTCGACCAGGACGTCGGACAGACCGCGCACTAGCTGGCTGAGAATGACCCCGGAGTTGCCGCGCGCGCTGAACAACGTGGAACGGGCCAGGGCTGAGGCGGCCTGGCTCATCGACAGCGGCCCCGCGGCGCTGGCCACGAATGACCCGACGAGTTCCTCCAGACCGGCGTGCAACGTCAGATACAGGTTCGTGCCGGTGTCCCCGTCGGGGACGGGGTAGACGTTCAGGGCATCGATCTGGTGGCGGTGCTGAGCGAGTGCGTCGCGGGCACGGAAGGCCCAGCGCCGCACGGCGGTGGCGTCGAGGGTGTCCAATGCCGGTCGATTCACGGGGCCATCCTCACACTCCGCAGCCACCTCGTCGCGTTCGGCGCACCCCCACCTGTCCGGTAGCCGCCCAGCCTGGCGCGCTCCGCCCTGCCTGCCCTTACCTGCCACGAGCTGCCCTCGGTGCTGCTCGCAGCACTGAGCGCTGTTTCGGGTCAGGGCGAGTTCGGGGCGAGGACGCGCAGCGGAGCGGGGCCGGAGCCGCTTCGGGACACCGCGATGCACGCCGGGGTACCGCTGAGTCGGCCGAAAGAGCACTGAGAAATCCCTCACCGGCAACCCCGAGAGAGGCCCTGCGTTCAGCGCATTTGGGGAGCTCGGCTCTTCTGACGTACGCTAGGCCGGTTATTTCTCGACGGTCCCGTCCGACCTGCACCGCGTCGCCTAGCGTCCGGCCGCAGCACGACTTACACGCCGTCATTCAACCTCGTCAGGAGTTACCTGTGGCTGCCACCTGCGACGTTTGCGGCAAGGGACCGACCTTCGGTCACAACATCTCGCACTCGCACCGGCGCACCAACCGTCGTTGGACGCCGAACATTCAGCGGGTCCGGGCGTTCGTCGGCGCCAAGGGCAAGACCCCGAAGCGACTGAACGTCTGCACCTCGTGCATCAAGGCCGGCAAGGTCCTTCGCTGACCTGAGCTGCCGCGCGTCGGCCGCCTACTCGTCCATCGAGAGGCGGCCTTTTCGCGCGCCCGCGTGTGCTGCGCCCTCAGCCGGCAAAGTGGTCCCAACCGCCACCGTGTTGCGGTTGGCCATCGAGGAAGACTCCGCTGCCCGCGCGCACACTGCCGACTTCTGCCCAGTGCCGGGGCAGGCAACCAGGCGGGAACGAGGCGAGTAGCGAATGCTCTTCGCCCCCGGTCAACACGCTTGCCCAGGCCTGCTCCTGGCCCACTGCGGGCTGCAGCGAGTCGACGTGCGGACGCAGAAGATCACCGCGCAATTCGATGGCTACCCCGCTGGCTTTGGCGACCCTCCCGGCGTCGCGCACCAGTCCGTCGCTCAGGTCGATCATCGAGGTGGCGCCGCTGCGAGCGGCGATCGGGCCCTGCTCGATCGGAGGCGTCGGCACCCGGTGAGCGGCGACAAGGTCGGGCGCCACCGTTGCCCGTCCCTGACGCAGAAGTGCCCAGCCCGCGTCTGAGCGCCCCAGGGTGCCGGCCACGGCCAGCACATCCCCTGGCCGGGCCCCGCTTCGCAGCACGGGTTCTCGGCCCTGTGTGCTGCCCAGGGCCGTGATGCTGACCATGACCACGCCGGGCGCTGCCGAGGACAGATCCCCGCCCACGACCGAGGTACCGGCCAAGCTGGCCCCCGCAGCGATCCCAGCGGCCAGGTCGAGCACCCACTCCACGGTGGTGTCGGCGTGCATGGCCAGCGTGACGAGGAGCCCGGTGGTGATGCCCCCCATCGAGGCGATATCGGCAACGTTCTGCGCCACGGCCTTGCGGCCTATCTGCTGCCCGGTGGACCATTCGTCGAGCCAGTCCGCGCCGCGCACCATCGCGTCGGTGGTCGCCAGGACGCCACCCTGACAGGCCAGGTAGGCGGTGTCGTCACCCGGGCCGAGGAGAACCTGGGAGTCGCGGGCGGCGAACACCGGGAAGATCCGCTCCAAGAGCGCGGCCTCGTCAAGGTCGCCGACGCGTCGAGCGGTGGCTGGCTCAGGGCTGATCTGGCTGGGCTGCACAGGGGTTCTCCTTCCGCACCCCCTGGCTGGGGGACTCCCTGCACGGTACCGTCGAGTTCCGGCGAGGAGTCGGGTTCACTCTTATCGTCCAGGAGGCACCAATGGTCCAGGCATACATCCTCATCCAGACCGAGGTCGGAAAATCCAGTTCGGTCGCTGAGGCGATCCGTTCCATTGCCGGAGTGGTGTCCACCGACGAGGTCACCGGCCCCTACGACATCATCTGCAAGCTCGAGTCCAGCAGCGTCGAAGAGTTGGGCAAGCTCGTCATCGCCAAGGTGCAGGAGGTCGAGAGCATCACCCGCACGTTGACCTGCACCGTCGTGCACGCCTGAGGTGAGTCCCAACGGTCGCCGCATGCGAGGGATCCTCGCGTGCGGCGCTCTGGTGTGCCTTTCCGCCTGCGCCGGGGTGCAGGTCTCGCCAGCCCCGCAGGCCGACTCGGCGGCGTGCGCAGACCTTTCTGCGCACTGGCCCGCTCAGGTGGGCAAGCACGAAGCGGTCGCAACCCGCCCGGACGGACCCGGGGTGGCGGCCTGGGGAAAACCACCCATCGTCGCCCGCTGCGGCGTGCGGCCACCGGCCCCGACGACGTTGGAGTGCCTCTCGATCGACGACGTCGACTGGATCGTCGAGCCGCTCAGCGACGGCACCGTCTTCACCACCTTCGGCCGTGACCCGGCGCTGGAGGTCATCGTGCCCTCGGCCTACGCGCCCGCACCGTTGCAGCTTCCTGCCTTCACCGCCGCCGCCGCCACCCTGCCCCGCACCACGCTGCGCTGCAGTTGACGCGGCAGCAGGAGAAACAGGCGGTGGGGGCTGCCTGTTGCGAGGCGCGCCCGCTCGGGCCGGACGGCGGATCAGCGCAATCCGAGTTTGCGCTCCAGCGCAAGATCGATGAGTTCGCTGATGAGCTGCGGATAAGACATCCCGCTGGCCTGCCACACCTGGGGGAACATCGAGTGCGGGGTGAAGCCCGGCATTGTGTTGATCTCGTTGAGGATGATGCGCCGGTCAGGGGTGTAGAAGAAGTCCACCCGAGCCAGGCCCTCGCAACCGGCCGCCTCGAAAGCTTCCGACGCCATGGCCTTGATCTTGCGGGCGTCCTGCTCCGGCAGGTCGGCCGGGCAGGACAACCGCACCCCGTCCGAGGCCAAGTACTTAGCGTCGAAGTCGTAGAAATCGTGGCCCCGCTCTACAGCGATCTCGCCCGGTTCGCTGATGCGGGGAACCGCGCCGTCCCTGGACTCCAATACGCCACACTCGATCTCGCGGCCGAAGATCGCCGCCTCGACGACCACCTTCGGGTCATGCTCGCGGGCCAGTTCGATGGCCGCGCGCAACTGCTCGGCCTGTCGGACCCGCGTGATGCCCACTGACGATCCGGCGCGGGCCGGTTTGACGAACACCGGGTAACCCAACGGCTCCACGCTGGCCAGCGCAGCCTGCGGGTCGCGGCGCCACTGCCGGTCGGTGATAGTGACGAAGGGGCCCACCGGCAGCCCGTGGCTGGTGAAAACGCCTTTCATGAAGTGCTTGTCCATCATCGCGGCGCTGGCCAGCACCCCCGAGCCCACGTAAGGCAGATCGGCGAGTTCCATGAGCCCTTGGATCGTGCCGTCCTCACCGAACGGGCCGTGCAACAGCGGAAAGACGACATCGACCCCGCCCAGATCCCGCGGTGGTTGCCCCGGTTCGAGCACGGACAGCGTCCGCTCCCCCATCGCCAGCGGGATACGTACTTCGTTACCCCCATCCGGGACCTCAGGCAGATGCCCGGGCTCCAGGCTCAGCGCGCTCAGGTCGTCCTCACCCAGCACCCACCGACCGTCCTTGGCGATGCCGATGGGAATGACCTCGAAGCGGTCTTTGTCGATCGCGGCCATGACGCCGGCGGCCGTCGCGCAGGAGACGGGATGTTCGGAGGATCGACCGCCAAAAACAAGGGCGACACGAACTTTGCGGGAAGAGTCGGTAGTCATCAGCCCCAGACTCTACCGTCGGTGCCAGGCCTCAGCTGTGCTCCGCCTTGCGTTCGCGTGACATCAGCGCGTCGGCGATGAGTTCCGGGCGCTGCCCGTCGGCCACCATCGCCACCACCGACTCCACGATCGGCATGTCCACGCCGTATGCCCCGGCCAGTGCCAGGATCGACTCGCACGAGGTGACCCCTTCGGCCGTCTGACCCACCTCCGCCACGACTTGCTGCAGGTGCCCGCCCTTGCCCAGGCCGACCCCGACCCGGTGGTTACGCGACAGCGGAGACATGCAGGTGGCAATGAGGTCGCCCACCCCGGCCAGGCCGGAGAATGTCGCCGCCGAAGCACCCATCGCCACACCTAAGCGCACCGTCTCGGCCAGCCCGCGGGTGATGATGGTCGATTTGGTGTTGTCGCCGAGGCCGAGCCCTTCGGCGGCGCCCACGGCCACCGCGATGACGTTCTTCGTCGCGCCTGCGATCTCTACACCCACCACGTCGTCCAGGGTGTACGGGCGGAACCACGGGGTGGCGCAGGCTTCAGCGACACTCTCAGCAGTGCTGGCATCGGCTGAGGCCACCACGCCGGCGGCCGGCTGGCGGGCCGCGATCTCCCGAGACAGGTTCGGCCCCGACAGCACCGCCAGCCGGCCCGGGTCGGCGCCGGTGACCTCGGCCATGACCTGACTCATCCGCAACCCCGTGCCCAGTTCGATGCCCTTTGCCAAGGAAACCAGTGTCGACTCCGGGGGGATCAGCGGCGCCAGTTCGCTGAGGGTGGCACGCATCCGTTGGGCCGGCAGCGCGACGATGACCAGTTCTGCCTCGGCCAGTGCCGCGCCGGCGCGGCTGGTGGCTTTGATCGTCTCCGGCAGCGGCACGTCGGGCAGGTATCCCGGGTTGAGGTGTTCCTGCTGGATCGCGTTTGCGATCAGCTCACGCCGGGCCCACATCGTCACGTCGAGCCCGGCATCGGCCAGGACCATGGCGAACGCGGTTCCCCAACTTCCTGCCCCCAAGACTGCAGCGCGCGCTCGATCGCTCATGCTCGTTCCCTTTCGTTGGCCCCGTGATACGTCCGTTTGTCGTCGCTGCGCCTCATGCGGCCCCGCCTTCTTCGCTAGGGCGGCGTGGCACGCGCCGACCTACCAGCGGGTCGAAGCGTTCGGCGGGAGCAGGTTCGCCGCGCAGGACTTCCAGCTCGGCGGTGATGGCATCCATGATGCGGGCAGTGGCCTCGCTCAGGAGCGCGCGGTCGATGGGGTGCCCGCGCAGATCCTCCAGCGGGACCGGCCCACCCACCCGCATGCGCATGCACTTGCGGGGAAAAGGACGCAGTAGGTAGGAATCCGGGGCCATCAGTTCGTGCGGGCCCCATTGCGCCATCGGGATGATCGGGCGATCGGTGGCCATCGCGATCCGGGCCGCGCCGGTCTTGCCTCGCATCGGCCACAGGTCGGGATCCTCGGTGAAGGTGCTCTCAGGCATGACGACGACGGTCTTGCCCGACTGGACGGTCGCCACCGCGTCCCGGTACGCGTCCGCGGCCCGAGAGGTTCCCCGATACACCGGGACCTGCCCGCTGGCCGCGATCCAGGCGCCGATGACGGGGATTGTGAACAGCGAGTTCTTGGCGAGAAAGAACGGGTGGTGCCCGGCGGCGTGGAGCATGTGGGCCACCGCGAACGGGTCGGCGTAGGAGATGTGGTTGGCGCAGATGACAGCTCCGGTGCCGGGTGCCGGTAGGTGCTCCAACCCTTGCCAGTCCTGGGCTGTCAGCAAAGACATGATCGCCTGCACCGTGCCGATCCCCGAGCGATAAGCCCACGTCTGTTCTGCACCGGGACGTGCAGCGCGGGGAGGCGATGCCTGCACCTGGGTCTCCTTCTGGCCGGTTGCTCGCACGTCATCCTGTCGGGGAACCTGCCTGGTGTCGAGCGTTCACGCCGCCCTGATTGCGCAGGGCCGAGGTCCGGTCACGCTACCCCGCGGCATAACCGTGCGAAGGGCGAACCGAGCCTGGGATGACCAGGAGTCGAGTACCGGTCGGGTGGTCACCACCAGCGGCGAGGAGTCTTTGCATCTCCACAGCACGCGTCGAAGACCGGTCGCTCACTTCGCGACCGGTCTTCGACGGTGGATCAGGCGCTCTTACGGCCTGAGGACTTCTTTTTTGCGGCAGCGATCGCCGCCTCCGCCTGAGCGCGAACCTCTGCCGCGGTCCCGGCTGCGGCGCGCGCAGCGGCCGGCCCGGACTTGGGCAGGGTGGCCGGCTCAGCCACGTACAGCTTGAACGCAGTGCCGGGGCGGAACTTCGGAACTGCAGTGGATTCGATTTTCACCGAGTCACCCGTGCGCGGGTTACGCCCGGTGCGTGCCGCACGATCCACGCGTTCAAAGGTTCCAAAGCCGGTGATCCCGACTTTCCCACCATGAGCTACCTCGCGAATAATGACGTCGAAAATCGCCTCAATTGCGTCAGAGGCGGCTTTCTTACCCCCCAGACGGCCTTCAAGGGCTTCGACCAGATCAGCCTTGTTCACTTCGTCTCTCCCTCCAGAGATGTCACTGACCCGGCGACGGGCCGTGTTTGCAGTGGCAAGAGCACTGCGCCCCCCCACGTCCTTGTTCACCGCATGTGTCCTGACGGTGTCTCCTCGCGCCGCGCATCAGCAACAGATAGTTCGCTAAGGCACGCCACTGCGATCTGCCGTTGCCGGAAGATCACGCTTGTCTATCGGCACGAAGTCCCCTGTCGGCGAGAGGAACCCGCAGGCGAGCAGTTGCGGACGTATCCAACAGGCGCGCAGGAGTGACCAATTGCCTGGCCACAGGGGCTATGACCAGGCATTTCAACGAGGTTCGCCGCAGCCTGACCAACCCGCCGAGGGGCATGTGAGATGGATCAAATCGGCCCGCCCGGCCGTTTCGGCCGGGCCAGGCATGAGCCGCAAGGGGTTTGCCGAAACGGCCGGTTGGGCGCTCAGCGGTGGGTCGTCACCGGCTTGTGGCTGGGTCGTTTCGCCTCGAAGGCCAGGATCTCGTCCTCGTGACGCAGGGTGATGTCGATGTCGTCGAGACCTTCGAGCAGCCGGTACCGCTGGTAGTCATCGACCTCGAAGCCCATCACGGCCCCGCAACAGGTGATGGTGCGCTCATAGAGGTCAACAGTCATCTGTGCCCCTGGCTCCTGCTCCAACAGCTTCCACAGCAGTTCGATGTCGGATTGCGGAACCACGGCAGTAAGCAGCCCGGCCTTTCCGCTGTTCCCGCGAAAAATGTCGGCGAACCGCGGGGCGATAACGGCTCGAAAACCGTAATCCATCAATGCCCAGACGGCATGTTCACGCGAAGAACCGGTGCCGAAATCCGGACCGGCAACAAGCACCGAACCATTTCGATAAGCCTCTTGATTGAGAACGAAGTCGTCCTGCGCGCGCCAGCCGGCGAACAGCCCGTCTTCGAACCCGGTGCGTGAGACGCGCTTGAGGTAGACGGCGGGAATGATCTGATCGGTGTCGACATCGCTGCGCCGCAGCGGCACCCCGACTCCGGTGTGGGTCGTGAACTGGTCCATGACGTGCTCCTTCTCAGCTCAGACCGTGACGGGGTCGAGGTCGGCGGGGCAGGACAGCCTGCCGCGCACTGCGGTCGCGGCGGCCACGGCGGGACTGACCAGGTGGGTCCGCCCACCCTTGCCTTGGCGGCCTTCGAAGTTGCGGTTGCTCGTGGAGGCGGCGCGCTCTCCTGGGGCCAGTTTGTCGGGGTTCATCGCCAAACACATGGAACAGCCCGGCAGCCGCCATTGCGCGCCGGCTTTGGTGAACACCTCGGGCAGCCCTTCGGCCTCGGCCTGGGCTGCGACTTGCCCGGAACCGGGGACGATGAGCATCCGGACCCCCTCGGCCAGAGTGCGGCCCTGCAGGACCTGCGCCACGGCGCGAAGGTCCTCGATCCGCCCGTTCGTGCACGAGCCGACGAACACGGTTTGCACCGCGACCTCACGCAGCGGCATCCCAGGTTCCAGGCCCATGTACTCCAGCGCCTGGCGGGCGGCTGCGCGCTCAGCTTCGTCGGTGATCTCTTCGGGCACCGGCACCCGCCCGGACAGCGGCAGGCCTTGGCCAGGGTTGGTGCCCCAGGTGACGAAAGGACTGATGTCGGAGGCGTCGATGACCACCTCGGTGTCGAACACGGCGCCTTCGTCGGTGCGCAGCGCGCTCCACTCGGCAACCGCCGCATCCCAGTCCGCCCCGGTCGGGGCGTGCGGGCGGCCTTTGAGGTAGGCGAAGGTGGTCTCGTCCGGGCCGATCATGCCCGCCCGGGCACCGGCCTCGATCGACATGTTGCAGACCGTCATGCGGCCCTCCATCGACAGCGCTTCGATGGCACTGCCCCGGTATTCGATGACGTGGCCCTGCCCGCCACCGGTACCGATGCGGGCGATGACGGCAAGGGTGATGTCTTTGGCCGTGACCCCGGGCGCAAGATCGCCCTCGATGCGCACCGACATCGTCTTGAACGGCTTCAGCGCCAAGGTCTGGGTGGCCATCACCTGTTCGACCTCGCTGGTGCCGATACCGAAGGCCAGCGCGCCGAAGGCGCCGTGAGTGGAGGTGTGGCTGTCGCCGCAGACGACGGTCATGCCGGGCTGGGTCAGCCCCAGCTCCGGGCCGATGATGTGCACGATGCCCTGCTGGCGGTCCCCCATCGAGTGCAGACGCACGCCGAACTCTGCACAGTTCTTCCGAAGCGTCTCGACCTGGGTCAGGCTGACCGGGTCGACGATCGGACCGGGCAGCGTCGGGACGTTGTGGTCCTCGGTGGCGATGGTCAGGTCGGGTCGGCGCAGCCGCCGACCAGCCAGGCGCAGCCCGTCGAAGGCCTGCGGGCTGGTCACCTCGTGGACGAGGTGGAGGTCGATGTAAAGCAGGTCGGGCTCGCCCTCGCCGGAGCGCACGACGTGTGCGTCCCACACCTTCTCAGCCATCGTCCGCCGCATGGGCCCTCCTGAAATCGCCGTCCGCGACCAGTCTCGGTCGCCGCGAACCCAGGGTAGGGGCGCCCACGGAAAAGTTCAGGATGTGAAGAACTTGCGTCTCAGGCACTGAGACGTCAGGATGCCACTATGGAGAAATCGAGTGGCGTAGGCGTCCTGGACAAGGCGGCGACGGTTCTCGGAGCCCTTGAAGCGGGTCCGTCCACCCTCGCCCAGCTCGTCGCAAGCACCGGCCTGGCGCGGCCCACCGCGCACCGACTGGCCGTTGCACTGGAGCACCATCGGCTGGTCTCGCGCGACATGCAGGGCCGTTTCATCCTTGGGCCCCGCCTGGCCGAGTTGGCTTCGGCAGCCGGTGAAGACCGCCTGTTGGCCGCCGCCGGGGCCGTGCTGGGCGCCTTGCGCGACCACACCCACGAGAGCGCGCAACTCTTCCGGCGCCAAGGCGACATGCGGGTCTGCGTTGCCGCCGCCGAGCGCCCGATGGGACTTCGCGATTCGATCCCGGTCGGTGCGACCCTGTCCATGCTGGCCGGCTCGGCCGCGCAGGTCCTGTTGGCCTGGGAAGAGCCTGACCGGCTGCACCGTGGCCTGCAGGGCGCAGAGTTCACCGCCACCACTTTGTCCGGGGTGCGGCGCCGCGGCTGGGCGCAAAGCGTGGGCGAACGCGAACCGGGCGTGGCTTCGGTATCGGCACCCGTCCGCAACCCCGCAGGTCGAGTAATCGCGGCGGTGTCCATCTCCGGGCCGATCGAGCGCGTTTCTCGTCAACCCGGTCGTCTGCACGCCGCGACAGTCGTCGCCGGAGCGAACAAGCTCACCGAGGTCCTGGCCCGGGCCCACGCCCAGCAGCAGGTGGCCCCCGACGACCTCCACAAGGCCTGAACATCACCCTCGCGTCGGCAAGCATCCGGTCGACGCGAGGGTGATTTCCGGGCGCAGTGCGGACGTCCCCGTTCCCAGCGCCAGCCCGGTCGAACCGGGCATATAGCCTGGCTGGCGCGCCACGCAGGTTCCTCTGAGCGCAGCAAAAAGCGCCCCCCTCACGAAGAGGAGGGCGCTTTGATTTGTAGCCCCGACGGGATTCGAACCCGCGCTACCGCCTTGAGAGGGCGGCGTGCTAGGCCACTACACAACGGGGCCAAATTGTTGCCTGCTTGCGACAACGGCGAAACACTACCTGGACGGTTGTGCTTCTCCTAATCGACCACGAAGGCCGATCAGAGCTGGGGTACCAGGACTCGAACCTAGACTAACTGAACCAGAATCAGTCGTGCTGCCAATTACACCATACCCCATGGGGTATCCCGAACGGTCGTGAAATCCTCTTCACCGCTCGCTGAGGGAGGGTTTTGAGGCCTTCAGAACGGCCCGCGATCACGAGGACTTACTGTAGCGGCACAGCCCGGTGTCCCCAAATCGGTTGAGCGCGTGCGTGCCCTGCCGAGCCGGTTAAGCGCCCTCATGGTTGCGACCTTGTCCACCCAGCGCTGCTCATCGCACTGTCAATGGCGCTCAGGTGGCCAGATTACGTGCGTGTTCCGTCATCGCAGGCGACACCGATGCAGCTGATGTTCCGGCCGAGGCCTGAGCAGGGACCGGAGCCGGTGGAGGTCGCGACACCGACGAGCAGGCTCAGCAGGCCGAACGACCCGACGAACGGCGACAGGCTTTGCCCGCCGGCAACTCGTGGCTCTGACAGAACAGGTCCTGGAGAAGGCCGACTGGGCCGGATGGCAGTCGCCAGAGTCTGCACTCCTGGAATTTGCACACCCCGACAGATCGGGAGCGCGACGGAACTGTGGCTAGTGCGGACCGGTGCGCCGGAGTCTGGCTGCCCGCCGCGGGTTTCAGTAGCTCCGGGTCGTCGCGTCATAGTGGTGCGGTGGACGAGCACTCCCCCGGCGCTGGCCCGAACGCGACCGCCTCCGCCAGCGAACTCGGCGACGCGAGCGCCTGCCCCGAGGACCCCGCCGCGCAGTTCCCAGCGGCCGGACCACAGCTCGGACCCGGAGTCGACGCCGATGACCTCGCCACCACGTTGCGAGTCCTCGGCATGCTGCACAAACTTCCCTGCGGGCACCCGGACATCGAGACCGTGAAGCGGGCTGCTGCGACGATGCGCAACCGCGTCCGCAAAGCGAGGCGCGCCGAAGCGCGCCAACAAGAGCGGGAGCCGCTACTTGAGGCCGACCGCGCCGTCCTCGCGAGCACGGCAACCGGCAGCCCCGATCGTATCGACGACGAAACCCGCGGAATCCCTCTCGTGAGCTCCGTGCGGGGCGCCAGCGCCGGCGAGCTCAACTTCGCCCGCGGTTGCTACATCTGCCACCGCCCCTACACGCGGGTCGACGCCTTCTACCACTGGCTCTGCCCCGAGTGCGCCGCCGACTCCCACACCCGCCGCGACCAGCACACCGACCTACGCGGCAAGCGCGCCCTGCTCACCGGCGGGCGCGCCAAGATCGGCATGTACATCGCACTGCGGCTCCTTCGCGACGGCGCCGACCTGAGCATCACGACGCGTTTTCCACGTGACGCTGCACGCCGCTTCGCCGAACTCGCCGACGCCCAAGAGTGGCTTGACCGGTTGAGCATCATCGGCATCGATCTGCGCGACCCCACCCAGGTCGTCGCCCTCGCCGAGGAAGTCGCCGCCGCCGGACCGCTCGACATCCTCATCAACAACGCGGCCCAGACGGTGCGCCGCTCCCCCGGCTCCTACTCCCACCTCCTCGAGGGCGAAGACCTCCCCCTCACCGGCGACGCCCTGCGTCCCCGCATGCTCACATTCGAGCGGATCAGCGACGCCCACCCGGCCGCCCTCGTCGGCACACTGCGCACCAACGCCTCCCATCACCTGCCCGACGGCACAGTGGGTACCGAAAAAACCGCAGCAACAACCCAGGTGGCGCGATCCGCCGCCGCGATGACCTCGCTCGCGCTGTCCGCCGGCCAGGCATCACTGGACCGGCATGTCGACGGCACGGCCATCGACGCCGGAGGCCTCCTGCCCGACCTGCAGCGCACCAACTCCTGGACCCACACCGTGGAACAGGTCGATCCGCTGGAGCTGCTCGAGGTGCAGATGTGCAACTCGACAGCGCCGTTCATCCTGATCAGCCGTCTGCGCCCGGCGATGCGGGCCGCCGTGCAGGCCGGAGCGCGACGCGCCTACGTCGTCAACGTCTCGGCGATGGAGGGCCAGTTCGCCCGACGCTACAAGGGCGCCGGGCACCCGCACACCAACATGGCCAAAGCCGCGCTCAACATGCTCACCCGCACCTCGGCTGGCGAGATGTTCCAAACCGACAAGATCCTCATGACCGCCGTCGACACCGGCTGGATCACCGACGAACGCCCCCACGTCGACAAGCTCCGGATCGCCGCCGAAGGCTGGCACGCCCCACTGGATCTGCTCGACGGAGCCGCCCGCGTGTACGACCCCATCGTCCGCGGCGAGGCAGGCGATGACACCCACGGCGTCTTCCTCAAGGACTACCGCCCCTACCCCTGGTGACCCCACCGGGCTGGTGATCGACACACCGTGCCTGCGAGCGAGAGTCGCGCACTGCCGGATAATGGTGCTGTGAGCACTCCCCACCCCGACCTTGCCGAGCTCGAGGTGATCGCCGATCTCGTCGCCGGTGGTCGCGTCGCGATCCTCACCGGCGCGGGCATGAGTACCGAGTCGGGCATTCCCGATTACCGCGGCCCTGACGGGCAGCGGCGGGTCGAGCCGATGACCTACCAGCAGTTCACGTCCGGCCCCGAGTCGCGACGCCGGTATTGGTCGCGTGCGCATGTGGGCTGGGCCAGGTTTGCGGCCTCACGCCCCAACGCTGGTCACCGGGTGGTGGCCGCCTTGCAGCGTGAGGGTTTCGTGCGCGGCCTCGTCACGCAGAACGTCGACGGGCTCCATCAGGAGGCGGGAGCCACCGACGTGCTGGAGTTGCACGGCACGCTGAGCCAGGTGCGCTGCCTGACCTGTGAGGAGCGCATCCCCCGCGAGGTGATGGAAGCCGAGTTGGCGCGCCTCAACCCGGGATTCGCCGACCGGGTACGCACGGGCGAGATCCGACCTGACGGAGACGTGAGCTTGGACGAGGCCGACGTCAGCGCGTTCGTCCTGGCGA
Organism: Gephyromycinifex aptenodytis; assembly: GCF_012277275.1. Classification (GTDB taxonomy): domain Bacteria; phylum Actinomycetota; class Actinomycetes; order Actinomycetales; family Dermatophilaceae; genus Gephyromycinifex; species Gephyromycinifex aptenodytis. Next base: position 3,209,436 of record NZ_CP051155.1, on the reverse strand, counting down.
CCTGTCGGCGCTGCGGCGCCGACACCCTCAAACCGCACGTCGTGTACTTCGGTGAGAACGTTCCCAGGGATCGGGTCGCTGCCGCCTACGAGATCGTGGACGACTCCCGACTCCTCCTTGTTCTCGGGTCGAGCCTGAAGGTGATGAGCGGCTACCGGTTCGTGCGCCACTCGCACAAAGCTGGTCGCCCCATCGCCGTCATCACCCGTGGCCGCACCCGCGGCGATACCGAGGCCACCCACCGCATCGACGCCGGACTCGGCGAATCACTGGTCACCCTCGCGGGCATGCTCGGCATCGACGACGACTTCGGGCAGGTCGTCGACGGCGAGTACGCCACCGGCCTCCCGCTCGGACTCACCTGAACGACGCCAGGGAGCGACCCGCTGAGATCCTTCACCCCAATCGCGCTCAGAAGCGATTGGTTCCACGCAGTCGTCGCGGCCGACCGTCGGGGTCCTCCACGAAGCGGTAGGCGACCTTGCCGAAGGCCTTCTCGAGCGGGGTGATCTCGGGCAGCGGGTAGGTGCGCACCCGACCGGGCGGACGGGTGCCGAGCCGCCCCGCGGCATGCCAGGCGTCGAGCCTCGCAGCGCTCTCCCGGAATGCCTTGAACGCTGTGGCGGGATCGATCAGACCGGCATCGTCGTTCCGGTCCAGATGCTCCCGGAACAAGCGCAGGCGCGTCTCACGCGGCAGACTCCGAGCCTGGTCGCCATCGGCCCGCAGCGTGCACGGTTCGCGTTCGTCCCTCGTTTCGTCCAGCACGGCGCAGGTGATCTCGGAGTCGTAGGTCCACGAGCGACGGTTGACGTTGTCGGAGCCGACCGTCATCCAGACGTCGTCGACGACACAAAACTTGGAATGAACGTAAACCGGTGTGCCCCAGTGATTCTCCAGACCATACACGCCGACCCGGTCACCGCCGGCCCGGTAGAGATCGCGCAGCGCTTCAACGCGTGACCACATCGTTCCAGCCTTCGCGGCTCGGGTGTCGGCCATCGTGTAGGTCGACAAGACGACGATCATGCGCAGCTCGGGGTTCTGCGCCAAGGCGGTAGCGAAGCACGAAACCACCTCGCCGCTCCAGAAGTATTGATCCTCGATGTAGATCAGCGACTCCGCCCGTCGCACGGCCTTGTTGTAGGCGCGGGCGATGCTGCGCTCACCCTCGGGCGCAAACGGAAAAGACGGGCGCCGAGCCGGGTAAGTGCGCAGGATCTGCACGTTTGCCGTACCGGCCCGAGGCGGGTCCGCCTGCTGCGGCGGCATCGGGTCGGCGTGTTCGTCGTCGTGCTTGAGCCTCGCCTGCGCCAGTGAGATGGGGTCGAGCACCGGCGGAGTCGGGTCGTCCCACCGCTCGCGGAACGTCGCCTCGACATCACCGACGGCCGGGCCGTGGACCTCGATCATCATGTCGTGCCAGGCGGGGGTCTGTCCCCACACCTCCCCCATCTGCACCGGCTGCGGATCACCGCGATGCAGCGCGTCGTCGCGGCGGGTGTGACACAGGTCGATGCCGCCGATGAACGCGGCATCGCGGGTGGGGTCATCGCGATGGCGCAGCACGACCAGCTTCTGGTGGTGTGAGCCGAACGGTAGGACCCGCATGTCGAGGATGACCTCCCCGCCGGCGTCACGGATGGCGTTGGCCAGCGAGCGGTTCTCTGTCTCGGAGTAGGCAAGCTTGTCGAGGTGGGAGCGCCAGAACAGACCCTTGACCATGACTCCCCGCGCGGCGGCGGCGGTGAAGACCTCGACGATCGTGGTGCCGTCATCGCTCATCTGCTCGTCGGGGTCGCCGCGCCAGTCGGTGAACAGCAGGATGTCGCCCTCGCCCTGGGCTTCGATGAGTTCGCGGAGGCGGGCGAAGTAGTCGGCGCCGTGAACGTGGACGCGGGCTCCATTGCCGCTGCTCCATCCCTGGTCGCCGTGGCGGTAGGCCAACCGCGTCCAGGGGTTGCCGCGCTCCTGGTTGGACAGGAACCACTTCTCGATGTTCATCGCCTGCACCTTCCTGCGCCCCGCCCCGAGAAGGGCGACGCCGCGACATTAGCCGCTGGCGACAGCCGCGTCAGCACGACCCGCATACCGGCCGATGACCGTCGCAGGGCGTGAAGGCACTCCAGATCTCACCTGCGGCCAGGATGTCTTCGACAAAGGGCGGTTTGCCCACCCGTAAGCCCCGCACCGAGGGTTGCCCGAGCGAAGTCGGCGCCGCGCTCTCTCAATCCGCGACGCCGGGCTCGGAAACGAAGCCCCGCCGCGAGTCGCGGTGGGACGTCGTGGGGCCGGAGCGACCTACTGTTTTGCAGTTGTCGGGTGGGCAGGGCGTGGCGCACAGCGAGTCAGTCGCGGGCGAACCAGTCGGTGAGGTCGCCCAGCCCGTGGATGATACGGACCCCGGAGTCATCCAGTTCGGACAGCGGGGTGTCCCAGCCGGCGTTGCGCGGTTGAGAGACTCCGGTGCGTTGCAGCCAGGCGACACGCAGCCCGGCCGCGCGGCCACCGACGACATCGGTGGGCAGGGTGTCGCCGACGACGAGTGTCTGCTCGCGCGGCGTACCGACGAGTTCCATCGCGCGGGTGAAGATCGCCGGGTCAGGCTTGCCAACCCCGAGAGTGTCTGTGGTGACAACCGGCCCGCGAAGACCGACCGCGGTCATCTTGATCTCGGTCTGCTCCTGCCCCGAGTTGGTGACGAACGCCACCGCAACCCCGTGGGCCTGGGCAGCGGCGAGCATGCCGGGCACGTCGTCGAAGAGGTGCTGACACGTTGCGAATGCCTCGCGATAGGCGGCCTCGAACGTCTCGAAACCCTGCTCGGCGATCCCCAGCCTGCGGCACGCCTCGTGATAGCGGGCCGCCCGCATCTGAGCGAACGGAAACTCCCCGAGGGTGTAGCGGTCGAAATAGCCGCCGGGGTCGTCGTAGAAGATGCCCGAGATCGACTCGTGCAGTTCCGGTGACGCCTTCGGCCAGGCAGCCGCAGCCCCGCGCATGCATGAGCTGCGCATGGCGGCCTGGGTGTCGACCAGGGTGTCGTCGATGTCCAGCAGCAGGCCCCGGACGGGCTGGTCCCAGCTCACAGGCTTGCGCGCAGGGCCCGAAGCCGGGCCAGACTGGAATGGCGACCGAGGATCTCCATCGACTCGAACAGCGGCGGCGAGACGCGCGCTCCGGAGATCGCAGTGCGCAACGGCGCGAACGCGAACTTCGGCTTCAAACCCAGTTCGTCGACCAGCGCCGCGCGCAACTGGGCCTGGATGTTCTCGTGCTCCCACCCTCGGCCATCTCCGGTAACCAGATCACCCTGGCGATCCGGCAGCGCCTCCAGCCGCTGGATCGCCGCGTCGAGCACCTGCGCCGCGTTCTCCTTCAGCTGGGCCCGGGCGTCGGGGTCGATGACGAGTTCGTCGTCGGCGACGAAGTACGGGCGAACCTGATCGGCGGCCTTGGTCAGGTGGGTCAGACGCGGCTGGATGAGGGCGGTGACTTCTTCCAGTCGGCCCAACTCCCCCAGCGATGGCCGCGGCGGCAGCACGCCGGCCTCCACGAGGAAGGGCAGCAGCCGCGCGGCCAGTTCCTTGACCTCCAGCTCCCGGATGTAGAGGCCGTTGAGCCAGTCGAGCTTGCCGAGGTCGAAGATCGGCCCGACCGGGTTGACCTTGCTCCAGTCGAAGTGCTGGGCGAACTCCTCGAAGGAGAAGACCTCCCGTTCCACGCTGCCCTCCGGCCCCTCTTCGGTGATCGGGGGGTAGGCCAGCAGCGCCAGGAAGTTCACCAGCGCCTCAGGCAGGTAGCCCTCCTGCTGGAACCAGGTCAGCCGCGCCGCGGGGTTCTTGCGTTTGCTGATCTTGGACTTGTCGGTGTTTCGCAGCAGCGGCATGTGCGCGAACCGTGGCTCAGGTAGGCCCAACCACCGGTAGAGCAGCAGGTGCTTGGGGGTGGAGGAGATCCACTCCTCCCCGCGCACGACGTGGGTGATGCCCATCTCGTGGTCGTCGACGACGACGGCCAGGTGGTAGGTGGGAAAGCCGTCCGCTTTGAAGATCACCTGGTCATCCGGCGGTGGCGCCTTGGTCTCGCCGCGGATGAGGTCGTCGAAAACCAGCGGCGCATCGTCCGGGATGCGCATCCGCACCACCGGGGTCGGGGTGAAGCCGGGCAGCTCGGCGCGTTCCTCCCGCGTCTTGCCCAGGCACAGTCGGTCATAGCCAGTGACCGAGCTCTTGCTCGCCTGCTGCTCGGCGCGCATCTGCGCCAGCCGCTCGGCGGAACACCAGCAGTAGTAGGCGTGCCCGTCCGCCAGCAGCTTCTCCACATACGGGCGGTAGGTGTCCAGGCGCTCGGACTGGCGGTAGGGCGCATATGGTCCCCCGACGTCCGGGCCTTCGTCCCAAGCCAATCCCAGCCAACGCAGGGTGGCGAAGATCTGCTCCTCGGAATCCGCCCGGAACCGGGCCCGGTCGGTGTCCTCGATGCGCAGCACGAAGGAACCGCCCTCATGGCGAGCGAAGGCAAGGTTGAACAGCGACATGTACGCCGTGCCGACGTGCGGATCACCGGTGGGCGAAGGGGCGACGCGCAATCGCGGCGTCGAGGCGAGATTCGAAGAAGAAGCAGTCATGGTGAGTTAAGCCTATCGAGGTCCCGGGGTGCGCCCCACCCGTGTATGCCCGCAGTACCCGGCCAGCCCCGAGCGCAGCGCCCACAAATCGCTGACCGTGAACGCACCCACCGGGTTTGCCGCCCCGCGGTGGCCCCCGGCCGGCGCCCCGCCCCTCAGCGTCGCAGGAACGGGTTGGACAGTTCCCCGATCCCTTCGATCTCGATGGTGACCCGCTGCCCGGACTCGACCGGTCCGACCCCGGCGGGGGTGCCGGTCAGGATGACGTCGCCGGGAAGCAGGGTGAAGGCGCGTGAACAGGCGGCGATGAGCTGACGCACGTCGAAGATCATGTCTGCAGTCGTCCCGTCCTGAACCACTTCGCCCTCACGGCGAGTCACGATCCGCACGTCGTCGACGTCCAGGTCGGTCTCGATCCACGGGCCGAGTGGACAGAACGTGTCCATCCCCTTGGCTCGCGCCCATTGATCGTCGCCGCGTTGCAGGTCGCGAGCGGTCACATCATTGGCGCAGGTGTAGCCGAAAACCACGTCCAGAGCGTTCTCCTCGGGGACGTCCTTGCAGATGCGCCCGATGATGACCGCCAGTTCGCCTTCGTAGCTGACCTCCTGGGTGAGGTCGGGCATGACCACCGGGTCGCCGGGGCCGACCACCGCAGTGTTCGGGATCAGGAACATCAGCGGCTGCGTGGGCAGATCGTTGCCCATCTCCTTGGCGTGGTCGGCGTAGTTGCGGCCGATTCCGATGATCTTGCTGCGCGGGATGACCGGGGCCAGCAGCCGGGCATCAGCAAGCTCTACTCGTGTGCCGGTCCCGGAGACGGGGGTGTACAGCGGGTCGCCGGCGACCTCGGCGATCCACGCCTCTTCCCCCTCGCCCTGGACGACGCCGTAGCGGGGCTCCTCGCCCGTGGTGAACCGTGCGATGCGCATGTCAGCTCCTCTTCAGTCGTCGCAGCAACCAGTCGCTGCCGCTGTCTGCTCGTGCTCCCCGCTTAGCCACTCGATCCTGCCCGCTCCTGGCATCCACCGCGTCGAGCACGGCAGCGGCCAGGACCGCGTAGCCAGTGTCGTTGGGGTGGATGTCGGCGGCGTTGCACATCCACGTCAAGGTGCAGATTTGGGCGACCCGCACCGGCACCCTTCCCCAGGTGGACAGACGGGTGTACCGGAAAGAGGTCGAATTGAACCCGGAGGAGACGTAGGCGACGCTACCTCCTGCACCGGTGGCTGCGTTGCGCACGGCCGAGTTCAGTTGCGTGTGCAGCAACGTGGAGGATGCCGCCACCAGCCGCCCCTCGTTGCCGAGCAGATGGGTGGCCAGGTAGGGGTTGTAGTAGTCCAGGACGACGATCTGTGCCTGCGGCGCGGCCTCACGCAGGGAACCCAGGATGACCTCTAACCGGGCCCGAGTCTGCCGCAAGGTGCGTTGGGTGCAGGGAGCGTTGATCTGGGTTCCCTGCAGACAGCGGCGTACATCGTTCGCCCCGATGGTGAGCGTGATGAGCCGGGTGGAGCGATCCCGGGCCAACGCCGCTCTGGCCGCCGCCAACTGCGACCCTTGCCGGTAAGTGCACCGCCCGCCCTCGATCATTGTCTGGGTCGTCTCACCGGTGCAGGCCAGGTTGCGGATTCGCACCGGCTGCCCGCGACGAGCCATCCCCGCGGCGACCGGGCCGACGTAGCCGCGGTGTACGGCGTCCCCGCGTCCGGGCTGATAGCCGGTGGTGAGGGAGTCCCCGAGCGCCAAGTAGGTGCCCGGGCGCGCTTGCGGGACGGCCGGTGCGGCGCCGGCCGGTAGGGAGAACCCCGCGGTGAGCAGCACCAGCGCCAAGACGAGAGCGGAACGGATACGGGTCATCGGTGTGCCTTCGGTCGGTGTGGTCCCCCCACGTCCGTACCGAGCGTATGCGCATCCACCGCGCCTGCGCACTAGGCTGCCGGGGTGGATCGGGCGTTTGAGCACGTGCAGACCTGGGAGGAACCGCGCTGGCGGGCAGCCGAATCGGCGCACGAGCAGGTCGTCGATGAGATGACGGCCAAGCACCAGGAACGCCGACGCGCTGGTGAGTCCCATCCGGTCGAGGACTTCTTGTTCGTCTACTACCGCCTGCGCCCGGGCAAGCTGCGGCGCTGGCACCCGGGTCCGGGGGTGGCCCTGGCTGGAGCCGACCCGAACGGGCGGGGGCAGTGGCCGTACTACCGCTACGACGCGCACGGCAGCAGCTACCTGGACGTGCCGGCCTACGTGACCAAGCGTGGCGATGCGGTGCGCTTCATCCACGATCTTCTGGCGGCCACCGCCGCCCGGCCGCCGCAGTTGTCCTGCTTCGGGCTGCACGAATGGGCCATGGTCTACCGCCTGGAACCGGGCCGACGCCGCCACGAATCGTGGCCGCTGCGACTCACCGAGGCCGAGACCGATGCCGTCGTGGAATCGCTGCCGCTGCGGTGCACGCACGCAGACGCCTTCCGCTTCTACACCCCCGCCGCTCGCCCCCTGAACAGCCGCGCCCCGGTGCGCGAGACCCAGATCCAAGACGAGCAGCCGGGCTGCGTGCACGCCACCATGGACCTGTACAAGTGGGCCACCAAACTCGGACCTGCCGTGCCGGGCGAACTCCTGCTGGACACCTTCGCGCTGGCCCGGCGAGCCCGGACCCTGGACATGCGGGCCGCGCCCTACGACCTGAGCGCGCTGGGGTATGAACCCATCTGCATCGAGACCGCTGCCGGCCGGGCCGAATACGCCGCGGCTCAGCGCCGCCTGGCTGAGCAGGGCGCCGCGCTGCGGCAACAGCTCCTGGAGCTGAGCACGCAGCTGCTCACCTGGGCCCAACCCCAGGCCGCGACTGCCGGTCCAGGAGAAACGCCCGCTCTGTCCTGACGGACTTCAACGACAGGACCCTTACCCGGCGGCGCTGCCGAGTCAGCACCCCCTAGAGGCAGGCGCTTTGCCGGTGCGGCGTGCGGGGCGAGTGGTTCAGTCGCGCGGGTCGGCGCGCGGGCCGTAGATCAGCACCCCGATAACGGGGATGGCTACCAGCCACACCCACGAATATGAGATGGCTCGGTAGGTCGCGAAGAACATCCAGAGGGCGATGATCGGGGTGAACCCCATGATCAGCGCCGCCGCCCGCGGCGGCAGCGACAGGATTCCCCCGCTGCGCTGCCCCCGCGGGTGACGGCCTGGATCTGGCATCGCTGGGGTGCTCATCAGACCAGCCGGGTGAGCCACCCGTGTGAGTCCGGAGTACGCCCGTACTGGATATCCAGCAGCGTCTTGCGGAGCTTCATCGTCACCTCGCCGGGTTCGGTGGAGACGGTGCATTCCCCGCCCTCCCAGACCAGGCGACCCACCGGCGTCACGACTGCGGCAGTACCGCAGGCGAAGACCTCGGCGAGTTCGCCGCTGGCAACCCCGTCCTTCCACTCCTGGATTGGGATGCGTCGCTCCTGCACGTCCAGGCCCATTTCGGCCCCGAGCTGCATGATCGAGCGGCGAGTCACCCCTTCCAGAATCGAACCGGTCAGCGCCGGGGTGACCAGGCGGCCGTCCTTGTAGACCAGGAACAGGTTCATCCCGCCGAGCTCTTCGATGTAGGTGTGCGTCGAAGAGTCGAGGAAGACGGCCTGGTCGCAGCCGTGCGCGATCCCTTCGACCTGCCCGGCCATCGAGGAGGCGTAGTTGCCGCCGCACTTGGCTGCGCCGGTACCGCCCTCGCCCGCGCGAGCGTAGTTGGTGGAGATCCACAGCGAGACCGGTGAGATACCGCCGGAGAAGTAGGCGCCGGCCGGGGAAGCGATGCACAGGTAGGTGACCTCGGTCGCCGGGCGCACCCCGAGGAAGGCTTCGGTGGCGAACATGAACGGACGCAGGTACAGGCTGGTCTCGCCGGTCCCGTAGGCAGGCACCCACGCCTCATCGGCCTGGACCAGCGCGGTGATGGAGGCGATGAAGTCGGGAACCGACAACGTTGGCAGGGCGAGACGCTCGGCACTTCGGATCATCCGCTCAGCGTTGGCCTCCGGGCGGAAGCACCACACCGAGCCGTCCTCGTGCCGGAAAGCTTTCAGCCCCTCGAAGATCTCTTGCCCGTAGTGCAGCACCGAAGCGGCCGGGTCCAGCGTGATCGGACCGTAGGGCACGATCTGCCCGTCATGCCAGCCCTGTTCCTTGGTCCAGGCGATCCGAGCCATGTGGTCGGTGAACGTGGTGCCGAATCCGGGGTCAGCCAGTACGGCGGCGCGCGCCTCGTCGGTTGCGGGATCGGGCCGCGACTGGACCGAGAACCTCAGAGCCGCAGGGGCCTGCGAATTCGTCATCACTACTCCTGAATTTCTAGTCTGTGGACGCAATAGCGCCGCCTTCGCAGCGTACCTGCGTCAGCGTGGCCCCTCAGAGCAGGCGGCGCACGATGGCGTCGCCGATATCGGTGGTGCTGCGACTTCCCGCGCCGCGACCGGCCAGGTCGGCAGCCACCGCGTCCTCGACCCGCTGTGATTCCTGCTCGAAACCCAGGTGCGCCAGCAACAAGGCTGCCGAGAGGATCGCGGCGGTCGGGTCGGCGATGCCCTGCCCGGCGATATCCGGTGCGGAGCCGTGCACCGGTTCGAACATGCTCGGCACCTGCGGGTCGGGGTTGATGTTGGCGCTGGCAGCCAGGCCGATGCCCCCGGTGACGGCGGCTGCGAGGTCGGTGATGATGTCGCCGAACAGGTTGTCGGTGGCGATGACGTCGAACCGGCCCGGGTCGGTAGCCAGGAAGATCATGGCCGCGTCGACGTGCAGGTAGTCGGTGGTGACGTCAGGGAACTCGGCGCCGACCTCCTCGACCGTACGACGCCACAGGTGGCCGGCGTAAGAGAGCACATTGTGCTTGTGCACCAGGGTCAGGTGCTTGCGCTCCCGGTCCTGTGCACGCGCGAAGGCGTCGCGGACCAGCCGCTCGACACCGAACCGGGTGTTGACGCTGACCTCAGTGGCGACCTCGGCGGGAGTCCCGACGCGCAGCGCGCCGCCGTTACCCGTGTACGGGCCCTCAGTGCCTTCACGCACAACGACGAAGTCGATACCGTCGGGAGCGACACGCTCGATATCCAGCGGGCTGCGCACCCCGGGGAAGAGCCGGGAAGGACGCAGATTGACGTAGTGGTCCAGTTCGAAGCGCAGTCGCAGCAGCAGACCGCGCTCCAGCACTCCACTGGGAACGCTGGGGTCACCGATCGCCCCGAGCAGGATCGCGTCGTGCTTACGCAGTCGCTCAACGGTCCCCTCGGGCAGTGCCTCACCGCTGGTGTGCCATTGACGTGCACCCAGTTCGTATTCAGTCGCGTGCACCCGCTCCTGCCCGAGGACGGCGCGGATCACCTTCAGCGCCTCGGCGGTGACCTCCGGGCCGATGCCGTCGCCGCCGACGACGGCCAGGTCAATGGAAGAGGGGGTAGGCATCTGCGTCATGGCAGCATCCTAACCAAAGCGTCTCGACAGGCGATACGTGCGACTCATCATTCGGAATAGCGTGTCGCTGGCCGGTGAGCGCTGTGGAACTGCGACGGCGCTGCCGCCGGGGAACCCCGCGGCACTCCGCAGCTCAATCCAAGCAGACCGTGGCCACCAGGCTGGCTCCGATGGCTGCCTTGATCCGAGCCAAGATGGGTGCCGGGATCGGTGAATCGATCGTCAGCACCACGATGCACTCGGCAGCCTCATCATCCCTGGCCACCTGCATCCCGGCGATGTTCACCCCGGCCTCACCGAGCATGCCCCCCACCAGGCCGATGACGCCGGGGCGATCCTGGTAGCGGTAGAAGACCATATGCCTGGACAGCGGGATCTCCAGATCGAAACCGGCCACCCCAACCAGCTTTGGCACCTGTTTGGGACCGGTGAGAGTGCCGGCGACGCTGATCATCTCGCCGTTGGCCAGCGCCCCGGACAGCGTCAGGGTGTTGCGGAACTCCGAGCTGACCGGGTCGGTGAGTAGCCGCACCTGGATGCCGCGCTGACTGGCCAACAGCGGCGCATTCACGTAGGAAACGCCCTCCTGCACGATGTCGCGGAACAACCCTTTCAATGCCGCCAGTTCGTACACCGACACATCTAGCGCAGCGATCTCACCGCGCACCTCGATGTCGAGCTGGGCCGGGGCGGCGCCCGCCAGCGCGGTGAAGAGCCGCCCCAGGTTCTCCACCAGGGCGATTCCGGGGCGCACATCCTCGTGGATGATGCCGCCGGAGACGTTGACTGCGTCCGGGACGAGTTCACCGGCCAGGGCCAGCCGCACCGACCGGGCCACGCTCACCCCGGCCTTCTCTTGGGCCTCCGTGGTCGAGGCGCCCAAGTGCGGGGTGACCACGACATTCTCCAACTGGAACAACGGCGAATCCGTGCACGGTTCGGTGGCGAAGACGTCGATCCCTGCCCCGGCCACCCGGCCTTGGCGGATCGCGTCCGCGAGCGCGTGCTCGTCGATGATCCCGCCGCGAGCGGCGTTGATGATGCGCACCCCCGGTTTGACCTTGCTTAGTGCCTCAGCGCCGATGAGACCGACCGTCTCAGGGGTCTTGGGTAAATGCACGGTGATGAAGTCACTCTGCGCGAGCAGGTCATCCAGGCTGAGCAGTTGCACCCCGAGTTGACCGGCGCGCGCGGCGTTCACGTACGGGTCGTAGGCCAACACCCGCATCCCGAAGGCGGCGAGTCGGTGGGCAGTGAGTTGGCCGATGCGGCCCAGTCCGAGGACGCCGACGTTCTTGTCCAGCAGCTCGACCCCGGTGTAACGGCTGCGATTCCACTGTCCGGTGCGCAGGTCGGCGTTGGCCGGGGCGATATTGCGGGCGCAGGCAAGCAGCAGCCCGACGGCGAGTTCTGACGCACTGGTGATGTTCGAGGTGGGCGCGTTGACGACCAGGATCCCGGCGCGGGTAGCGGCCGGCACATCGACATTGTCCAGGCCGACCCCCGCGCGAGCGATGACCCGCAGGCCGGGAGCCGCAGCGATGGCCTCGGCGTCCATGTTCGTGGCGGAACGGATGAGGACCGCGTCCACGCGCTGGGCCAGGGCGTGCAACAACGCTGCGCGATCCGCGCCGTCCACGCGGCGCACCTGCGCCGGCCCGAGCGCCTCCACGGTGGCGGGAGAGAGTTCCTCGGCGATGAGGACGACCGGGATCGAACCGGGAGCAGAATGCACAGGGATCCTTCGTCAAGACAGCAGGGCAACGTCGCTGGTTGTGATTCTGTCAGCGTCCGGGCACCGAACCGGGCTTGTGCCCAGCCGGATCCGCCCAGCGGCCCAGGCGGGGCTGCGGGCGGTTTGCGAGGCGAGGGCCTGGCTAGGGACGCCCGCCGTAGGGCAGCAGCGATGAACGGTAGATCGAGGAGTAGCGCACGTTCAGCCCGGTGCGCGGCGCTTCGATCATCTGCCCGTTGCCCACATACAGCCCCACGTGGTGGATCGAAGACTCACCTTTGCCGAAGAAGACCAGGTCGCCGGGCTGCAGATCGGCGATAGCCACTCGGGCGGTCTGTTGGTACTGCCAACCGCTGTAGTGCGGCAGCGAACGCCCTGCTGCTTTCCACGCCCCCATCGTCAGCCCGGAGCAGTCCCACCGGTCGGGGCCTTCGGCCGCCCACAGGTAGGGCTCACCCAGTTGGGCTTTGGCGAAGGCGATCGCGGTGGCAGCTGCTTCCCGTCGCGGCGCCGGTAGCGGGCCGGACGGGGCTGCGGCGCCCTTGTCAGCGGCCAGCGCAGCTCGGGCTGCTTGGGCCCGCTGCGCTTGCTCGGCTTGAACGCGGGCTTCCTCGGCGGCGATCGCTGCGGCGGCAAGACCGTCCTGGCGTTGTTGTTCCACGTTCACGCTGGTGCGGCGCAACGCCGCAAGTCTCGTCACCAGGGCGGCCTGGTTCTGTTCGATAGCGGTCGCTTGCGCCTCGGCCGAGGCTGCGGCTTCCTTGGCCTCGCTCAGCGCCTTAGCGGCGGCTGCGGCGGCGGCCTTCTGCTGCAGTTCGGCCTGTGCAGCCGTACGTCGGGTGGACCGGGCACGTTTGGCCGCGAGGTTGGCCCGCTCGGCCGCATCGGTGCGGTAGTCCATCGAGGCGTCCATATCGGCGGCCTGGCGGGCGATGTTGCCGCGGTGCAGACCCAGCAGCAGTTCCAACCCGCCCAGGGACCCCCCTTGCATGTACACCTCGGTGGCCAGGTGCTCTACCGCGAGGCCGGCCCGTTCGGCCTCGGCGGCGGCCGCCACGGCTTCGCTACGAGCCGCGGCTGCTGCGGCGGTGCGCTTGGCCAGCAGCGCCTTGGCCTTGTTGGAGGTTTCTGCGGCCAGCGCGGCCTGCTCGTGCACCTCTTCCAGGTGGATCCGAGCCTGGTCGAGCTGGGCTTGAGTTTCTTGCATCTCCCGGGCGGCCTCGGCCACGGCCCGTTTCGCGCGGCGCACCTCGGCCTCGGTCGGGATGCTGCTGTCCGAAGCAACCGAACTCGACCCGCTCGGTGCCGGCGTCGGCGCTGGGTCGGCGTGTGCCGATAGCGCGCCGCTGAGGAGCAGCGCACCAGCAAGCGCACCCGCGGGAACGCGCACCGCAAAGGCTGCGTGGATGCTGAGACGCTTAGCGGGACGCGTGGTAGTGGGCTGTAGCGGCGCCTCGAGGCGTCGTAACGGCATACGTGACCTTCCATTGACGATCTGGGCGGCCCTGGCGACCGGCGCGGCTGGCCGTCTCCACTGAGGATGCTCCCTCGTCATATCGGCATCACTAGCGTGAAATGAACACCTTCGAGGTTGGGGCGAACACTCTTGGGCCAATATTGACCCCGCATTGACCTCGGCGACCGTTCACAGCATGCGCAGCCTGTCTGTACGGTAATCCACTTCGGGCACAAAGTCTGTACCACCCAGGGCCATCGGCTGGATTCGCCGGTCTCCTCCTCGCGCTCGAAGCGCCGCCGCCTCCCTCTGGTGTCGGCCGAACACTTCCCCCCTCGGTGCCGCAGCTGCCTGCGCCGCGAGCGCTGTTGTAGCGGGCCTCGCCCACCACCGCTCTGCCCTACCCTGCTCGGCTAGCCGGGATCTGGGCCGACAACTCGGGTAGGGCCCAGCCCGGGCTCAGCGCCGCGTGCCGAACAACTCCGGTGGGTAGTGCACGTCGTGCTCCTGGATCTCGGCGCAGAAATCGATCCCGCCCGGGCCGTCGAGCGTCTCGACCTGGACGCAGATGCCGGTGGCCCGGTCGAGTCGAACCCGGAAGCGCACGGCGTCACGAATACGCTCTGGGTAGTCGTCGCGATACTCCGGCTCATCGGCGTGACGACCGGGCAACAACGGACAACAGCCGCAGCGCGGGTTGTACGTGGGCAGCGTGCTCAGTTCTGCTTCGAGCGCGGAACGCCCATAGTGCTGAACCTGGCGGATCTGCTCGTAGCGAGCCGGTGCCGCCACGAGGGCCGAAGCATCACCGCGCGCGATGGCCGCGGCCTGCTCGGCCTCACGCAGCGTCCATTCGGCCTCTTTGCCCAACTGTTCCTCGCGTGTCAACGACGCCCAATCGTCGCCTCGCTCCTGCTCCACCGGGGTGCCGTCAGCCAACTCGTCCGGCTCCAACAACGCGATCCAGTGGTAGTTCTCCACGAACGGCACCGCGTCGCCCGGGCGTTCCAGCGGTGGTTGCGCGAACCAACCTTGCGGCAGCAGCGAGCGCTGCTCCTGGTAGCGGCGTTCCGCCTCCTGCCGCGCCCGCCACACCGTCTGTCCTGGGTCCTCCCCCGGCTGTGGCTGTGCCAGGTGCGCGACCACCTCAAGGGCCTGCGTCTGGTGCGCTCGAACCTCCGGCGGGATCGTCTGCTGCGGCTCTTCCTCGCACCACCCCCACAGCCCGCTCGATGAGGACGAGGCAGCGGAGCCTGACTCGGCCACCAGGAGAGTCCCGTCGATGTCCTCGACACGCACCTGATCCGGGCGCTGAACCCACGCAACGACCACCGCAGGTTCCCACGAGGGTCGATGCAACACGAACCGCACCGATCGCCACAACCGCCGCGAACTGCGTGCCAGCGCTCGGAACTGTTGTTCGCCCGCAAGCTCAGTCATGCGAAAAGGATGACAGGGCGCCACGAGCCTGCGTGCCAGCGCTCACGTCTGTTCCGGTTGTGCCGGCTTCGCCCTACCCACACACGACACGGGCGGGCCGACGCGATCGTCGGCCCGCCCGTCTCGTATCGTGTGCGTTCAGCCGCGCAGGTCCATCGACTCCTGCAGCGCGCGGCGCACGTCGTTCTGCTCTTCGCTCATGGTGAAACTCCTGAAGGTCGCACGATGCTGTGCCTGTACGCCCGGTGCGGATGAGCCGGGCGGAGTCCAAAGCGACCGCGGGTTCTCCGCGGCAGACGACTCCGGCACTGGATTCAGGAACGATCATCCCTGCAACCAAAGGATGCCAGCGCAGGGCGGGCCCATTCTCGAGCCTTTCATAATTCGAGACGGCGTTCCGAAGTACGGACGGTATCGCTGCCCGGGACTCCCCCGCCACCAGCG
This sequence comes from Gephyromycinifex aptenodytis, assembly GCF_012277275.1. GTDB lineage: Bacteria > Actinomycetota > Actinomycetes > Actinomycetales > Dermatophilaceae > Gephyromycinifex > Gephyromycinifex aptenodytis. Next base: position 3,194,271 of record NZ_CP051155.1, on the reverse strand, counting down.
TCCGGACGCGTCGGGGCGCCGACCCCCTGTGGTCGGCGCCCCGAAGCACTACTGGCGGATCAGCGCGCAGCGCTGCCCTCGACGTAGTCGTCGTCGGCGTCCTTGATCCACGCCATGAGGCCGCGCAACTTCTTGCCCGTCTCCTCGATGGGGTGGGCCTCGCCCTTGGCGCGCAGTTCCTTGAACTCCGGCGCGCCGGCGGCCTGGTCGTCCATGAAGCGCTTGGCGAACGAACCGTCCTGAATGTCGGACAGCACCGCCTTCATGTTCTCCTTCACCCGCGGGTCGATGACGCGCGGGCCGGAGACGTAGTCGCCGTACTCGGCCGTGTCCGAGACCGACCAGCGCTGCTTGGCGATACCGCCCTCGATCATCAGGTCGACGATGAGCTTGAGCTCGTGCAGCACCTCAAAGTAGGCGATCTCGGGCTGGTAACCGGCCTCGGTGAGCGTCTCGAAGCCGTACTGCACGAGCTGGCTCGCGCCACCGCACAGCACCGCCTGCTCACCGAACAGGTCGGTCTCGCACTCCTCGGCGAAAGTCGTCTGGATTCCGCCGGCGCGCAGACCGCCCAGTGCCTTGGCGTAGGACTTGGCCAGCTCCAGAGCCTGACCCGAGACGTCCTGCTCGACACAGACCAGCACCGGCACCCCACGTCCGTCGACGTACTCGCGGCGCACGATGTGTCCCGGGCCCTTCGGGGCGACCATGATGACGTCGGCGTCGGCCTCGGGGGTGATGAACCCGAAGCGGATGTTGAACCCGTGCCCGAACAGCAGCGCCGTACCCGGCTTGAGGTTGGGCTTGATGTCCTGGGCGTACACGTCGCGCTGCACCTGGTCAGGGGTTAGGATGACGACCAGGTCGGCTTCCTTGACCGCGTCGGCCACGGAGCAGACGCGAAGGCCCTCGGCCTGCGCCTTGGCCCGTGAGCTGCTGCCCTCCTTCAGACCGACCCGCACGTCGACACCGGAGTCACGCAGGTTCAGGCTGTGCGCGTGACCTTGGCTGCCGTAACCGATAACGGCGACCTTGCGCGACTGGATGATCGACAGATCGGCGTCGTCGTCATAAAACATCTGCGCCACTTGGGGCTCCTTCGTTGTAAGAGGACTACTGGGAGGGGGTTACGGGGTTCAGCCGCGCAGGCCGCGATCGGTGATGGAACGCGAGCCCCGGCCGACGGCGACCATGCCGGACTGCACCAACTCGCGCACACCGAACGGTTCGAGCAAAGCGATGAACGCCTCGAGCTTCTCCACCTTGCCGGTGGCCTCGATCGTCACCGAGTCAAGGCTGACATCGACGACGCGCGCACGGAACAGGTCGACGATCTCCAGCACGCTGGAGCGCGTCGTGGCATCGGTACGCACCTTGACCAGGATGAGCCGGCGCTCGACGACGTTGTCCAGCTCGACGACCTTGAGCACCTCGACCAGCTTGTTGAGCTGCTTGGTGACCTGCTCCACCGGCAACTCATCGGCATCCACCAGCACGGTCATCCGAGACACCTCGGGGTTCTCGGTCTCACCCACTGCCAGGGAGGAGATGTTGAAGCCTCGACGGGAGAACAACGCGGCGATGCGGGTCAACACACCCGGCCGGTTCTGCACGAGCACCGACAACACATGCTTGCTCATCGCGCGCCCTCCTTCTCGATCTCTTCGGTCGCCTCGGTGACGGTGTCTGCCGACTCTTCCCGGTCCCAGACCGGGGAGAGTCCACGTGCGTACATGATCTCGTCATTGCTGACCCCTGCGGGGACCATCGGCCACACCATCGCGTCTCGGCAGACGACGAAGTCGATGATGACCGGACGGTCGTTGATCTCCAGCGCCTGGCGGATCACGTCATCGACGTCTTCCTCGCGTTCGCAGCGCAACCCGACGCAACCGTAAGCGTCGGCGAGCTTGACGAAGTCGGGGATACGGGAGGCGTTGTGGCTAGTGTGCAGGTCGGTGGCGCTGTAGCGCTCGTTGTAGAACAGCGTCTGCCACTGCCGCACCATCCCCAGGCTGCTGTTGTTGATGACAGCGACCTTGATCGGGATCTTGTTGATGACGCAGGTGGCCAACTCCTGGTTGGTCATCTGGAAGCAGCCGTCACCGTCGATGGCCCACACGACCCGATCCGGTTCGGCCACCTTGGCGCCCATCGCGGCCGGCACGCAGTACCCCATCGTGCCCAGACCGCCGGAGTTCAACCAGCTGTTGGGGCGGGCGTACTTGATGAACTGCGCTGCCCACATCTGGTGCTGACCCACGCCTGCGACATAGGTGGCCTCGGGGCCGGTGATGGCACCGATGCGCTCGATGACGTACTGCGGGGAGGTCAAGCCACTCTCAGGCTTGGTGTAGCCCAACGGGTAGGTCTTCTTCCAGCTCGCCGACTCCGTACGCCAGGCCGAGTAATCGCCGAGATCCCCGCCTTCTTGCAGCTCGTGCAGCAGATCGATGACCACCTCGCGGGCGTCCCCGACGATCGGCACGTCCACGGCACGGTTCTTGCCGATCTCTGCCGGGTCGATGTCGGCGTGGATGACCTTGGCCAGCGGCGCGAACGTCGCCAGCTTGCCGGTCACCCGGTCATCGAAGCGAACACCCAAGGAGATCAGCAGGTCTGCCTTCTGCAGGCCGGTGACGGCAGAGACCGAGCCGTGCATTCCCGGCATCCCCAGGTGCAGCGGATGCTCGTCCGGCACGCAGCCGCGCCCCATCAGGGTCGTGACCAGGGGGATCTGGGTGAGGTTGACCAGTTCCAGCAGTTCCTCGCTGGCGCCCGAGCGGATGATGCCGCCGCCCAGGTAGAACACCGGGCGCTTGGACTCACGGATGAGCCGGGCGGCCTCGCGGATCTGCTTGTTGTGCGGTTTGGTCACCGGCCGGTACCCGGGCAGGTCGATCTGCGGCGGCCACGAGAACGTTGTGTGCGCTTGCAGCGCGTCCTTGGTGATGTCCACCAGCACAGGACCCGGGCGACCTGTTGAGGCGATATGGAAAGCCTCGGCGACGCAGCGCGGAATCTCATCGGGGTCGGTCACCAGATAGTTGTGCTTGGTGATCGGCATGGTGATGCCGCGGATGTCGGCCTCCTGGAAGGCGTCGGTCCCGATCGAGGCGCTGCCGACCTGGCCGGTGATGGCGACCACCGGTAGCGAATCCATGTAGGCGTCCGCCAGCGCGGTGACCAGGTTGGTTGCGCCCGGCCCCGAGGTGGCCATGCACACCCCCACCCGACCGGTGGCTGCGGCGTAACCCTCGGCAGCGTGACCGGCGCCCTGTTCATGGCGCACCAGGATGTGTCGGACCTTCTCCGAATCCATGAGCGGGTCATAAGCGGGCAGGATCGCGCCGCCGGGCATCCCGAAGATCGAGTCGACACCCAGCTCCTCGAGCGCTTTGACCAGGCTTTGCGCGCCTGTGACGTTTTCGAGGACGATCGTGGGCGTCGAAGGAGGGGAACCGGCTCGCGCTTGGCGGCCGGCCCGCGGAGGTGCAGGGCGGGGGGATCGGGGATCCGTCACGGTGGGTCACCGCTTTCGTGTGCTGATCGGAGTGGGTCCGCTCGGCCGGGACCACTGGGTGGGCAGTCGCCGGTCGGTCTGGTTCGGTTTCTCACAGGGCCTGATCGGCCCCGTCCAGCAAAAAACCCCTTGTCCCGATGCGGACGAAGGGGTAGCGCGTCGACGAGTTGTCGGCGCGCTCAGGGAAGTACGAGAATCCAAGCCATGCGGATACCTTCGACCATCCCCGTCCCTATGTCAAAGGGGTGAGATTCCCATCTCGACAAGCAAGACGATCACCGGATGGTGAAGGTTCGCCAGCTGGTCCATGCGCTGGCACCGTCCGGGCCGACGACCCGCGCCTTGACCTGGTAGGTACGCCCTTTGCGACCACCGAAGCGGGCCGAGGTGGCAGAGGTCGACGAGAACCAGGTGCGCGTGGCGCCGGCGACGGTGCGCCCACGGCGGTCTTTGCCCACGGAACGGTAGATCACCTGGTAGCGGGGAGCCCCCAGCGAACCGGCGCCGCGCCAAGCCACCACGCCCGCCGTAGTGGCGCTCAGCGAGGTCATCACCGGCTTGGCCGGATTCGCCGGGGTGACCAGACCCGGACGTGAGGTCGTGGAGGACCGCGGCGTCGCAGCGCGGCTGGTGAGCAGCACGGTAGCGGTAGCGCCGACCTTCTGGACTTCGATCGTCACGCCACCGCCATAGGCGGTGAAGCGCCGCCCGACAGGCAGCTGCCAGGCATAGTCATTGCTGCGGCTGGAAGGTGAGGCATCCAGCGCGATGGAGCCGGCCCACGGTTCAGCCTCGGTCACCGCTTCCTCGCGCAGCACCCGCACCCCCGCAGTCATGTTCTCGTATAGCTTGGCGTCACGCCCGGTGCGCGTGCGCAACTCCACCCAGTACCGCTGCCCCGTGAGCGGATCGGTGACGACCGCAGCCCGCACGCCGCGCATGGAGGAAACCGGATTGAGCACCACCTGGCGGCTACCGGACTGCACCTGGGTCACCTCCCCAGCCGACATGAATCCGACTCGGGCTGCCTGCGGCGTGGACAGCGACCCGGCGCTGTCGCGTGTCGAGGCCGACATGATGTCGTACGGGTCGCCGTAGTCCAGCACCGCGCAACCCGAAGCGAGCCTGGTCAGCGACACATCGGAGCGGCTGGAACAGCGCAGCGATTTGGCGTGCGCCAAGCCGAAGTTATGCCCGATCTCGTGTGCCAGGACGGGCCAGGCGGTGTCCGAGACGTAGATGACTCCCCCGGCGCTGGGTGAGCTGCCCATGGTGGCCAGGCCGTAGTCGCACCCGGCCGAGAGCGCCGACTGCGGGTACACCACGACGAGGTGCTTGTTGGGACCTTCGGTGAACCCTGTGGCCCGGGCAGCTTCGGTCCACATCGCGAAGACGTCGTCGCCGCAGCGGTAGCTGGAGGTGTACGGCGCTGAGATGTTCCCGGCACGCAACGTCACAGCCCCACCGGTCTGCTCTGACCAATAGTCCGAAGCTGCAGCGATCTGGCTGCGCACCTGTGCCGCAGTGGCCGGCCGGGCCCGCAAACCCTGCGGCACCGCCAGCGCGACGGTGATGTCATGCACGGCCCGGACCGAGGGCCGGGCGGCCCGATGGACAACCCGAACCTGGGTCGGGGTGGTGAGGGTGCCGGTGGAGGTAACGGACGCGGCCGTGGCCGAGCTCAGGTCGGAGCCGGCCACAGCAGGGTGGGAGGAGGCCTGCTCCAGGTCGGAGCGATCCAGTTTCACCGGACCGTCCTCGCCGGGCACGACGGTGCTCTTTCTGGCTGCGGCGACCACGGAGGCCGGTACCGGGACCGTCACTTCAACGGTGTCGCCGGGCTTGGAGGCGGCCAAGGAGTCAGGGTCTACGCGCACCCGACTGCCATCGGTAAGCCGCAGCGCAGCAGGGGCCTGTTCACCCTGGTGAGCGCCGCGCTCCTCGGCGAGTTTCTCCACGACCCCTTGCACCGCTGCGGTGGGGTCGTCATTGGTGGCGGCGAACGCCGCAGGGACCTGTGCAGTCAATACAGCCGCGCTCAGTGCAAACGCCGCAGTTCTGGTAGCCCAACGCATCCTGCGTCCTTCCCTCCATGGCCGGACCCCATCCGTGGGATCCAGGTGCTCGCCCTGGCAGGGGCTGCACTCCATCGAGATCGGCCGGGCAGCCGCCGGCCTGACTACTTATGAGGAGTCAGAAGCGGGTGCTGGCGGCAGCGTAGGCGTGGCCGCGGTCAACAACCTTGCCGTCGCGTCACATTCGGCAAGGTGGCGCAAAACATGATCCACGTCACACCTGGCCCCCGCCGTGCGGCTACGCCCGCGCTCAGCGATCCGGGGTGTGGAAGGCCACCAGCGCGGTGTCCTCCCCGGGGAAGGTCTCCCACGGCCCCCGATGCGCGATGACACCCACCGAGCCGGGGGGCCAGGCACGCTGATCAGCGCGTATCGCTTCGCCGCCACCGGTGTGATCCTCCAACAGCGCCACGAGGTCGCCCACACCCGGGGCGTGACCGATCAACACGAGGGTCTGCACGTCATCCGGCACGCTGGTCACCGACTCGATGAGGTCGGTGGTGTCCGCCCCGTAGATGCCCGCATCGGCCCACACATCATCGGCCCGCATCCCACCGACCCGCAGCCCCTCCCAGGTCTGCAAGGTGCGCACCGACGGGGAGGTAACCACAACGTCCGGACGCACACCTTGGCGCACCAACCAGCGGCCCATCTGGGCAGCCGCTTTACGCCCGGATTCGGTCAACGGGCGCTGCTGGTCGCCGCCACGGTGATGCCCGGCAGCCTTGGCATGACGCATCACCACGAGCAGACGCAGCCCGGGGTTCTCACCGGGCAGGTCCGCGTCGTCCTCGCAGGCTGCGACCGCCTCTGGGGCATGACCGGGCAGGGGAATCGATTCGGTACCAGGGTTCACAAGAACCAGGATGCCTGTTCGCTTACGTCTGGTTGCGCCCGGCCCCGGCAAGATAGACCGCCGAAGCGATCACCCCGGCCGCACCGAGCAGCGCCAGCGGCCCTAACCGCTCCCCGAACAACAGCGCCGCAAGCCCGGCAGCAACGACCGGTTCGACGGTGGCAATGACACTAGCCCGGGTGGCCGGCAACCGCTGCAGTCCGGCCCCGTGCGCCAGATACGCCAGGTAGGTGCTGATCACCCCGACGCCCGCCAGGTGGCTCCAGGCCAGCGCGGGGTGCGCCCCGGGCGGCGCGAACGGCAGCAGGCACGCAGCGCCCACCGGCAGCGCCACCGCGTACACGGCCACCGGGTCATAGCGGCTGAAGACGAGTTTTCCGAACAGGTAGTACAGCGCATAGGTGAACCCGGCCGTCACGCCGTAACCCAGGGAAGCTGCCGTGACGCTGATCCCGGTGCCACCGCCCAGGCTGATGAGCGCGATCCCGACGACCGCGCCGATGACCCCGATGAGCTCCCGGCGCCCGAGGCGCTCCCGCAACACGACCCCACCGAACGCGGCGACGAACGCCGGCGCCGTATAGAGCAGAACGCTGGCCAGGCTGGCCCCACCTTCGCGCACCGCGAGCTGGTAGGAACCGTAGAACACGCCCACCCCGAGCACCCCGAAGATGAGGGTGGCCACAAGGTCCCTGCCACGCGGCAGCCGAGTCCGCAGCACCGCCGCGTGCACGATGAACAACACCGCGCCGATGACAGCCCGCCACAAGCCGACCTCCAGCGCCGGTACCCCCGCGTCCTGGGCGCCCTTGCCGAAGATCCCGAGAAAACCCCAGGCAGTCGCGGCGAGCAGGATGAAGACGACGCCGCGGTTCATCGGCTCAATCTTCGACGCCGAGACGCTCCAGGATGAGCGCGCGAACCTTTGCAGCGTCCGCGTTGCCCTTCATCTCCTTCATGACCTGACCGATCAGAGCACCGGCTGCCGCCACCTTGCCGCCGCGCACCTTCTGCGCGATGGCCTCGTTGCGGGCGATGACGGCTTCGACGGCCGCGCTGAGCGCACCGTCGTCGGAGACCACCTGCAGGCCGCGCGCATCCGCTACCGCCTCCGGGGAGCCTTCGCCTGCCAGCACCCCGTCCAGGACCTGGCGGGCCATCGCGTCAGTGAGGCGGCCGCTGTGCACAAGACCGTCGAGCTCGGCGATATGCGCAGGTTCGATGCTGAACGCGGTGAGTTCGACACCCTCGGCCTTGGCGCGACGGGCGATCTCTCCGAGCCACCACTTCTTTGCCGCGGCAGGTGAGGCGCCCGCATCGACGGTGTCGGCGATGAGGTTCAGCGCCCCCGAGCCGAGCACGTCACGCATCTCCAGGTCGGAGTAGCCCCACTCCCCCTGCAGGCGCTTGCGGCGCGCGGCAGGCGGCTCGGGCAGCGTGGCCCGCAACTGCTCGATGTGCTCCAGGCTCGGCGCGACAGGGACCAGGTCAGGCTCAGGGAAGTAGCGGTAGTCGTCGGCGTCAGACTTGGGCCGACCCGAGGTGGTCTGGCCGGAGTCCTCGTGCCAGTGGCGCGTCTCCTGGATGATGCTCCCGCCCGCAGCGAGTACGGCGGCTTGACGACGGATCTCGAAGGTGGCCGCGGCCTCGACGCTGCGCAACGAGTTGACGTTCTTGGTCTCAGTGCGGGTGCCTAACGGCACCGCGAGCTGCTCGGCGCTGCTCGCTTCCCCAACGCGAGGACGCAACGAGAGGTTGACATCGCAGCGCAGCGAGCCCTGCTCCATACGGGCATCGCTGACGCGCAGTGCCTGCATGATCTCCCGCAGCGCCGCCACATAGGCGCGGGCGATCTGTGGGGCCCGAGCGCCCGCGCCGACAATCGGCTTGGTGACGATCTCGATGAGGGGAATACCGGCACGGTTGTAGTCGATCAGCGAGTGCCCCGCCCCCTGGATGCGCCCGGTGGCGCCACCGACGTGCGTGAGCTTGCCGGCGTCTTCCTCCATGTGGGCCCGCTCGATCTCAACCCGGAAGGTCTCGGTCTCGTCCCCCACGCCCGTGGGGATTTCGATGTCCAGGTGGCCGTCATGCACGATCGGCTCGTCGTACTGGCTGGTCTGAAAGTTCTTGGTCATGTCTGGGTAGAAGTAGTTCTTGCGGGCGAACCGCGAGTGCGGTGCGACCTCACACCCCAGCGCCAGACCGATCCGGATGGCGGAGTCGACCGCCGCGGCGTTGACCACCGGCAACGCCCCAGGCAGGCCCAGGCACACCGGGCAGACGTGGGTGTTGGGCGCTGCACCGAACTCAGTGGAACAGCTGCAGAACATCTTGGAGTTCGTCGAGAGTTCGACGTGGACTTCCAGACCCATCACCGGGTCGTAGGCCTCCAGCGCAGCGTCGAGGTCCAGCGGCTCGATGTCGTCATAGGTCCTGGATTCGGTGGTGCTCATCGGGTGACCTCCGACGTGGTCGCAGTCGTGGTGGATGCTGATGGCTGCCCCGCCAGGTTCAGCTCGGGGATCTGCTGCAGCAGTGAGCCGCCCCACTCCTGGTGCAGGCGCGCTTCGAGCGCGGCGCCGACGCTGTAGAGCCGATCATCGGCCATGGCGGGGGCGTAGACCTGGAATCCGCTGGGCATCCCGTTCTCCGCCAAGCCGTTGGGCAAGGAGAGCCCGGGCAGGCCTGCAAGGTTGGCCGGGATCGTGGTGATGTCGGCCAGGTACATCGCCAACGGGTCCTCGTTGTTCTCCCCGAGGCGGAACGCAGTGGTGGGCGCCGTGGGCGAGACCAGCACATCGGCCTGGGCGAACGCGGCTTCGAAGTCGCGGGCGATGAGGGTGCGCACCTTCTGCGCCTGCCCGTACCAGGCGTCGTAGTAGCCCGAGGAGAGCGCGTACGTGCCGAGGATGATGCGGCGTTTGACCTCAGCGCCGAACCCGGCGGCGCGGCTGGCGGCCATGGTGCGTTCGGTGCTTTCGGCCTCGACCCGCACGCCGTAACGCATGGCGTCGTAGCGGGCGAGGTTGCTGCTCGCCTCGGCCGGGAGGATGAGGTAATAGGCGGCCACGGCTTGGGCGAAGCTCGGGCAGTCGACCTCGACGATCTCTGCCCCTGCCGCCGCGAGGTGTTCCAACGATTCGGTGAACCGGGCGCGCACCTGCCCCGCCAGGCCCTCACCGAGCAGGTCACGGATGACGCCGACCTTCATGCCCGAGACGTCTGCGCGGCCCGCGGCCTGCACAACAGCCGGGACGGGAGCGTTCAGCGAAGTGGAGTCGCGCGGGTCGTGCCCGGCGAGCACCTCATGCAGCAGCGCCGTGTCGAGCACGCTTCGCCCGCACGGGCCGATCTGGTCCAGGCTGCTGGCCAGCGCGATCACGCCGTAGCGGGAGACGGCGCCGTAGGTGGGCTTGCAGCCGACCGTTCCGGTGAATGCCGCGGGCTGGCGGATGGAGCCACCCGTGTCTGAGCCCACGGCCAGGGGCGCGGAGAACGCGGCCAACGCTGCGGCCGAACCGCCGCCGGACCCGCCGGGGGTCGTGTCGAGGTCCCACGGGTTGTGCGTGTCGCCGTAGGCGGAGTGCTCGGTGGAGGAACCCATCGCGAACTCGTCCATGTTGGTCTTGCCCAGGATCGGCAGGCGCGCCGCGCGCAGGCGTTCGACCACACCGGCGTCGTAGGGCGGGATCCAGCCTTCCAGGAGGCGCGAGCCGGCTGTGGTGACCAGGCCTTTGGTGCACGCGACGTCCTTGACCGCGATGGGCACTCCGGCCAGCGCGGGCAGCGTCTGCCCCGCGGCGCGCGCGGCGTCGACCTCGGCGGCGGTAGCAAGCGCCCCCGCCTCATCGACCGCGAGATAGGCGTGCACGGCGGGCTCGGTCGCGGCGATGCGGTCCAGGTGGGCGCGGGTCGCCTCGACCGAGGTGATCGAGCCGTCGGCGAGCGCTGCGGCGAGATCGTCTGCACTCGCGCGGGTGAGCGCCTCTGGGGTGTCGAGCGTGGGGGGCACGGGGAGTCCTTCGCGGTTCTGGAGCGGTGCGGTGTAATTCGGTGCGGGGTCTCGGTGCGGGCGGAGCGCGCCCGAGACGCATCAGTCGGTGGTGGGGCCGACTGGTTGCTGAGCGACGAACCTGTCCGGTTCGATCGGCGGAGTCGGCCGAGGCTACTCAGTCGTCGGTGAGGATGCGCGGCACCACGAACCGGTCGTCTTCGACGGCAGGCGCCCCGGCCAGCGCCTGCTCCGCGGTGAGGCCTGGGCGGGCTTCATCGGCGCGCATGACATTCACCAGCGGCTGCGGGTGCGACATGGCTGGCACGTCCTCAGCAGCGGCCTCACGCACCTGGGCCAGCGAGTCGAGAATCACCGACAGGTCACCGACGAGTTGCTCGCTCTCGGCGTCGGTGAGATCGATGCGCGCGAGCATCGCGAGATGGTCGACCTGGTCACGAGAGATCCGGGGCATGACATCAGTCTAGGTGGACCTGGGACACCCCTCGCCTCCGGCGAGGTCACGCCGCTCCGGACCGGTGACCTGGTAGGCGACCCGGCCCGACCGGCAGCGGGGTGATCTCGCGTGGGTCGCGGCCCTGGATCACTGCGACGATGCGGCGGAAGGAGGTCGTGCCCTCCTCGACCGTGTCGGCGTGGCCACGCGGACCGAACAGGATCTCGCCCGCGCGGCGGTCCTCACGATCGACCTCCCACATCCCTGGGTCCAGGTCGATGATGCCGGGCAATGTCATCGGGTCGGCGCCGAGGACGCGCTCCCCCACCCAGGAGGCGGCCGCGCTGACGGGCGCAAACCGGAACGCCGCGGCCGAAGCAAGCGCGGCGTTACCTTTGCGCCACACCCGGATCAGGTCACCCGGTGCAGTCAGGCAGTACCGGGTGACGTGCCGCCGCCTGCCGAGCGCGTCGCAGTCGGGGTAGTCCGCTACCGAGCGCACGCCCGGCCCGATGCCGGGCACCCCGGCCAGAACCACCCGATCAGCCCGTAGCCCCAGCGCTTCGGCCGCGCCGACGATGGTGCCGCCATAGGAGTGGCCCACGACGGTGATCGGTACCTGTTCCGGCACGGCCAACCCCTCGACCGCATCTCGCAGCGGCGCGGCAGCGGCCCGGGCGAATCTCCCGAATGGGGACTGGGTGCCGATGGCGGCAGGGAACTGCGCCCCCATCCACGTCACCACCGCGGTGCGGCCGGTCGGGTCGGCGCGCAGCAACGCCCGAGCAATGTTCGTGGGCCAACCGAACTGCCGCACCGTGGTGCCGGTTCCGCCGACGTACACCGCGACCTGCTCGGTCTCTTCGTCGATCGAGCCCCACAACTCCACGACGTGACCTTCAGGACTGAACTGCACCACCTGCCGATGCCTTCGACGCCCCCGACCCTGGTTGACCTGGTCGTGCAAGAGCCGCTGAGTCAGCGCAATGAGATCGCGCAGCTCACCCCGGCGCGCGCTGGCCCGGCCGGAGTCGAACGTGGCGATAGCGGTGATCTTCTCGTTGGCCAGCCACGCATCGAGCAGGGCCCCCTGCAACGTACGCACCACCGAGGCGGCGTCCCGGCGGCGTTCGTCCTGGACCTGATGAACGAAGGCAAGGTCGGCCGCGCCCATCCGGCGCAGCTCGGCGCGCAGCAGGAGACGGTTGGCGTGGATACGCCGCGCCAGCGGCACCCCGTCGGTGTTGCCCATGACCCGCGGGAACAGCAGAACCGCCCGCGTCAGACTCTCCTGGTTCTGCGCGGCGCACACGCGGCGCACCCGATCCACGCGCAGCAGAGACGCCTCGTGCGCGGGACGGTTCGCCGCCGCGTCATCGTCGAGTGCTTCCAGGCTCGCCGACAGTTGCGCCGGGCTGGCTGTACCGGAACCGGCGGGGGCCACCGCCTCGATCCGCGCCCCAGATTGGAGTGGCATGCCAGCCTCGCGCTGCGTGCCGGCATCATCCAGCGCCGGGGCGAGCCAGTCGGGCACCGCGGTGTCGTCCGGGTCGGTGAGGCTGGCCAGCAGTTGGGGCGAGCGGGCAATGACAGCAGGCAGATCCGCCGTTGCCACCTCGCCCACTCCGGCGCGGGTCGCCTCGGTCGGGGTGAGGTCGGGGCGCTCCCACACCGACCCGGCCAGCAGATCACCCAACCCCGGTAGCTGGGCGCGGGCCTGAGTCATCGCGGCGCGGCAGTCGCCGTCCGCAGCCGCCAGGGCATGCGCGCACGAGCGGATCTGCCTCAGGTCGAAAGGCCTGGTGCGCAGCAGGTGCCGCAACCGGACCCCGTCGGTCTGCATCGACGCAGCGAGCCTCGCCAGCCCATCCCGCACGCTTCGCACCGCCTGGAGAACAGGCAGGCCGGTGTCCGCCACCCCAGCGGCGGCGAACGCGGCCTCGATACGAGGCAAATGGTCATCCAGTTGCCGGACGCCGTGTTCCACCCGCCCAGGCTCGGCGAGCATCCACGGGTGCACGAACGGGCGCCACACCGCGCCGGCGACCGCACCGGAGACCGACCCCGCCGCGTGCGCCACGTCCTTGGCCCGCCGCGTCATGCCGGCCCCCGCTGCCCCGGCCCGCTCCCGGTGGCTGCGTCGCCGGCCGGGGAGGTGTTCTCGTCCTGCGCCCCGCTGCCGCAGGTAGCCGCAGCTGGGTAACCGGCGCCCCCGGCGCCGGGAGCGTCGTGACTGCGGCGGGCTTCAATCTGGATCACCTCGGCCAGGTCACCGAGCAACAGGCCGAGGGTCACCGAGAAATCGTGGGCGACATCGGCTGTGGCCGCGTCGGGCAGGTGCTCCACCGCGTGTTGCACGGCGCCCGGGGCTCCCCAAGCCCCGGCCAGGTCGTTCAACTCGCTGCTGAGAGCCGAGCGGGCCGCCTCGCGGCTCCCGTCGTGGTGTGCCGAGCCGGGCACGCCCGCATCACTCATTCCTGCTCCCCGGCGTGGCCGTCGGCCTCGGTGTCGGCCTGGGCCTGGTCGTCCGCGCCGGCTGTGCTTGCGCTATCGCTGTGGGCGGCGTTCTCGGCACCAGCCTCGGTGGGAGTCACGGCCGTCGGTCCACCGGCCAGCAGGGCGACGAACCCCGCCTCGTCGAGCATCGGAACGCCCAACGCCTCGGCCTTGTCGGCCTTGCTCCCGGCGTTCTCGCCCACGACGACGAAGTCGGTCTTCTTACTCACCGAGCCCGACGCGCGACCCCCGCGAGCGATGATCGCGGCCTTGCCCTCATCCCGGGAGAAACCCGCGAGGGAACCGGTCACGACCACCGTCACGCCTTCCAACGTCCGCTCGATGGACTCGTCGCGCTCGTCTGCCATCCGCATTCCGGCCTGCGCCCAGCGCGCCACGATGTCGGCGTGCCAATCCACGGCGAACCAGTCGATGACCGACTCGGCGATGACAGCGCCTACGCCCTCCACCGCAGCGAGCTCGTCCACGCTCGCGGCACGGATCGCCTCCATCGTTGAGAAGTGGGTTGCCAGCGCGCGTGCCGCGGTCGGCCCGACGTGGCGGATCGACAACGCCACGAGCACCCGCCACAGCGGCCGCGTCTTGACCTTCTCCAATTCCTCGAACAGCAGCTCGGTGGTGGCGCGCGGCTTGGCCGCAGCCTTGGCGGTGGCCTTGGTGAAGAAGAACGGTTGCTGTTCCCACTCCCCCACTTCCCCCTTGCGTCGGGGGCGACGCCAAACCTGCACGTCGGCCAGGTCGTCGCTGCTGATCTCGAACAGCCCCGCCTCACTTTCCAGCACCGGCTGCTGCACCGGCACCCCGGCCTCATCAGCCCAGTCGGGCCGGTTGTGCTCGGGGTCGGTGAGCGCGATGGCCGCCTCCCAACCCAAGGCCTCGATGTCCAGCGCGCCCCGGGAGGCCAACCCGAAGACCCGCTCGCGCAGTTGGCTCGGGCAGGAGCGCGAGTTGGGGCAGCGAATGTCCTTGTCGCCCTCCTTGGCCGGGGCCAGCACGCTGCCGCAGGAAGGGCAGTGTGTGGGCATCGTGAACTCGCGTTCGTCGCCGGTACGCAACTCGAGCACGGGGCCGAGGATCTCGGGGATGACATCGCCGGCCTTGCGCAGCACCACCATGTCCCCGATGCGCACGCCCTTACGGGCGACCTCGAAACCGTTGTGCAGGGTGGCCATCTCGACCGTGGACCCGGCGACCTTCACCGGCTCCATCACCCCGAACGGGGTGACCCGCCCGGTGCGCCCTACGTTGACCTCGATGTTCAGCAACCGCGTGGTCACCTCTTCGGGCGGGTACTTGTAGGCGATCGCCCAGCGAGGGGCCCGCGAGGTGGAACCCAGTTGGCGCTGCACCGAGATCTCGTCGATCTTGACGACCAGGCCGTCCAGTTCATGTTCGACGCTGTGTCGGTGCTGCTCGAAGTAGTCGACGCGCGCCAGAATCCCCGCCAGGTCGGTGACGACCTCGTTGTGGCTTGAGGTGGGCAATCCCCAACCGCGCAGGATGTCGTAGGCCTGGCTTTGACGCTCGATGTCGAAGCCGGTGCGGGCGCCGATGCCGTGCACGAGCATCCGTAGCGGCCGGGAAGCAGTGACCCGCGGGTCCTTCTGCCGCAGCGATCCGGCGGCCGCGTTGCGCGGGTTCGCAAACGGGGTGTTGCCCGCCTCGACCCACGCCGCGTTGAAGGTGTCGAACTCTTCGCGGGGGAAGAAGATCTCACCGCGCACCTCCACCAGCTCCGGGATCGGCACGCTCGGGGTGGAGTCGTCGTGGGCGTCGTGAGGCATCTTCAATTTGGTGGGGATACCGCTGATGGTGCGCACGTTATGGGTGACGTCCTCACCGGTGCGGCCATCGCCACGGGTCAGGGCTCGAACCAGCCGACCGTTCTCGTACAGCAGGTTGACGGCCAGTCCGTCGATCTTGAGCTCGGTGAGGAAGTGGATAGCGGCTCCCGAGGCAGCGTTGGTGACCCGCTGCACCCATTCGGCCATCTCCTCGTGTGAGAAGACGTTGTCCAGGCTGAGCATGCGTTCCACGTGATCCACCGCGGTGAACGCGGTGGAGAAGTCGCCGCCGACTTTCTGGGTGGGGCTGTCCGGTACCCGCAGCGCCGGGTAGCGCTCCTCCAAGTCCTGCAGCTGCCGCAGCAGGGCGTCGAATTCCCCATCGGTGATGGTGGGGGAATCGTTCACGTAGTAAGCGAATTGGTGCTCCCGAACCTGGGTGGCCAGCTCCGACCAGGCACGGCGGTTCTCTTCGCTCGGTTGGGGCGCAACCGGCTCGCCCGGGGGCGACATGGCGGAGTGCTCACGGGGCAGATCCTCAGACGACGTCACGCGCGCCATCTTCTCTCAGCGCACTGACAATCGCTCGCCGCGACCCGAGCCCTCGGGCAACGGCGATTCAGCCCTCCCGCGCCTGCCAGGTCAGTTCCTTGGCCGCGTCGCTGACAAGGCGGTGGATCGCGGTGGCTCGCTGCGGGTCGGACCCGGCGAGTCCGCAGGCCGGGGTGAGGATGACGTCATCGAGCAAGGCGGTGCTCAGACCGAGTTCATGCCAGCGGCGCACCAACGGTTCGACCACCTGCGCCGCTTTCACCGGCAGCGTCTCGTCGTGGTCAGTCGCAACGACGCCTGCCCACAACGCCACCCCGGCCTCGACGCTGGTCGCCACGGACTCCCAGCCGGCCGCGCTGAGCAGCGAGCAGTCCAGCGACATCGCGTCCGCACCGGCAGCTCGCAGCAGCGGCAGCGGCACCCGTGGCGCGCAGCAATGCACCACCACCAGCGCAGCCTGTTCCTTGGCCGCCTCGATAACCTCCGCGAGCCCGGTACGCGCATCCTGCGGATCGAGCGCGCGCACCCGCCCGAACCCCGAGGAGGTGCTCAACTCCCCGGCCAACACCGAGGGCAGCGACGGCTCGTCCAATTGCAGAATCAGGCGGGCACCGGGCACCCGGCGGGCGACCTCGCCCAGATGGCGACGGATCCCCTCCGTGAGCGACTGTCGAACGTCTCGGCTCGCCCCCGGGTCGCCGGCCACACGCTCGCCGCGGGTGACCCGCAGTTGCGAGACCAACGTCCACGGCCCGACCACCTGGACCTTCAGGTCACCGGTGTAGCCGTCGAAGACTTCTGCCAGGTCGTCCAGGTCGCGGCGCAGCAGCGCAGCGGTGCGCTCGGCGTCCCGCCCCGGGTGGTCGACCAACCGCCAGCCGGACGGCTGCAGGTCTACCGGCAGGTCGACGAGCAGGCCCGCGCTGCGGCCGATCATGTCCGAACCGGGGCCCCGGCCCGGCAGTTCCGGCAGGTAGGGGATGCCGGGTTCGTCTGCGTCGGTGTAGGTGTCGCGCACGATCCGCAGCGTCGTCGCCATGTCATCGCCTGGCCAAGACCCGATTGCCGTTGCTCTGCTCACAGCGCGAGCGTACGACGTCGCGGCAGGGTCTCGGGCCGTGAGCACGCGCTCAGGCCGTGCGACCGAGCTGCACCGGCGAGCGATCCCGGCACTAGGTCGTACTCCGGGGCCCGGGCGAGGCCACCTACCCGGCGGCAGCGGCCCGCCTGCGCAAGCAGACACCGCGTTCGCCACGCGAACCGCTGGAACAGCTGCGGCGGGCACGCGATCTCCGGGCTGTACCGGGATGCCACACCGCCGCCCACCCGGGGGGCGCCCACCCGGGTGGCCAGCGAAGGCTAACCTGAGTTAGGAGCAAAGCGCGTGCTCCTACCGCCACCGCCATCTGCCCCCCAGGAGCCAGCCGTGTTGCCAGACGTCTTCGACGGGTGGCCCTTCTGGCTGATTTTCACCTTCCTGTTCTTCGGAGGCATGGCCCGCGGCCAATGCATCTATTGGGCCGCGCGCATCGTCACCGAACGATCCTTGCGGCGAGTCCGACCGCGCACCGGTTGGGGAGCCCGGGTCGCTGAATGGCTCGACGGCGCCGGCGTGGATGCCGGGGCGCAGACCATCCGCCGCTGGGGTATCGCCGCGATCCCGCTCTGCTACCTGACCGTCGGGCTACAGACCCTGGTCATGGCCGCCGCCGGAGTGTTGCGGATCAACGCCGGGGCCTTCGCTTTGGCCCAGGTGCCCGGCGCACTCGCTTGGGCGGCGATCTACTCCACCATCGGGTGGGCGGTGTGGGAGGCCGCACTGATCGCCGCAGCCGGTTCACCCTGGGGGTTGGTGGCTCTACTCGGCGTTGCGGCGCTGCTTGCCCTGCTGCTGTGGCGGCGACGACGCGCCCGACGCTGCGAACAGCCCGGCGCGATCGGCGACTAGCCCAGCAGGAGTTCCGCACGCTGTTGTGCCCGCCCGGGCCGTCCCCGGGTCCGTCAGAGTCGGGACGAGCGGACACAACAGGGCGGCTCAGTCGCGGGTTTGGCGGCGGATCTCGCGCTTGGCCATCGAGGTCAGGTGAACCTCGTCGGGGCCGTCGGCCAGACGCAGCGAACGTACCCCCGCGTAGGCCGCAGCCAGCGGGTAATCCTGGCTGAGGCCACCGGCGCCATGCACCTGGATTGCCTTGTCGACGATCCACTCCACCGTGCGCGGGGTAGCGATCTTGATCGCTTGAATCTCGGTGTGGGCGGCGCGGTTACCCGCCGTGTCCATCAGCCAGGCGGTCTTCAGCGTGAGCAGGCGCAACTGTTCCAGACGCACCCGGGATTCGGCGATCCACTCCTGGACCATACCGCGGGTGGCCAGCGGCGAACCGAAGGCGACCCGTGAAGCGGCGCGCTGACACATCAGCTGCAGCGCCCGCTCACCGATGCCGATCGCGCGCATGCAGTGGTGGATCCGGCCGGGGCCGAGCCGGGCCTGTGCGATACCGAAACCGTCGCCCTCGGCACCGATGAGGTTCTCCACCGGCACCTCAACGTCGCGGAACAGCAGCTCGGCATGCCCGCCGTGCTCCCGGTCATCGAAACCGAAGACGTCCAGCGGGCGCACCACCTCAAGGCCGGGGGTGTCCCGGGGAACCAGCAACATGCTCTGCTGACGGTGTCGGTCCGCTTGCGGGTCGGTCTTGCCCATGACGATGAAGATCTCGCACTGCGGGTTCATCGCCCCGGTGATCCACCACTTACGACCGTTGATCACATAGCGATCCCCGCGCCGCTGAATGCTGGTCTCGATATTCGTCGCGTCGCTGCTGGCCACGTCCGGTTCGGTCATGGCGAAAGCCGAGCGGATCGAACCGTCCAGCAGCGGCTTCAGCCAGCGTTCCTGCTGTTGCGGTGAGCCGAACTCGGCCAGCACCTCCATGTTGCCGGTGTCGGGGGCGGCGCAGTTCAGCGCCGGCGGGGCCAGGTGGATCTGGTGCCCGGTGATCTCGGCTAGCGAGGCGTACTGCACGTTGGTCAACCCGGCGCCGTGCTCGCCCGGCAGGAACAAGTTCCACAAGCCCTGCTCGCGAGCGGCCGCCTGCAGACGCTGCATGGTCGGGGTGGCGCTCCAAGCCCAGCGCTGCCCGTCCGCGTCGAACGCGTCCAGCTCTTGGTAGAAGTCAGCCTCGGCCGGCGCGACCTGGGATTCCATGAACCCGCGCAGCCGTTCCTGGAGCTCGAGGGTCTGCGGGTCGAATGAAAAGTCCATGTCTCTCCTTGGTCGATCAGTTCGTGCGCGGCTGCAGGGACGCCGCGCGATGTTCAGCCTCAGGCGCGCAGCGCGATCAGCCCGCCGGCAAGGAGCGGCTCGACATAGTCGCCGATATCGGAGAACCCGTCGCCGAGCGTCTGACCTTGGATGTACCGGTAATGGATGCCTTCGAGGATGACCGCCAGCTTGTAGAACGCCAGGCCCACGTACGCGCGCAGATCGCTCAGGTCGCGCCCGCTGTGTTCGGCGTAGGTGCTCAGCAGTTCCTCGATCGGGGGGAACCCCGGCGCCTGCGACACATCCGGCACGAGTTCGCTGCCGGCGGGCACCATCTCGGCCAGCTTGGAGTACACGACGAGCAGGCCCACATCGGTGAGCGGGTCGCCCAGCGTGGCCATCTCCCAGTCCAGGACGGCGGTGACCGTGTCCTGATCGTCCACGAGGAGGTTGTCGAGGCGGTAGTCGCCGTGCACGATGGCCGCCGGTTGGGGGGTGGGCTCGATCTGGGCCAACAGGACGGAAAGCTCGCGCGCCCCGGCCAGGTCCCGGCTGTGCGAGGCCTGCAGTTGTCGGGTCCAGCGGGAGACCTGCCGGGCGTAGAACCCATCCGGGCGGCCGAGGTCGGCCAGACCGATCGCCGCCGGATCGACCCGGTGCAACCGGGCCAAGATCTCCACCAGCTCCAATCCGATCGCCCGGGTCCGCTGCGGCCCGAGCGGTGCGAGCTGAGAGGCCGTGCGATACGGGGTCCCGTCAGCTTTGCTCATCAGGTAGAACGGCGCGCCGAGCACGCTGGGCTCCTCGCACAACAGGTACATGCGCGGTACCGGAACGTCGGTGGCAGCCAACGCCTCCATCACCCGGTATTCGCGCCCCATGTCGTGAGCGGTGGCCAACACATGCCCCAACGGGGGGCGGCGCAGCACCAGTGATTCCTGTCCGTCGCCGACTTCGAAGGTGAGGTTCGATTTGCCGCCGGCGATGAGGCGAGCAGTCAACGGCCCCTGCAAAAGCAGGTGCGGCGCGTTCTGGTCGAGGTGGGCTCGCAGGGCGGCTAGATCGAGACCGCGCAGTTCGGATGCGGAGTTCATGGCACCGCCAGGTAGAGGACTTCGGCCACGAGCGCCGGGCGATCGACGCCCTCGATCTCCAGGGTCGCCTCCAGTTGAATCCGCAGACCGGTGGCGGTCTGCTCGGTGGACTGCAGTTCCAGGCCCAGGCGCACCCGAGAATCCACCGGAACCGGCGCGAGAAAACGCACCTTCTGGGTTCCGTAGTTCATCACCATCTTCGCGCCGCGGATCTCCAAGATTTGGGCCAGCAGCGCAGGCAGCAGGGCCAAAGTGAGGTAGCCGTGGGCGATGGTCGCCCCGAACGGACCGGCCGCTGCCGCGTGCGGGTCGACGTGGATCCACTGGTGGTCCTCGGTCGCGTCGGCGAAGGCGTCGATTCGTTCTTGGGTGATGTCCAGCCAGGAGCTGTAGCCCAGATGCTCGCCTTGTGCTGCGGCGATGTCCTCGAGGCGTTCGAAGATCCGCATCTCAGTCCTTCGGCCCGCCGGCGACGTAGATGACCTGGCCGGAGACGAAGCCCGCCTCGTCGCTGGTGAGGTAGGAGGCGGCAGCGGCGATGTCTGCCGGCTGCCCGACCCGGCCGACCGGAATCTGCGCGGCGGCACCGGCCAGGAAGTCATCGAAGCTCAGCTTCATCCGCTCGGCTGTCGCGCGCGTCATGTCGGTCTCGATGAAGCCCGGGGCGATGGCGTTCGCGGTCGCACCGAACCGGCCCAGTTCCAAAGCCAGCGTCTTGGTGAAGCCCTGGATCCCGGCCTTGGCGGCCGAGTAGTTGACCTGGCCGAGATTGCCCTGCGCCGAGGTGCTGGACAGGTTGACGATGCGGCCGAACTTCTCAGCGGCGATGTGCTCGCGCACTGCCCGGGTCATCAGGAACGCCCCGCGCAGGTGCACCCCCATGACGGTGTCCCAGTCGTCCACGCTCATCTTGTGCAGCATGTTGTCCCGGATGACACCGGCGTTGTTGATCAGGATCGTCGGCGCACCGAGTTCGGTAGCAACCCGCTGGACCGCAGCCGCGACCGCAGCCTCGTCGGCGACATCGCAGCCGAGCGCCAGAGCGCGACCGCCCGCTGCGTCGATCTGGTCCACGACCTGCTGGCAGGCCTGCTCGTCCAGGTCGAGCACGGCGACGGCTCGACCGTCGGCAGCCAGGCGGGTGGCGATCGCGGCACCGATGCCGCGGGCCGCACCCGTGACGATGGCAACACGCTGAGATTCAGACATAAGGGGTTTCTCCTAGCAGAGGGGTGGAGCGGGGCGGAGGTGCAGACTCAGAATCCGCCACCGAGGGTGACGCCGCCATCAACGACGAGGGTTTGCCCCGTCATCCACCCGGCGTCGGGTGAGGCGAGGAAGGCGACGGCGCCGCTGATGTCACGGGGTTCGCCGAGTCGTTTCAGCGGATAAGCCGCGGCCACCTCCTCTTCGCGGCCCTCGTACAGGGCGGTCGCGAATTGGGTCTTCACCACTGCCGGGGCGACCGCGTTGACGCGCACGTTCGGCCCCAGTTCGTAGGCCAGTTCCTCGGTGAGGTGGATGACGGCAGCCTTGCTGACCCCGTACATCCCGATCCCGGGGGCCGGCCGCAAACCGGCGATGGACGCGATGTTGATGATGGCGCCGCCATGCTCACCCAACCAAGCGGCGTGCGCGCACTGCGCCCAGCCCAAAGTGCCGATCACGTTGACTTCGAGGATCTTGCGCGAGGCTCCCGGGTCCAGCTTCATCAGCGGGCCGTAGGCGGGGTTGATGCCGGCGTTGTTGACCAGGATGTCCAGCGAACCGAACTTCTCGATGGCCTGCGCGACGGCGTGTTCCCGGTGCTCGGCGTCGTCGGATTTTCCGGCGACGCCGATGGCTACGTCTTCCCCGCCCAGCCCGGCCACGGCTTCGGCCAGCGGCTCAGGGTTGCGTGCCGTCAGCACGACCCGCGCACCCTCTTCGACCAGGCGGCGGGCGATGTCCAGCCCGATGCCGCGGCTGGCGCCGGTGATCAGTGCGGTGCTGCCCTGCAGGCGGGGGTTCACAGGCCGAGGTCCCGTCCGATGAGTTCCTTCATGATCTCGTTGGTGCCGGCCCAGATCTTGTGTACGCGCGCGTCACGCCAGGCGCGGGCGACCCGGTACTCGTTCATGTAGCCGTAGCCGCCGTACAACTGAACGCACTCGTCGAGTACATCGCACTGCACCTGGGCGGCCCACCACTTGGCTTTCGCCGCGTCGACCGGGGTGAGCTTGCCCTCGGTGTGCGCGATGACGCAGTCGTCGATGTAGGCCTGCGCCACTTCGACCGCGGTCACCATCTCCGCGATCTTGAACTTGTTGTGCTGGAAGGAACCGATGGGCTGCCCGAAGGCCTTGCGGTCCTTGGTGTATTGGATCGTCTCGATGAGGATCTGCTTGGCGTTGGCGATGTTGGCGATGGCGTTGCCGATTCGCTCCTGCGGCAGGTGCTGCATCATCGCGATGAAGCCCATGCCTTCGTCTCCAAGAAGGTGATCGG
This sequence comes from Gephyromycinifex aptenodytis, assembly GCF_012277275.1. Classification (GTDB taxonomy): domain Bacteria; phylum Actinomycetota; class Actinomycetes; order Actinomycetales; family Dermatophilaceae; genus Gephyromycinifex; species Gephyromycinifex aptenodytis. The sequence goes on along the minus strand of NZ_CP051155.1, from coordinate 3,171,667 downwards.
CAGGCACCCGCACGTTGTCGAAGAACAGCTCGGAGGTATCTGATTCGACCTGGCCGACCTTGTCCAAGGGCTGGCCCTTGGTGAATCCGGCCATCTCCTTCTCCAGGACGAACAGCGAGATGCCCTTGGCGCCCTTGGTGGGATCGGTACGAGCGGCCACGACGGCCAGGTCGCACTGGTAGCCGTTGGTGATGAAGGTCTTGGAACCGTTGAGGATCCAATCCCCGGAGCCGTCGTCGGCGCGAACAGCGGTGGATTTCAGCGCCGCCAGGTCGGAGCCACCCGAGGGCTCGGTCATGCCGATGGACAGGATCTTCTCGCCCGCGACCACGCCGGGTAGCCAGCGCTGCTTCTGCTCCTCGGTGCCCAAGTGGACGAGGTAGGGCGCAGTGATGTCGGCGTGGATACCGAAACAGGATGAGACTGCTGCGGTGAAACCGGCGATCTCCTCGGCGAAGACCGCGTTGAAGCGGTAATCGTCCACGCCCGCACCGCCGTACTCCTCGGGCACGCAGAGACCGAACAGACCCTGCTCCCCGGCTTTGAGCCAGATGTCGCGGGCGATGGTGTGCTCGCGGATCATTTCTTCCGCGCGCGGGGCCAGCGTGCGGTCGACGAACTCCCGGCAGGACTGACGGAAGGACTCGTGGTCTTCGGAGTAGATGTTGCGTGGCATGTCTACCTCACAGGTCGAAGCGGAAGCGTCTCAGCGTTCGATCAAGCGCCAACCGGAACTTGCTGGTCGAGGCGCTCGGCGCTGACTAAGCGCTTGCTTAGTTGTCGTTGCGCCCTAGACTGACGCGAGAAGACCGCTACGTCAACCCCTCCGCAGACCTGCACGAGGGCGTTCGCCACATCTGCCGGTCCAGATCGGCGAGAAGGAGCGCATATGCCCACTGAGGCTGATCCCAGCTCGCGACGCCGTCTGCTCCTGGCTGCTGTCGAAGCTTTCGGCACTCGCGGGTACAAAGGCACCACGACGCGTGACATTGCGCTGGCCGCCGGCATGAGCCCGGCGGCTATCTATGTCCACCACCGCTCGAAAGAGGAACTCCTCTTCGTCGTGTGCGAGGCGGGCCACCTGGAGCTGCTCGCCGAGGTCGAGCAGGCGATCAGCAAGGCAACCGATCCCCGCGAACGACTTACCGGAGTGATGCGCGCCTTCGTCGTCGAGCACGCGATCAACCAGGCGACCGCCCGGGTGGTCAACGACGAGGTCGGATCGTTGGGGCCTGAGCACCGGGAACACATCATCGGGTTACGCCGCCAACTCGACGAGCACGTACGGCGCATCGTCGAAGACGGGGTCGCCGCCGGCATGTTCGATGCCCCCGACCCCTCGATGACCACCCGGGCTCTGTTGTCGCTCGGCATGGATGTGGCTCGCTGGTTCCTGCCCGGCGGGCGGTGGAGCGTGGAGCAGATTGCTGATCGCTACTGCGAGTTCGCCCTGCGCATGGTGGGCGCTGAACCGCCGCGCAGCGCATAGATCAGCGCCCCCAACGCGATCACGGCGCCGCCGCTGAGCACCGAGGCCACCGGCAGGCAGGCCGCCAGCGCGATCGTCCCGAGCAGACCGCCGATCGGGACCCACCGGGGTGGGGCCGTCGCCCTCGGCAAGGTGCGAGCAGCGGCATTCGCCACGGCGTAGTAGAGCAGCACCCCGAAGGAAGAGAAACCGATCGCGCCACGCAGATCGGTGAGCAGTACCAGCGCTACCACGACGCATCCGACCGTGATCTCCGCGGCCAACGGCGTACCTCGACGCTGGTCCACACGCGCCAGCAGCGCCGGGAGGTGGCCGTCCCGGGCCATCGCCAAGGTGGTCCGCGAAACCCCCAAGACCAGGCCGAGCAAGGAACCGGTCGCGGCCACCAGCGCGGCGACCTGGATGACAGTGGGCATCCAGGCCGGACCGAGCCGGGCTGCGGCCAGCAGCGGTGCGGCCGACGCGGCGGTGCCGCCCGAACCGAGCACGAGCAGCAACGTGCCGGCGACGGCGGCATACACCACCAACGTCAGCCCGAGCGCAATCGGGATCGCGACCGGGATGGTGCGTTGCGGATCGCGCACCTCCTCCCCCAGGGTGGCGATACGGGCGTACCCGGCGAAGGCGAAGAACAGCAGGCCCGCCGCTTGCAGCACCCCCAGCGGCGCAACGGGCAGCGCATTGACCGGCAACGCAGGCGACGACGCGGACAGCCCGGTTGCAATGCCGTTGCCCACGAACAGCGCAAGTGCCAGCAGCACGATCACGACGACGACCCGCGTCAACGCAACCGACTTGTGGATTCCGGCGCAGTTCAACGCCGTCAACGCCACGACGACGGCCACCGCCACCGCGCGGGTGTGCCCGGGCCAGGCGTAGGCACCCACCGTCAACGCCATGGCGGCGCAGGAGGCGGTCTTACCCACGATGAACGCCCACCCTGCCAGATAGCCCCAGAACGGGCCCAGCTGTCGAGTTCCGTAGAGGTAGGTACCACCCGATTCCGGGTGCACCGCGGCGAGCCGGGCAGAGGAGGTCGCATTGCAGTAGGCGACGAAAGCCGCGATACACAGGCTGAGCAGCAGGTACTTCCCCGCGGCGGCTGCGGCCGGGGCAAGCGCCACGAAGATGCCGGCCCCGATCATCGAGCCGAGCCCGATGACAACGGCGTCTCGGGTGCCCAGCCGCCGCTGCAAGGTGCCCTCCGGATGCGCGGATGACGGACCGGGAGCAGCAGAGCGGTTCACTGGGCTCATTTCTTTTCGCGGTTCCTCGGCTGCGTGGGTCCGCACCGATGAGGCCAGTCCACAACCCACGAGCATCCAGCAGGCATGCAGCGGGTGAACTCCCGGAAAAGTGGTTGGCGGGACGCCCTGGCCGCACCGACCTCAGGTCGGGGTAGCCGGCGGGAACGCTTGCGTGTGAGCGCGCTCTAAGCCGTAGCGTCCCAGACATGGATTCGGACGCGCTCGCTCATGCGCTCAGGCTCGCGCTCGACCCCGGCTCAGGCCTGGACGTCGAGGCGCTTGCCGATTTGGCCCGCGACGATGAGGCCGGCGACTGGGACATCGCGACCACGGCAGAGCACCTGCAGCTCAGCCCGCACACGCTGCGCTACTACGAGCGGGTCGGCCTGGTGCATGTCGAACGGAACGAGGCCGGGCATCGCCGCTACGGACCGGCGGCCGTGCGGCGGCTGGTCTTCATCGCCCGGATGCGGACTTCCGGCATGAGCATCGCCGACCTGACGCGCTACATCGAGCTGGCAGATTCCGGCGCTGAGACGGTGCCCGAGCGGGTCGACCTGCTCCGGAATCACCGCGAGGCCCTCCGCCGCAAGATCACCGACCTGCAGCTCGCCCTGGCCGCCACCGAGTACAAACTCGCCACCTACCGCGAAGGACCACGCCCATGAGCGCCCAGCACGACATCGACAGCCCCGAGAACATCGCCCGCCGACAGCACGGTCAACAGGTGCTGGCTCGGATCGACGGTGAGCAGGGCGAGGCGGTGCTCGACTCCCTTGGCGAAACCAGCCCTGCCCTGGCCCACCACATCGCCGCCTTCGCCTTCGGTGACGTCTATGAGCGCCCGGGTTTGGACGCCCGCAGCCGTCAGCTCGTCACCCTCGGTGCGCTGACCGCCCTCGGCGGCTGCGAGCCCCAGCTCCAGGTCCATGTCAACGCCGCTCTCAACGTCGGCATCACCCGGGAGCAGATCACCGAAGCGCTGCTGCACGCCGCGGTCTACGCAGGCTTCCCCCGGGCCATCAACGCCACCGGCGCCGCTGAGAAGGTGTTCCAGCAGCGGGAGGCTGCCGCCGCAGCAATCACACCGAGCTGAACTCTGAGTACCTCCGGGCAGCAGGCAAGACCGGCCAGCATCGACGGCACGCACCACGGCGCTGGTGCGCCTTACGACCCGGCCGCAGCCGGGTGACGGGCCCAGGCAGCCTGCGGCACCAGACTCGGTCTCACGATCGATCACGCCTGCCCGGCGTCCTCAGCTGGCCCCCGCCGCTGCGCGTTGCCGGGTGGAGCGGGTGATGGTTCCAGAGCCGACCACCCGGGTCCCCTGGTAGAGAACAACCGCTTGACCCGGCGCGACGCCCCGTACCGGCTCGGCCAGTCGCACTTCGATCCCGCCGTGGCCATCGGCGACGGCGGTCCCCGGGTACTCCTGGCCATGCGCCCGCACCTGGGCGCCGACCTGCACCGGGCCGACCGGCACCGGTCCGCACCAGCGCGCACGGTCGGCGTAGATGAGGTCCACGGACAGCAACGATTCCGCCCCGACCGTCACGGTGTTGGCCACCGGATCGGTGGCGACGACGTAGCGCGGGCGCCCGTCGGCGGCGGGACGACGCAGATGCAGTCCCTTGCGTTGCCCCACGGTGAAGCCCACCGCGCCTGAGTGCTCACCCACGACCTGGCCTTGCGCGTCGAGAATCTGCCCCGGGGTTCGCTCCACTTGTCGGGCCAGGAAGCCGCGGGTGTCGCCGTCGGCGATGAAGCAGATGTCGTGGCTGTCGGGCTTCTTGGCTACAGCGAAGCCGCGCTCGGCCGCCTCCTGACGGATCTGCGGCTTGGTGGTGTCCCCGAGTGGAAACCAGGATGCCGAGAGCTGCTGTGCATCCAGCACCCCGAGCACATACGACTGGTCTTTGGCCGGGTCGACCGCGCGATGCAGTTCCCGTCGTCCAGTGCTGCATTCGGGATCGCCCGGCTCGATGATGCGGGCGTAGTGCCCGGTGGCGACCCCGTCGAAGCCGAGCGCTAGCGCCTTCTCCAACAGCGCCGCGAACTTGATCCGCTCATTGCAGCGCAGGCACGGGTTCGGGGTGCGCCCGGCTGCGTATTCGGCGACGAAATCGTCGACGACGTCGGCTTGGAACTGCTCTGACATGTCCCACACGTAGAACGGGATCCCGAGCCGGTCCGCCACTCTGCGCGCATCCCCGGCATCCTCGATCGTGCAGCAGCCGCGAGCGCTTTCGCGCAGGGTGGCGGCGCTGCGGGACAAGGCCAGATGCACCCCGACGACCTCATGACCGGCATCGAGCATCCGGGCAGCCGCGACGGCCGAATCAACTCCACCGCTCATTGCCGCGACGATGCGCATCAGCCGACCTTCCTTGCCGCTGCGGCCCGATAGGCCCGTTGCGCGCGTTCCACACACTCCGGTAGTGCTGCCATGAACCTCTCAACGTCCTCCGGGGTGGAATCGTGACCCAGGGTCAGCCGCAGCGCCCCTTGCGCCTCCTGCTCCGGATGCCCCAGCGCCAGGACGACGTGGCTCGGACGGGGCACACCGGCATGGCACGCCGAGCCGGTCGAGCAGGCGATACCTGCGGCGTCGAGCAGGAAGAGCAATGAATCGCCCTGGCACTGCGGCAGCAGCACGTGTGCGTTGGCGGGGCTGCGACGCTGCATGTCGCCACGATCCCAGGCCCCGGTCACCTGGGAGCCGGGGACCTGTTCGAGCACTCCGGTGATCAAGGCGTCGCGTAATCCCAGCAGGCGTGCTGCTTGCTCGGGTTGGCGCTGCACAGCGGCAGGCAGGGCCTGCGCCAGGCCGATGATCAGGTGGGTCGCCAAGGTGCCGCTACGCAGTGAGCGCTCTTGACCACCGCCGAAGGAGATGGGGGCGATCGGGGCGTCGCGGCGGGCCAGCAGGGCGCCTACCCCTGCGGGGCCCCCGAGTTTGTGTCCGGAGACAGACATCGCGTCGACGCCACTGGCGGCGAAGTCGACCGGAACCTGCCCGACCGCCTGCACGGCATCGGTGTGGAACGGCACGGCGTACTCGTGAGCCACCGCCGCCAGTTCTGCGATCGGCTGCACCACCCCGACCTCGTTGTTCACCCACATGATCGAGACCAGCGCCACATCGTCGGCGTTGTCGCCGCAGGTGGCGAGCAGTGCTTCACGCAGCGCATCGGGGGTGATGATGCCCGCACTGTCACAACGCACCAAGGTCACTTGCGCGTCTTCGTGCTCGGCGAGCGCTTCGGCGGTGTCCAGGACGGCTGAGTGTTCGATCGCACCCACCAGCACCCGTCGGCGACGGGGGTCTTGACGGTGGCGATGACGGAACATCCCGGTGATCGCCAGGTTGTCAGACTCGGTACCGCCGGAGGTGAAGACGATCTCGGATGCGGTGGCCCCCAGCGCGTCTGCCAGCTTCTCGCGGGCTTCCTCGACGCGGCCTCGGGCGGCTCGCCCGGGGCCGTGCAGGGAGGAGGGGTTGCCGACATGAGACAGTTCGGCGGCCATGGCCTCGATGACCTCCGGCAGCACCGGTGTCGTCGCGCCATGGTCCAGATATACACATCGTCGCTCGTCGGTCACGCCATGGAGTCTACGAACCACGCCTGGTAGCTACGACCCCCGGTGAACAGCCGCGCCTGCGCACCCGCCCCGCCGCCTTTGCGCAACAGTCCAACAAGCTGCGGAGATGACCACTCACTCCGGTAATGTTGTTTTCAACTTCTTTGCCAAGGGCGACACAATTGCCCCCGAGGTGTACACCTCCCCCCTGACCACTGAGCCCCGACGCCGCCCCCCGAAGCCGTCGGGGCTCAGTGCCATCAACCAGCCGCCGTCGGTGCGATGCCCGACTCGGTGTCCGGTCCACAGCACACCGGCTCAGCCTGGGTCAAGCGTCCCGCGCCTGCAGGTCGGCCCCGGGCTGGGATTCCGGCAGCGCTGTCTCCGCGGCCTCGCACTCCCCCGGATACGACGACGGGCCGCCGCACGCACATGGCGTGCAGCGGCCCATCGGGGTGTGGTCTGCTCAGCCCTTTTGCGACTGAACCTGCTCGGTGGCCTGTGGGAGAACCTCGAAGAGGTCACCGACTACGCCGAAGTCAACCAGTTCGAAGATCGGGGCTTCTTCGTCCTTGTTCACCGCGATGATCGTCTTGGAGGTTTGCATACCGGCCCGGTGCTGGATGGCACCGGAGATGCCGCACGCGACGTACAGCTGCGGCGAGACCTGCTTGCCGGTCTGACCCACCTGGCTGGTGTGCGGGTACCAGCCGGCGTCGACCGCGGCGCGCGAGGCGCCCACCGCAGCGCCGAGGCTGTCGGCGAACTCCTCGACCTTGGTGAAGTCGCCGGCGGTGCCGCGACCACCGGAGACGACGATCGCCGCTTCGGTCAACTCCGGACGGCCGCTGGCCTGCTTTTCGCGGCGCTCGGTGATCTTGGCCGCCTTGGCACCCTCGGAGATGCTCACCTGCACGACCTCGTCAGCGGCCGCACCGGCGGACTCTTCGGGGGCGCACGAGTTGGGCTTGACGGTGATGATCGGGGTGCCACGGGTGACGCTGGCATCGACGGTCCAGCCGCCGGCGAAGACCGACTGGGTCGTTTCGATCCCTTCGCTGCCGGCGCGCACATCCACCGCGTCGGTGATCAGACCCGAAGAGAGCTTGACCGCGAGACGGCCCGCGATCTCCTTCCCGTGGGCCGAACTGGAAACCAGGATCGCGGCCGGTTGAGCCGTCTCGGCGATCTGGGCCAGCGCCTCGGCCACCGGTGCCACGAGGTAGTCGGAGATGTCAGCCGCTTCCACGCGGTACACCTTGGCTGCGCCGTACTTGGCCAGCGATTCCTTAGCGGCGTCGAATCCCTCACCGATGAAGACTGCTGAGGGTTCGCCGATACGGCTTGCCAGCGTGAGCATTTCGGCAGTGGTCTTGCGAACCTGCCCGTCGACGTGGTCGACCAGAACGAGAACTTCGGTCATGGTGATCTACTCCTTCGATCCTGGTCGTCTCAGATGAACTTCTGCATGGACAGGAACTGCGCCAGCACTGCGCCGCCGCTGCCGTCGTCGGTGACGACCAGTCCTTGCTGGCGCGGAGGACGCTTCTTGGTCTCCAGGACCTTGGTCCACGCCGCGTCGAGACCGACCTCGCTCGCTTCGACCCCCAGGTCGGCCAACGACCAGGTTTCCATCGGCTTCTTCTTGGCGGCCATGATCCCCTTGAACGAGGGGTAGCGCGGCTCGTTGATCTGGTCGGTGACCGACACCACGGCCGGGAGGCTGGAGGTGATGATCTCCGTCGCCACGTCGCCGTCGCGGCGGATCGTCACCGACCCACCCTCTACCGTCAACTCCGAGGCGAAGGTGACCTGTGGCAGGCCGAGACGCTCGGCGAGCATCGCCGGAACGACCGACATCTCACCGTCGGTGGAAGCCATCCCGGTCAGTACCAGGTCGACACCGCCGATCTTCTCGACAGCTTTGGCCAGAACCAAGGAGGTAGCGACCGAGTCCGACCCGGCAAGGGCGTCGTCACACACGTGCACGGCTTTGTCGGCGCCCATCTGCAGCGCCTTCTTGACCGCGTCGACCGCCTTCTGCGGCCCCATGGTCAAGACGGTGACTTCACCCTCCCCGGCCTCCTTGATCTTGAGGGCCTCTTCGACGGCATATTCGTCGAGCTCACACATCAGACCGTCGACGTTTACTCGATCGGTCGTGTTGTCGGAGCTGTCGAATGTGCGGTCTGACTGTGCATCAGGGACGTACTTGACACAGACGACGATGTTCATGTCGTGCCCTCTCTTGTTGGTTCTGCGATTTCGTAGGCGCGGGGCGCCACCCGCCGTGGCCTGCTCGCGGTGCACCGCAGCGGGCAGCGAACGCCGCCCACGCAGACACCCTCGAGAGTTGCAATGACGAGGAAACTCCACTCTGAGCCTAAGCAACGGGGCCGACACTCCCAACCGCCCAGCGGCGTGAGCGTCCACACACAGCCGCTGACCTGCGGCAAAACGTCGCCTCAGGACTTACTGGAGTGCCGAGAGGACAAAATCCAGACCGATCAGGGCCAGCGTGAGCGCCGGGAAGAGGGCGAGGTTCGCCAGCCGCATCCACCTCGGCGATGGGTCGGGGTCGCTGCCTATCCCGGCAGCCTCACCAGGCCCGACGACAGGATCGTTCAGTTGGGCCGCAGCAGCTTGCAGCGGGATCGAGAGCGCCAGCAGCAGCACTCCCACCAGCAGCGCCCCGGCCGCAGGCGCCGTAGCTGCCACCGAGGGGAAGAGCAGGAGAACCCCCACACTCGCGGCAACGTGTACCGCCATCACCAGGCCGAATCGCACCGGGTGGCGCAACACGAACTCCAACGCACGGTTCAGCGTGAATAGCAGGACCGCAACCACTGCGACATTGAGGGTGAGCAGGGCGAGCATCCCCCAGGTGATCCTCAACGCTTCGCCCCCGCGCCAAGCCGCGAAGGCATCCGCGGTGAGCAGCGTGCCGAGCACCCCGACAACCCCGGCCAGCAGCGGCTTGGTCAGGGCACCCATCGAGAGCGGACTGGCTGGCAATGAGAGGCTGCGCGCGTATTCCGCCGGGTCACCGAAGGCGTCCCGGGCGCCTTGGCCGCTGTCGGCGCAGTGCAACTCCGCCTCGGCCAGCGCAGCCCCGATGCTGGTGCCGGGCACGTCACGCAGGCGCAGTTCGAGAACGAATTCATCCACCCAGTGCGGATCCAGGTGCGGGGTTCGGGTGTCGTAGGCCATGACCTCTCCTAGGAGTCGTGCCGGAGTGAGCCGCCGTGAGCCGCTGCATCCGACGTCGCAGATGCTGTTGCCGCTGGCGCGGCAACGAAGTCAGCGGTCAAACGGGCGAATTCAGTCCACGCGGCAGCTTGCTGGCGCTGCTGTTCCCGACCGCTGGTGGTCAGCGCGTAGTACTTGCGCCCCGGCCCACCATCACCGGCCCGCCATTCGATTTCGACCCAACCTGCCTCTTCGAACCGGCGCAGCAGCGGATAGAGCGTGCCGCCTTTGACAGCCCCCAGGCCTAGCTCTTCGAGGCTGGCCGAGATGGCGTAGCCGTAGGTGGGCCCCTCGGCCAGCACCCGCAACACGCAGGTGCCGATCACTCCGCGGAGCCATTCGCTGGGCCAGGAGGTGGACATGACTAGATCGTATCCCTGACTAGATTGACTGTCTACCCAGATGCGCTACCTAGTTGTTCGACGCCACTGTCCGCAGTGACCCCGGCTTTCTCGGGCCCACCCATCCGGCCCCGAACGCGTTCGTCGGGACGCACCCCACACCAGGGGGCAACGTCCCGACGAGAAAACGTGGGTAGGGGCTCAGCCTTCCTGCGGCGCAGCGCCTTCGCCGAAGACATCCTGGCCCAGCATCATCTGGTGCCAGAACTGCACGGCTGTCAGCACGAGCTGAGTGCTGATCGCGATGAGGGCGCGCACGTCGGCGTCCGGGCCGACGATGTGCTCAGCCGTGACGACGAGCGTTCCGTTGTTCACGCCGACCTTGACGATGTTCAGGCGCAGCGACAGGTCGTTGGCGTTGCGAAGCTGCAGCGTCTCATCGGTGGGCAGGTCCTCACCGATCTGCCACTGGCCGAACACCCGCATGACGGGGACTTCACCCTCGGCGCAGTGCACGAACAGCTGGTGGCCCTCGACCTTGTAGCTGACGTCGCCATCTGCATCGATATCGGGGCGGAAACCCTCATCGGAGAGCGCGTCGATGACGCGTCCGCGCAAGGGGTGCTCACCGGCGGGAGGCGGGAAGCTGGGGAGGGATGTGGGGTCAGTCATGTAACCACCGTAGCGAGAAACACCGCAGAAACCGACCCGGCACCGCCGGAGAGGAACGCATTCTCCTCGACAAACATGCCTCGATCGTGATGCCCACCCGGTGACCGGAAGGTGGACGCACACCATCGCAGTCCGCAGGTCCAGCGGATCGGCACCCGGAAAGCAGTGCCGCTGAAAAGCGCAGGATCGTTCACGACCCTCCCCCGCAGCCGAGCACCCGAGGAAATGACACGCCCATAGGCCAGTCCGCAGTCTGGTGGCCATTCTGAGAATCACCGCCGCCCTCTCGGACGGGACCCCCGATACCGCCTGGGTCGGGCCGCTACTGGCTTGGGCGTCAGCGCTCCTCGCCCTGGTCGCCCGCTTCTCGAACCCGCACGAAACGACGCTGCATCGCCCCGCACATCGGGCGTGAAGGGCTCCCGTACCCTGAACCGCATGCGTCCTCACCTCGACGTCGCCCCTCCGCTCGGTGCCACGCCGGGTGAGGATGGAACGACATTCGCCTTGTTCGCCTCCCACGCCGAGGCGGTGGAGCTCTGCCTGTTCGACACCGGCGACAACGAGGGCACGAGCGAGCGGCGCATACCGATGACCGACCGCGTGCATCACGTGTGGTCGGTGCACCTGCCCGAGGTAGGGCCGGGGCAGCGCTACGGATTCCGAGTCCACGGTCCGTGGCGCCCAGCTGTGGGCCTGCGCCACAACCCGGCAAAGCTGCTGCTCGACCCGTACGCGCGGGCGATCGACGGGCCACCCCGGTGGAGTCCGGAACTGTTCGGCCACGAGGTCGACGCGCAGTTCGAAGGCAGCCCCGATGTTCGCGATGACCGAGACAGCGCCCCCGTGACCCCGCGCGCGGTCGTCATCGACACCACCAGCCTCACCAGGCCACGGCCCTGCCCGCGGGTGCCGTGGACCGACACCATCGTCTACGAGGCCCACGTTCGGGGAGCGACGCTGCGCCACCCCGGCATCCCGCAGGAACTACGCGGCACCTACGCCGGCCTGGCACACCCTGCATTCATCGCGCACCTGCGCGACCTCGGGGTGAGCACCCTGGAGCTGCTGCCGGTCCATGCCTTCATGGATGAGCGGCACCTCGCCCAGGCCGGAATGCACAACTACTGGGGGTACAACACCCTGGGGTTCTTCGCCCCGCACGCCGCCTACGCCCTCGCCGATGACCCGCAGGAGGTCCTTCAGGAGTTCCGGGCGATGGTCGACGCCCTGCACGAGGCCGGTATCGAGGTCATCCTCGACGTCGTCTTCAACCACACCTGCGAGCAAGGCAACGACGGACCGACCCTGAGCTGGCGGGGTATCGACGCCTCCTCCTACTACCGCCTCGACGGGTGGGGGCACAACGTCGACGTCACCGGCTGCGGCAACACCCTCGATCTGCGCAACCCCTACGTGTGCGGGATGGTGCTCGATTCGCTGCGCTACTGGGCCGAAGAATGCGGTGTCGACGGTTACCGGTACGACCTCGGTGTCGCCCTCGCCCGCGGCCCACAGGACGAATTCAACGACAACCATGCGTTCTTCATCTCCATCCGCACCGACCCGGTGCTCCGGCGACTCAAGCACATCGCCGAACCGTGGGACATCGGGATGCACGGTTGGCGCACCGGCCAGTTCCCGCCGCCGTTCTGCGAATGGAACGACAGGTTCCGCGACACCGTGCGCACCTTCTGGCTGCCCGATGTGGCCGGTTCAGCAGCCAACGGGCACGGCGTGCGTGAGCTGGCCACCCGGTTGGCCGGCAGTGAGGACCTGTTCGGCAACGGCGACCGTGGGCCTACCGCCTCGATCAACTATGTCGCCTCCCACGACGGTTTCACCCTGGCCGACACCACCGCCTACGAACGCAAACACAACGAACCCAACGGGGAGCACAACCGAGACGGCCACGGTGACAACCGGTCCTGGAACCACGGCGCGGAGGGTTTGACCATCGAGGAGGACATCCTCACCCGTCGTCGCCGCTCAGTGCGCAACCTGCTGGCCACCACCCTGCTGGCCAAGGGGACGCCGATGCTGTGCGCCGGCGACGAATTCGGACGCACCCAGGGCGGGAACAACAACGCGTACTGCCAGGACAACGAAACGTCATGGCTGGACTGGGAGCACGCGCCCTGGCAAGGCGACCTCATCGCCACCACCCGATTCTTGACAGCCGTGCGGCGCCGGTATCGGGTGCTGCGACAAGGTTCGTTCTTCTCCTCCGCGCCCCAGCCCGGCGACGGACGCGCGGACGTGCGCTGGTACGGCCGCTACGGGGAGGCGATGACGAACGGTTCGTGGGAGGACCCACGTTGCCGGGTGCTGCAGATGCTGCTCAAAGGCGAGGGCCTCAGCGCGCACTCGATCCTGTTGACCTTTCAGGGCAAACCCACCGAAGAAACCGTCACACTCCCGCCGCTCGATCAGGACGGGTCGTTCCATCTGCTCTGGGACAGCTCATGGGAGCAGCCGCCGTCGCTGGAGGCATTGGATGCGGAAACGCTCGGTGAGCCCGTCGCGCCCGGGACCTCGCTGCTGGTGGGCGCCTCAAGCCTGCAGCTCTACCTGGTTCGGGCGGGCGCGTGATGACCTCCGCTGGAACTGAACCGGAAGGCGCGCGGGCAGGCCACGCATCGAGCACCTCCCGATGCACATTGGCGTCCCGAACCGATAGCGTCAGCCCTGTGACGACTACGCCCGCGCTCCCTGCTGTCCCCGCCTCGAGCCTGCCCCCCGGCCAGCGTCCGCTGGGGCGCATACCGGTCATGGATGTGCAACCCGTGATCGAGGGGGGAGCCTTTCCCACCAAAGCCGTCGTTGACGAAGACGTCGTCATCTCCGCGAACGTTTTTCGTGAGGGACACGACGCGGTGAACGCCACGGTGGTGCTCACCGACCCCACCGGCGGCACTCACCACATCCCGATGAGCTGCCTGAACGAAGGGCTGAACTACTGGGAGGCCACCGTCGCCGCGGATCGGCCCGGCAACTGGACCTATCGGGTCGAGGGCTGGTCGGATCCGTACGCGACCTGGCAACACGACGCCAAGATCAAGGTCGAGGCCGGGGTCGACGTCGAGGTCATGCTCGAAGAGGGCGCCCGGTTGCTCACTCGCTGCGACGAAGAGGTGCAGCGGCCCGAGGCAGGCCGAGAGTTGTTGCGCACTGCGATCACCACCCTGCGTGACACCGAGCTGCCAGTGACCAAGCGGCTGCAAGCCGGACTCCAAGCGGAGCTCGCCGCCGAACTGCAGACGCGCCCGCTGCGCGACTTCGTCACCGGCAGCCCCGACTACGGCTGGCTGGTGGAGCGCGAACGCGCACTGTACGGAGCCTGGTACGAGTTCTTCCCCCGCTCGGAGGGCTGCCGCTATGACCCCGAGACGGGCAAGTGGAGCACCGGGACGCTGCGCACTGCCGCTGAGCGCCTCCCCGCGATCGCCAAGATGGGCTTCGACGTCATCTACCTGACGCCCGTGCACCCCATCGGCAAGATCAACCGCAAGGGCCCGAACAACTCCCTGACCGCTGGACCGGACGACCCCGGATCGCCGTATGCCATCGGCAGCCAGGACGGCGGCCACGACTCCATCGAACCCTCACTGGGCACCTTTGCCGACTTCGACCACTTCGTCGCAGAAGCCGCCAAGCTCGGTATGGAGGTCGCCCTCGACATCGCACTGCAGTGCGCCCCCGACCACCCGTGGGTGACTGAGCACCCCGAATGGTTCACCACCCGCGCCGACGGCACGATCGCCTACGCGGAGAACCCGCCGAAGAAGTACCAGGACATCTATCCGCTGAACTTCGACAACGACCCGGCCGGGATCTACGCCGAGGTGCGCCGGGTCATCCAGGTGTGGATCGACCACGGGGTCAAGATCTTCCGGGTCGACAACCCGCACACCAAACCGGTCGAGTTCTGGCAGTGGCTCATCAGCGACGTCGCCCAGAGCCACCCCGAGGTCATCTGGCTGGCCGAAGCCTTCACCAAGCCGGCCATGATGGCCACGCTGGCCAAGGTCGGGTTCCAACAGAGCTACACCTACTTCACGTGGCGCAACGAGAAGGAAGAGCTCATCGAGTACATGGAGGAGCTCTCCGGGCCGGCCAGCGCCTACATGCGCCCGAGCTTCTGGCCCACTACGCACGACATCCTCACCCCGTACATGCAGTACGCCGGGCCCACCGGTTGGAAACTGCGCGCCGCGCTAGCCGCCACACTCGTTCCCACCTACGGCATCTACGCCGGCTACGAGTTGCTCGAGGCGGTTCCCCGGCCCGGCGCTGAGGAACAGGTCGACAACGAGAAGTACCAGTTCAAGGATCGTCAGTGGGAGCGTTACGCCCCCGGCGGTGACCTCGAGGGTCAGTTGTGGATGGCTGACTACCTCACCCGGCTCAACGAGATCCGCCGGGCTCACCCCAGCCTGCACCGGCTGCGCAACTTCCACGCTCACACCTGCGAGGACGAGGCGGTGATGTGCTTCAGCAAGCGCCGGATCGTCGATGGCCAGGAGGATGTGATCCTCGTCGTGGCCAACCTCGACCCACACACGACCCGCGAAACCTGGGTGCACCTCGACCTGGCCGCGCTCGGGCTGGATCCCGGTAGCTGGTTCGTCGCCAAGGACCTCATCACCCAGAACTCGTGGAATTGGGGCGAGCACAACTTTGTCCGGTTGGGCCCCGACGCCGAGCCCGTGCACATCATCCACGTCCGGAGGTTCTGATGCAGTCAGCCCCGTCTGGAGGGTCCGCGCTGGGCTACGACCCCGACTGGTACCGCACTGCCGTCTTCTATGAGGTGCTCGTCCGCGCCTTCGCCGACAGCAAGGGCGCCGGCAGCGGTGACTTCACCGGCCTGATCGGCAAACTCGACTACCTGCAGTGGCTGGGTGTCGACTGTCTGTGGATTCCGCCGTTCTATGCCTCCCCGCTGCGCGACGGCGGCTACGACATCAGCGACTTCACGGCCGTGCTGCCGGAATTCGGCACCCTGCCGGAGTTCAGCGAGTTGGTCACCCAGGCGCACGCCCGCGGCATCCGCATCGTCACCGACCTGGTGATGAACCACACCAGCGATCAGCACCCGTGGTTCCAGGCCAGCCGCAGCGACCCGGAGGGCCCCTACGGGGACTTCTACGTCTGGAGCGATGACGACACCAAGTACGGCGATGCGCGCATCATCTTCGTCGACACCGAGGTCAGCAACTGGACTTTCGACCCGGTTCGACGCCAGTTCTACTGGCACCGCTTCTTCTCCCACCAGCCGGACCTGAACTTCGAGAACCCCAAGGTGATCGAGGCAATGTTCGACGTCGTCCGGTTCTGGATGGATCTGGGCATCGACGGGTTCCGCCTGGACGCCGTGCCCTACCTGTTCGAGGAAGAAGGGCACAACGGCGAGAACCACCCCAAGACCCACGAGTTCCTCGCCAAGCTGCGCGCCATGGTCGACCACGAGTACCCCGGCCGGGTGCTGCTGGCCGAGGCCAACCAGATGCCGAGCGAGGTCGTGGACTACTTCGGCACCACCGAGGCGCCCGAGTGCCACATGTGTTTCCACTTCCCGGTGATGCCGCGGCTGTACAGCGCACTTCGGGAAGAGAAGGCCACCCCCATCATCGACGTGCTGGAGGCCACTCCCCCGATCCCGCCGGGTACCCAGTGGGGCACCTTCCTGCGCAACCACGACGAGTTGACGTTGGAGATGGTGACGCCGGAGGAGCGCTCGGCGATGTACGCCTGGTACGCGCCGGACCCCCGGATGCGCGCCAATATCGGCATCCGCCGCCGCCTCGCGCCGCTGCTGGACAATTCCCGTGCCGAGATCGAACTCATCCACGCGATGCTGCTCTCGCTACCCGGCTCGCCATGCCTGTACTACGGCGACGAACTCGGCATGGGCGACAACATCTGGCTGAACGACCGCGATGCGGTCCGCACCCCGATGCAGTGGACTCCCGACCGCAACGCCGGGTTCAGTTCGGCCGACCCGGGCAAGCTGTACCTGCCCGTGGTGCAGTCCCTCGTCTACCACCACAACAACGTCAATGTCGAAGCGCAGATGGCCAGTTCGTCTTCGCTGCTGCATTGGGTGCGGGCGATGCTGCACATTCGCGGTGAGCACCCCGTGTTCGGTCTGGGCTCCTTCGAGACACTCCCGTGCGACAACGAGGCGCTGCTGGCCTTCGTGCGGGACTGGCGACCAGGCGGCGATCACCAGGACGACGAACAGGGTGAAAGCGTGCTGTGCGTCAACAACCTCTCCAGTCGCCCGCAGGCCGGAGTCGTGCAGTTGCCGGAGCGGTTCGCCGGGGCGCGGGTCAAGGATCTGTTCGGCGGCTCCGGCTTCCCCCGGGTCGGACCGGACGGCCGGTTGTCACTCACCCTCGGCTCCCGTGATTTCTTCTGGCTCTCGTTGCAGGAGTGATGTGCATGCGCGCACGACCGCTGTTCGACCCCGATTTCGAGGTCTTCCTGCCCGGTTGGCTGGCCCGACAGCGCTGGTTCGCCGGCAAGGGCCGCGAGCCGATGCTGTCCTTGGTCGGATCTTTCCGTTTCGAGGACCCCGAGGGTGAGGTCGGCGTCCAGGTCATGTTCCTGCGCGACGACGCCGGCCAGACCCCGATGCTGTATCAGGTGCCGTTGACCTATCGCGGCGAGCCGATGCCCGGCGGCGAGGATGCCTTGGTGGCCCGCACGACACACCGCCACCTGGGCGATCGCTACATCTACGACGGCTGCAAGGACGAGGTCTTCACCACGCTGCTGCTCCAGGCGATCCTGTCCGACGGGGATCTGCGGCCATCGCGTTCGGACCGGGTGCAGGTACAGGGGCAGCGTCATCCGCAGGCCCGTGAGGTGCAGATCCGCTCGTCTCGGGTGCTGTCCGGTGAACAGTCCAACACCTCGATCATCTATGAGGCCGTCGACGCGGACGGCAACCCGGCCCCGATGATCTGCAAGCTCTTCCGGGTGCTGCATCACGGTCAGAACCCGGATGTGGTGCTGCAGTCGGCGTTGGCCGCGGCCGGGTCCGATCTGGTCCCCGCGCCGGTAGGCCACCTGGAGGGCTCCTGGCTCGACATCCACGTCGAGGGGGCGCAGGCCTGCGGTCCGCTCGCTTTCGCCAGCGAGTTCCTTCCAGGCACCACCGACGCCTGGCGGGTGGCTCTTGCGGCAGCCGCCGACGATGTCGATTTCACTGAGCGCGCGTTCGCCTTGGGCGCCGCCACCGCCCAGGTGCACCGGGATTTGGCTGCGGTGCTGCCTACCCAGGCGGCCGGCGATGAGGAACGCGACACCGTGCGGCGTTCTTTCTCCGCCCGGATGGAGGCAGCCGTAGCGGATGCCCCCGAGCTCGCCGAGTCACGCGCGGCTATCGAGCGGGTCCTGCACGCCGGGCTGGCGGCGACCTGGCCGGCGCTGCAACGGGTGCACGGCGATTACCACCTGGGCCAGGTGCTGGACGTGCCGCAGCGGGGTTGGGTGTTGCTGGACTTCGAGGGCGAACCGATGCGGCCGATGAACGAGAGGTCGCGCCCCGACCTCGCGTTGCGCGACGTGGCCGGCATGCTTCGCTCCTTCGACTATGTCGCGGGCTCCATCGCCAAGGATGAGCCGCAACGTGCCGAGCAGGCTCAGGAATGGGCCCAACGAGCGCGCTCGGCGTTCCTGGACGGCTACGCCTCGGGCTCGCAAGATCCGCGAACCGACCCTGACCGCGCCGCCCTGCTGAGCGCGCTGGAACTCGACAAGGCCCTGTACGAAGTCTCCTACGAGGCGCGCAACCGCCCTGATTGGTTGGCCATCCCGACGCAGGCGGTCACCCGCCTGTGCGCGGCCGCACCAACAGAGCAGACCGCAGCGCCCACCACGCCAAACACGATGCCGAGGAGTGTGACCGACGTGTCCACCCAGCCCACCCCGTCCTCCGAATCCGCCGAACCAGCCGTCAACGCCACCGGCGAGGGCCTCAGCACGAGTCGTGCCGGCAGCGAGCCGCTGCCCGTGCCGTTGGACGAACTCGACCTGCTGGTGCGTGGCGGCCACGGCGACCCGCACAGCATCCTCGGGGCGCACCCGCACGAGGGTGGCTTGACGGTGCGTGCGCTGCGCCCGTTGGCGCACCGGGTCGAGATCGAGCTGGCAGACGGCTCCCGCCATGACCTGAGCCACGAGCATGAAGGCGTCTGGGTGATCCACCTTCCGCAGGCGACGCTGTCCGACTACCGCCTGTTCGTCGCCTACGAAGACGGTCTGGAGCATCGCCAGGACGACCCGTACCGGTTCTGGCCGACTCTGGGCGAGATCGATCTGCACCTCATCGGTGAAGGGCGCCACGAGGAGCTGTGGAAGGTTCTCGGCTCACACCTGCGTGAGTACGAGGGCGAGATGGGCCCGGTTCACGGCGCCAGCTTCGCCGTCTGGGCCCCGAACGCCCGCGCGATCCGACTGGTGGGTGACTTCAACCGCTGGGATGGTCAGGCGCATCCGATGCGGGCGCTGGGCAGCAGCGGCGTGTGGGAGCTGTTCGTGCCCGGCGTCGTCAAGGACACCAAGTACAAGTACGAGATCCTCGGCGCTGACGGGTACTGGCGCACCAAGGCCGATCCGATGGCGCGCGCCACGGAGTGCCCACCCGCGACCGCTTCGGTGGTGACGCAGACGCAGTACGAATGGCAGGACCAGGAGTGGATGACCCGCCGCGGCTCGATCACCGAACCGCACAACGAGCCGATGAGCGCCTATGAGGTTCACCTGGGCTCGTGGCGTCAAGGGTTGAGCTACGTCGAGTTGGCCGAACACCTGGTCAACTACGTCAAGGACCTGGGCTTCACCCACGTGGAGTTCATGCCCGTGGCCGAGCACCCCTACGGCCCGAGCTGGGGCTATCAGGTCACCGGGTACTACGCGCCCACATCGCGTTTCGGTTCCCCGGACGAGTTCCGCTACCTGGTGGACCGGCTGCACCAGGCAGGCATCGGCGTCATCGTCGACTGGGTGCCGGCGCACTTCCCCAAGGACGGCTTCGCGCTCGGGCGCTTCGACGGCCAGCCGTTGTATGAGCACCCGGACCCGCGCCGCGGTGAGCACAAGGACTGGGGCACCTACATCTTCGACTTCGGTCGCCCGCAGGTGCGCAACTTCCTCGTGGCCAATGCGTGCTTCTGGATCGAGGAGTTCCACATCGACGGGCTGCGCGTCGACGCGGTCGCCTCGATGCTCTACCACGACTACAGCCGCGAAGACGGTGAGTGGTACCCCAACCAGTTCGGTGGCCGGGAGAACCTCGAAGCAGTGCAGTTGCTGCAGGAGACGAACGCGACGCTGTACCGTCGCTACCCGGGCGTCATCACGATCGCCGAGGAGTCCACGAGTTGGGGCGGAGTCACCAAGCCGACCTACATGGGCGGGCTCGGTTTCGGCCTGAAATGGAACATGGGCTGGATGCACGACACCCTCGGCTACGTGCAGCTCGCGCCGATCTACCGGCAGTACCACCACCACCAGATCACGTTCTCGATGGTGTACGCCTACAGCGAGAACTTCTGTCTGCCGATCAGCCACGACGAGGTCGTCTACGGCAAGGGTTCGATGCTGCGCAAGATGCCCGGCGACCGTTGGGAGCAGCTCTCCGGGCTGCGCGCCTACTACGCCTTCATGTGGAGCCACCCGGGCAAGCAGTTGCTGTTCATGGGCCAAGAGTTCGCGCAGGAGAGCGAGTGGGCCGACTCCCGCAGCCTCGACTGGTGGCTGCTGGACCAGGAGCCGCACTGGAAGATGCACGCCTTGGTCAAGGACCTGAACCAGCTGTACGCCAAGCACCCGGCGTTGTGGGAGCTTGACAACGACTGGGAGGGCTTCGCCTGGATCGACGCCAACGATGCCAGCGGGAACACCTACTCCTACCTGCGGTTCGGCAAGCCGGATGACAAGGGCGAGCGACCCGTCATCGCCTGTGTCGTCAACTACAGCGGCATGGAGCACCACCAGTACCGGATCGGGCTGCCCCGCCCGGGGGTGTGGCGTGAGGTGCTCAACACCGACTCGGAGAATTACGGCGGCGCCGGAGTGGGCAACCTCGGCGAGGTCGTGGCCGAGGACATCCCGTGGCACGGCCAGCCGTACTCGGCGCTCATCACCATGCAGAAGTTGTCGGCGCTGTGGTTCGAGCCGGCTGACCGCACGGTCGGTGAGGACAGCGCTGCTCGGGCCCAGACCCGCGGCGTCCCCCGCCCCGAGCTGACTCGCGCCCCGATCATCGAGGGCGAGAAGGTCAAGAGCGACTTCGACCCCGCCGACCTGGCAGAGCCGAGGGTGGGACGACTGACCCCGGATGCCCCCGCCACTGCCGTCGAACAGGGCGACGAGGCGCTGCTGCCGGGCGCAGACGCCTGACCGGAGTCCCCGGCAACCGGTTCGCGCAGGCACAAAACCGACCGCACACGAAGCGCCGCTCCCCCCTCGGGGCGCGGCGCTTCGTCGTACTGCCCCGCCGACCACCCGGCCAACGCACCAGGTGCGGCTGATGAACCCGGCTATCTGCTGCGCCCCGAACCCGGAGTTCCACCCCTGGTGCAGCTACGAAGACCGCCTTGCGGGTCGCCGCCCCGCGCGGAACCTAATCGGCCCGTCAGCGTGAGACGGGCACGCTCGAAGCGCCTTGTGAGCCAAGCGAGCGGGGGCGAGGTCCCGGCGCCATTCGCTGACACACCCCTTGTGTGGTGGGACTACCGGTGAGTAGGGTCACTTCGCCCGCGGCGAGGTCGCGGGTCCCCCTCTACCTTTTCTGGAGACGACGATGTCCCCCTGCATTACTCTGCGCGCATGCGCGGCCCTCACCTTGGCCGTCGCGGTGATCGCCGGGGCCTCAACCCCAGCGGGCGCCGACCCGCACGCCATCCCCGGCACTGCCGGCGCCACGACGCTCACCGACGTTCCGGAGCCCACCCGCCCCGCCTTCTACGAGCCGCCAGCCGAGATCCCGTCCACGCCGGGCACGGTCATCCGTACGGAGAAGGCGGACAACATCCTTGACCCGCTCGATGTCTCCTCCGCAAGTTTCGACGCGCGGCGGATCATGTACTCCTCCCTGGACCGGGAGGGAAACCCCATCGCTGTCACCGGGTTCGTCGTCTCGCCCCGCGCGAAGTGGGTGGGCGTGTCCAAGCGCCCCCTGATCTCCTTGGCTGCGGGCACGCAGGGCATGGGTGACCGGTGCGCCCCCTCGCGGATGATCCAGCAGGTCCGCGAGTATGAGGTGGCGTTCATGTCGAGCCTGCTCATCCGCGGGTACGCCGTGGCGATGACCGATTATCAGGGCCTGGGCACCCCGGGCACGCACACCTACATGGACCGCGTCGATCAGGGGCACGCCGTGCTCGACATCGCTCGCGCTGCACAGAAGCTCGAGCTGACCGACATCACGGCCAAGAGCCCGGTTGGCGTGCAGGGTTACTCCCAAGGTGGCGGGGCCGCTGCTGCCGCAGCAGAGTTGGCGCCCACCTACGCCCCCGAACTTGCACTCAAGGGCGCGGCCGTCGGCGCTGTCCCGGCCGACCTCGCGCCGGTGGGCAAGAACCTAGACGGTGGCCTCAACGTCGCATTCGAGCTGTACGCGACGGCGGGTCTGCTCGCCTCCCAGCACATCGAGCCCTCGACGTTGCTCAATCCCAAGGGGGTGGCCAAGTTGCGGGCCATCGAGAACGAATGCGTCCTGGAACTGTTCAATTCCTCGGGCCTGAAGACCTCGACGTTGACCAACGACGGCCGCTCCATCAGCGACCACTTCGCCGATGAGCCCTACCGCACCGCGCTAGCCGAGAACAAAATCGGTAACCGCGCCCCCAAGGTTCCGGTGCTCATGGTGCATTCGACGATGGATGACACCATCCCCTACCCCGTCGGTGTGCAGCTCAATAAGAACTGGTGCGCCCAGGGCGTCAGCGTCAACTTCCGTCCCTCCCTCGTGCCGACCCACGCAGGGGGCATCGTGCCGTTCAACGCCGCGGCCCTCAGTTGGTGGGAAGGCCGTTTCGCCGGGATCAAGCAGATCAACACGTGCGGCGCCTGGCGCTGACGTCCCGCATATCGTGCGGACAACAGGAGGGCGCCCGAAGGTATGACGACTAAGGCTGGCACCTGACGGCATTCTCCGGCTTGCCGGTTGTCTGGCTCACGAAGCTGGCGGCATAACGAAGCGCCGCGCCCCTTCCAGGACGCGGCGCTTCGTTGTGCTCCGCCGGTGAGCTAGCGGCCCAGCACGAGGCGTGGGCGATGGGTGGCCGACCCTGCTGTTCTCGTGCTCGACGAGCCGACGCCCGGGTCGATTTCCTTGGCCGAACGCGACCTTCGCGGCGCGGGTGCGGTTCGCCGAGCAGGCAACCGGGTCTTCGCCCGATCGATGCACCTGACGTGCAAGGAGTTCGCTGGGGAGTCGCGGACACTCGTGGCGTCGCTGTGAGCGCGTTGAACCCGCCCAGCCTGCGCCCCCGCCATCGCTACCTCCCCAGCGCCACACCGTGGCGGTCAGGACCCTCGGCTCCCGGTCCGCCGAAGCGGCGCGCGCGCTGACAAGATGGGGGCATGAACGACACCCGCGCCGGAAAACTCGCTGAACCGCAAGACCTCGTCGACATCCCCCACCTCGTCACCGCCTACTACACGGGCAAGCCCGACCCGGAGAACGTCGACCAGCAGGTCGCCTTCGGAACCTCGGGTCACCGTGGCTCTAGCCTGAAGACGGCGTTCAACGAGAACCACATCCTGGCCACGACGCAGGCGATCGTGGACTACCGCCGCCAGAAGGGGTTCGACGGGCCGCTGTTCATCGGACGCGACACCCACGCCCTGTCCGAACCGGCGTGGGCAAGCGCGATCGAGGTGCTCGTCGCGAACGACGTGCACGTCATGGTCGACGCCGAGGACCGCTACACCCCCACCCCCGCGGTGAGCCACGCCATCCTGCGCGCCAACAAGGGCAAGATCGGCGGCGTCGATGACCTCCCGGCGAACTGCGGCCTGGCCGACGGCATCGTCGTCACCCCCAGCCATAACCCGCCCAGCGACGGCGGCTTCAAGTACAACCCGCCGCACGGCGGCCCGGCCGACACCGACGCGACGAGCTGGATCGCCGACAAGGCCAACGAGTACATCAAGCTCGGCCTTGAGGGCGTGAAGCGGACGCCGTTCGAGCAGGCCCGCGCCGCGTGCGAGTCGTACGAGTTCAAGCGCATCTACGTCGAGGACCTCGTCAACGTCGTCGACATGGCGGCCATCAAGGAGGCTGGCGTCAAGATCGGCGCCGACCCGCTGGGTGGGGCCTCCGTGGACTACTGGCAGGCCATCGCCGACCATTACGAGCTCGACCTGACCGTGGTCAACCCGCTGGTCGACCCGACGTGGCGCTTCATGACGCTGGACTGGGACGAGAAGATCCGGATGGACTGCTCCTCCCCCTCGGCGATGGCGTCGTTGATCGGCATGAAGGACTCCTACGACATCGCGACCGGTAACGACGCCGACTCCGACCGGCACGGCATCGTCACCCCCGACGGCGGTCTGATGAACCCCAACCACTACCTGGCCGTCGCCATCCAGTACCTCTTCGGTGGGGCGCGCCCGCAGTGGCCGGCCGACGGGTTCATCGGTAAGACCCTGGTCAGCAGTTCGATGATCGACCGCGTCGCCGACGACCTGGGGCGCAAGCTGGTCGAGGTGCCCGTCGGGTTCAAGTGGTTCGTGCCCGGGCTGCTCGACGGCTCAGGCCCGTTCGGCGGCGAGGAGTCCGCGGGCGCGAGCTTCCTGCGCTTCGACGGCTCGGTGTGGAGCACTGACAAGGACGGCATCATCCTGGCCTTGCTCGCCAGCGAGATCCAGGCCAAGACCGGCAAGAGCCCCTCGCAGCACTACGCCGACCTCGTCGCCACGCACGGCGAGCCCGCCTACGCCCGCGTCGACGCCCCCGCCGACCGCGAGCAGAAGGCCAAGCTGAAGAAGCTCTCCCCCGCTGATGTCACCGCCGACACCCTCGCCGGTGAGCCGATCACGGCCAAGCTGACCAAGGCACCCGGGAACGGCGCCGCCATCGGCGGGCTCAAGGTCACGACCGAATCGGCATGGTTCGCGGCCCGCCCCTCCGGCACCGAAGACGTCTACAAGATCTACGCCGAATCCTTCAAGGGCGCCGAGCACCTCAAGCAGGTGCAGGACGAGGCCCGACAGGTCGTCTCCGCCGCGCTGGGTAGCTGACACCGCAGTCGACGAATTCAGGGGCTCCCATCACTTCGAGCGTGATGGGAGCCCCTGCACGTGTCCGCTGGACTGTGCGGCGTCGACACCGGTGACGAGGCGCGCGAGCTCTACCCGATCGGGCCGAGGACGCGATCGAGATACGGGTTGCGCAGCAGGCCGTCGGGGTCGACATCGGCGCGCACCCGCCGGACGTCCCCGAAGCGCGGGTACAACTCGGCGAACCGCGCGGCGTCGAGGCGGTGCAGCTTGCCCCAGTGCGGACGGCCCTCGTACGCGTCGAAGATGTTCTGCAGCACCTCGAAGTAGTCCTGCGAGGCGCTGCCCACGTACTCATGGGCGGCAATGTAGACATTGCGGCGTTCGAAACCGGTCGAGAGCCATGCGTCGTCGGCTCCGGCGAAGCGCACCTCCAACGGGAATGTCGTCGTGATGCGCCGGCGCCCGAGTTCGGTCACCACCGCACGCAGGACATCCCCGGCAGCCTCGATCGGCAGCGCGTACTCGGTCTCCCGAAACTTCACCCGGCGCGAGGAGATGAACACCTCGGATGATCCGGCCGTGTACGTCCGCGCTGAGAGCCCGCGAGCGCTCACCTCGTTCAGCGCCGGCACGAGACGCGGCATCCGCGCGCCGAGCCGGTTGATTCCCCCGAAAAGGCCGTTGCAGAGCACCTCGTCGTCCAGGACGCGACGCCACGGCGGCAGCGGCGTCCCACTGAGGTCGTGGGCCGCCAGACGCGTGTTGAACTTCGCCGACACCCGGTCGGTGCCGGGAAACCAGAAGAACTCCACGTGATCGGCCTCGCCAGGCAGCGTGTCGATGCGTTCGAACACGGCCGCCAGCGACTCGGGCCGTTCCTGAGCGTGAATCCGAAACGCCGGCACGACGTCCACGCGCAAGGCCACGACGATGCCGAACGCCCCCAGACCGACGAGCGCGGCGTGGAACAGCTCGGATCGATCCTCGCGGGAACACTCGACGAGGTTGCCGTCGGGAAGCACCAGCCGCAGCCCGGAAACGAATCCGGCGATGCCGGTGAAGCGCGCCCCTGTGCCGTGCGTGCCGGTGGAGGCGGCGCCCGCGAGGGTCTGGCCGTCGATGTCACCGAGGTTGGGCATCGCGAGGCCCAGGTGGGCCAGCATCGCGTTCAAATCGTGCAACGTGGTCCCGGCTCGCACCCACACCCGAGCGCAGGTCTCGGGCAAGGCGTCGTTTGGCGGCGCGGCTAGCCGCTCGATCCCGTCCAGACCGGACATGGCGCGCAGGTCGACCAGGACGCCGTCGGTCTGGGCCGCCGGCGTGAACGAGTGGCCCGAGCCCACCGGCCGCACGGTGCGCCCATCCTGGCGGGCTCGGTCGAGGACCCAGGTGACCTCGGTCGGGGTCGTCGGGTACTCGACGCGGGCCGGTGTGCACGAGACGTTGCCGGCCCAGTTGACCCACGTCCGGGGCCCGCCCGAGGCCGAGGGGCGCGGCGGCTTCGCTGGCGTGGTCATCCGAAACATCGGCCTTCTCCTCTGTAGGTGGGGGTCGTCGTGACGAGCTCTCCCCCGCTGACCAGGTGCAGCACATCAAATCGTTCGCAGAGTTCACCGGCCTTGGCGTGTCGAAACCACACCCGGTCGCCGACGTTCAACGCATCGCCGGGCGCAGTGACCAACGGCGTCTGCACCTCCCCGGCACCCTCGGTGCCGATGAAGTGCATACCCTCGGGCCACCACGGCAGGGGCAACCGCGAGCGCCCCGCCGCCCCGGACGCAACCAGACCACCGCCGAGAACGGTGACGATGCGCGCAGAGGGGCGCCGCACGACGGGCGCGACGAAGAACGCCGCTGGTTCAGGCGTGAAACCGCGGTAGGAGTCGAACAGGTGCGGCGCCAACAGGCCTGAGCCGGCTGCGAGTTCGGTGACTGAGGCGTCGCCGGCCAGGATGTGCAGGCTTCCGGTTCCCCCGGCGTTGACCAGCAGCCCCTCCCCGGCGATGTCGCGCGCTGCCGCGACCACGCAGGCGCGTCGCGTGACGAGTTCACGGGCGGAGCGGTGCTGCATCGCCCGCACGACCGGGCTCGTATCGGCCACTCCGGCGATCTGCGCGTCGTAGAACATCAGGCCCGCGGCACTCAACTCCGGGCTGGCGACCAGGCGTTGCAGGAGCGGCGCGACGTCGGCGGGGGTCCGCAGCGGCGAACGTCGCGCGCCGAGGTGGATCCGCCCGATGCGGTACGACGCATCGACGTCGATACAGACCCGCAGCGGCTCCTCGCCCAGCCTGCCAGGAGCCCTCATCGCGGCTTCGGCGAGATCGAGATGGGCGCGATCGTCGGCCATGACCACGATTCGTCGGCGCGCCTCGGGGTCGGCCGCCAGCGCCGTGAACGCGCCGCGATCGAGGCTGGGGTAGGCGACGAGCACGTCCTGCTCGACCGGGACGGTGCCGGTCTCGATCAGCCACAACGCCTCCGCCAGAGAAAACGCCATGACTCCGGCGAAGCCGGGCCGACCCAGCACCCGCGACAGCAGCCAGCGCACGCGCACGGATTTACTTGCCACCCGGATCGGTGTTCCTCCCGCGCGCCGTACAAGGCTGTCAGCGTTGCGGTCGAAGGCGTCCAGGTCGAGCACGGCGAACGGCGGGTCCAGATGTGCGGTCAGCCGATTCAGTTCCGGCATACCCGGGCGCGGCGTCGGCCGTCTCGACCTCCCCCTCGATCCGCGCACTGGTCACCCTCCGTGATCGTCGGGGCGCACCGTCGCACCCCCATCGCACCGGCCCGCCGCCAGGCCACGCACCGATGATCGGCCCCAGTGCATCACGCCTGTCAAGAGGTGAGCCGCAGCACGCGAGCGCCGATGCCGACTGCGCGAGCGCGCTGCGTGGCGAGTAGCGTCGATGCTCGTGAGCGACGAGAACCAGATCAGCGGATCCACGGCCACCCCCACCGGGGCAGGCCCGGCACCAAGCAACGACGGCACGGCCGGCAAGAAGGACGACGGTGGGAGCGTGCTGACCGTGGTCATCGCCCTGGTGGGAAACGCGCTGATCGCCATCGCGAAAACGGTGGCAGCGGTCCTCTCGGGGTCGGCCTCGATGGTCGCGGAGGCCACGCACAGTTGGGCCGACACCGGCAATGAGGTGTTCCTGCTGGTCGCCGAGCGCCGCTCGGTGCGTGCACCCGACCAGACCCACCCGCTCGGGTACGGACGCGCCGCGTACGTGTGGTCGTTGGTGGCGGCGTTCGGTCTGTTCGTGGCCGGGTCGATCCTGTCGATCACCCACGGCATCTCCGAGCTCGGCGCAGAGGGCGAAGGCGCAGACTACCTGCTCAGCTACATCGTGCTGGCCGTCTCTTTCGTGCTCGAAGGGGTGTCGTTCCTCCAGGCTGCGCGGCAGACCCGCAGCTGGGCGACCAAACTCAACCTTCGCCCGATGCGGTACATCCTCAACACGTCCCAGACGACGCTGCGGGCCGTCTTCTTCGAGGACGCCGCGGCGCTGATCGGCATCCTCCTGGCCGCGGGTGGCCTGGCGCTACACGAAATCACCGGCGAAGCCGTCTACGACGCCGTCGGCTCGATCCTGGTGGGTGTGTTGCTCGGCGTCGGCGCGCTCATCCTGATCCAGCGAAACATGGCATTCCTGGTCGGGCAGCAGGTCAGCGACGACACCCGCAATCGCTCGCTCTCGGCGCTGTACGACAACCCCGACATCGAGGCCGTCACGTTCTTGCACATGGAGTACGTCGGGCCGTCCAAGGTCTTGCTCATCGCGGCTGTCGACCTCGCCGACGACGATGTCGAGTCGGTGCTGCAGACGCGCATCCAAGCCATCGAAGACCGCCTGGAAGGCAACGCATTCATCGCCCGCGCGTTCCTCACGCTCTCCGCGCCGGGCATGCCCCCGCTCAGCCCGACCCCAGCGAACTAGCGGATGAGCACCACCTACACCTCCTGCCCTACTCGAACACGAGCCGCAGGGCCGGTTCTTTCTCCTGACCGGGCCGAGCACCGAGGCGGTGGCTGTCGCGACGACCCCTCCGCTCCGATCGATCACTCCGGCGACTGCGGCGCTGCGGTGGGTAGCGCCGCTGAGCCCCGGTTTGCCGGGGCTACGCCAGCCCATTCCGTTGCCATCGACACACCCGCCGAGTCGGCACCGAACGGATCGCCACCCCGCTGGAGTCGACACGAGCGGGTACCGGCGGGCAAGGTGAGTGCGTGAGGACGATCGCAGGCCTGGCAGCCATCGCAGCTGCAGCGTTGTTGGCTGCTGCCCTGTTCACCAAGGACCCGACCGCCACCCGAAACCTTAGGCTGGCTGCCGGAGGACTCCTGCTGGCGGTGGGCGTCGGCATCGCCATCATCTTCGTGTTCATGCTTGCTGCTTCTGCCAGCCGCTGACCCCGCGGCACTACCGATATCCCGGCATCACGCCGAGGAAGGGGACACACATGTTGTCCGCCGAGCGTTACTGCAACGCCATCAGCACCGAATCTGCGCTGCTACGTGACGCGCTGGGGAGCGCCGAACCCGACGCGCACATCCCCACCTGCCCCGATTGGAACGCCGACGACTTGCTGTTCCACATCTATGAGGAGCATGTCTTCTGGCGCCAGGTCCTGACCCATCCGGTGCGCCGCGACGCCGACGCCGCCGAGCTGGAACCGCCGGAAGAGCCTGAGACCCGCGGCGAACTGTTCACCGTGAGCGAGGCTGCGACGGCTGCGCTGATCGGCGAACTCGGCCGACACGAGTTGAGCGAGCGAGCCTGGTCCTGGGCCAGCGACCAGAGCGTGGGGTTCATCGCCCGCCGCCAGGCGCACGACGCGGTGATGCATCGTATCGACGCCGAAGTGGCCACCCGGGCTGCGGGCGGGTCGAGCCCCGTCGATGTCGATCTGGCCGAGGACGGTGTCGATGAGGTACTGCGCGTCTATCTCGGCGATATCCCCGAGGGCGTCAAAGCCACCCCGCGCCGCGCGAGCGGAGTGCGGATCGTGGCCACCGACACCGGCGCCACGTGGATGGCCTTCATCGCCCACCTCAGCGGCACCGGCGCTGACGGCACCGAGTACGACGAGATCTCGCTCATGGTGGCCGACGACGACACCGCCGATGGCCATGACCACCCGGTCGGGGTGTTCTCGGCGACGGCCGAAGACCTCTACCGCTGGTTCTGGCGCCGCCCCACGCTCACCGAACCCAAACGCGGCGGCGATCTGGTCACCGTCGCCGAGTTCGAACGGGTGGCGCGCGCCGCCGATCTGTAGCAGGCCCGAGCCGGCAGACAACGAGAAGGGCCCCGACACCAGTGGTGTCGGGGCCCTTCTACTGATTCAGGCCCGAAGGCCCAAGATCAGGGGCGTGATCAGCCGATCACGGAGATGTTGGCGGCCTGCAGACCCTTGGGGCCCTGCTGGGTCTCGAACTCAACCTTGGCGCCCTCGTCCAGCGAGCGGTAGCCCGAGGAGTCAATAGCGGAGAAGTGAGCGAAAACGTCGGCCGAACCGTCGTCGGGAGCGATGAAGCCAAAGCCCTTTTCGGCGTTGAACCATTTCACAGTACCTGTAGCCATGAGAAATCCTCTTTCAGGATTTTTGAGCCCCCGCTTGTCGGCGGCTCGGAATTGCTGATGATGCGTGTCACTAGTAAGCCCAGAAAGACGATCTCCCTCGAAAGGGTTGTAACCGAACTACTTTGCCTTACCACTTCAACAACAAGTCCCACTCTACGCGAGATTTCCCGCCACTTTGAACAAGACCGTCCGACGAGCCCGCCAAGGCACCTTCAAACACGCTGCCGAGACCCCCTCCAGCACCCCCTGGGGGGCTCTGACCTGCATAAACGCGCCAACCTCATCATCATGGAAATAATTTCAGATGATGCGCCCACCCCCGGCTCTGACCGCTACTCCCGGCTATCGGAGCGGCACGTACTCGCAGGAGAGCAGGCACCGGGTTGACCGCGAGGGTTGTCGGCCTGCCGGCTCTGAGGTCGGGATTGCTGGACGGAGACACCGAGATCAGACCTGACCATCCCCGCTTCGCGCGTGAACCTCAGTGCACTCATACGCCGGCGACCGGGCCCCTCGACGACTGCGAGCAGGACGATGGTTCCCGGTGGCTGATGCGCACGGCGAGAACGCCGCGCGCGCCCGTCGGGGGTGTTCCCGGCAGCGGCCAAGACCCCTACCGCTGATTCCGGCACCGCCTCACCTGCACCAGAATCGGCCGCGGCGGCGATCTGATGATCGCCGCCGCGGCCGAGCGGATAGCGCTGCCGGTCTACCCCAGGACTGCTCAGCCGATGAACATCACTCCGGACCAAGCGATTCCGGCGACGGCCAACGTGGTGACAGCGGCCAGGACGACCGGGCGTCCGCCGACGTTCTTCAGTCGGGAGGCGGTTACGCCGGTGCCGAGCGCGAACATCGCGGCGGCCAGCAGGAACGTCTGCAGCATCTTGATCGGGTCCAGCACCGAGGCGGGCAGCCAGCCCGTCGTGCGCAGCAGCGCGGCAGCAAGGAAGCCGGCGACGAACAGCGGTACGAGCGGGGGACGTTTGCCTTCGACCTGCCCGCCCCGACGCCGCAACTGCAGACCGAACCACACCATGACCGGGGCCAACATGAGCACGCGGGCGAGTTTGACGATGACGCCGACCTTCAGCGCGCTCGGGCCGATGATGCCTGCGGCGGCGACGACCTGGGCGACCTCGTGGATCGACAGGCCCGCCCACAGACCACTGTCACGCGGGTCCATCCCCAACGCGGTGCTCGCCAGCGGAACCAGCGGAATCATCAGCGTGCCGAATAACACCACCAGGGCCAGCGCTGTCACCACGTCCTCTTCGTGCTTGTCCTCGATGACCCCCTCGACCCCGGCTACCGCGGCGGCGCCACAGATCGAGAAACCGGCACCGATGAGCGAGCGCTGGGCAGGGCGCACCCCGAGGAGTCGACCGACGAACTCGGTGACCAGGAGTCCACCGACCACGACCGCGATGACGACGCCGATCATGCCCCAGCCCAGGCCGAGGATGTCGCCAAGGGAGAGCTGAAGGCCCAGCAGCACGATGCCGATTCGTAGGAGGCGCTTACCAGCGACCGCCAATCCAGGGGCGGTGGAAGCCGGTAGCGGTCGCACATTAGTCAGGATGACGCCCATGACGATGGCCACCAGCAGCGCGCTCGCCGTCGGCACCGCATGGTTGATCCCCAGCGCGATGAGGGCCGCTACCGCGGACAGACCCAGTCCTGGCCATAGGCCTGCGGGTTGAGCTTGGGTGGACGGGGGGCTACTGGGCGGCACGGCGCGCGAAGATGTCGGTGAACTCACTGGTCCACGGTGCAACACGATTCGCCCTGGGCGCTAGCCGGTCATTTCGCATGGACTCATATCATCAAGGCATGACTGAGCGGAAGGCACAGCCTGATATCGCCGCGCTGGCGTTGCTTTCCGCCATCGCGGAGCGTGGAAGTTTGGGGGCAGCGGCCCGATCGCTGCAGATGGCACAACCCAATGCCAGCAGGCTGCTGGCCCGGTTGGAGAGCGACCTGCGGCTGCGGCTCGTAGAGCGCAGCCCTCGCGGGTCTCGGCTGACTGCCGCCGGGCAGCTCGTCGCAGAATGGGCCGATCCCGTCCTGGGCTCGTTGGATCGGCTCGTCGCCGGCGCGGCGTCACTTCGCGAGGACGTCGCCTCGCACCTGTTGGTTGGTGCCAGCCTGACGATCGGGGAGTACCTGGCGCCTCGCTGGTTGACCTCTTTTCGCCAGTCTTATCCGCATGTGCAGGTTCGACTGCGAGTGCTCAACTCTGCCGATGTGGTGGCCGCGGTGCGGGGCACCGAGCTCGATCTGGGGTTTGTCGAGTCACCGAACTCCCCGGCAGACCTGCACAGCGTCGTCGTCGCCTACGACGAGTTGGTACTCATCGTGGCGCCAGATCACCCATGGACCACTCGGCGCGACCCGGTGAGCGTTGCCGAACTGGCTGATACCCCCCTGGTTGTCCGGGAGCCTGGCTCAGGCACTCGCCGCACGGTCGAGGCCGTCATGCAGGGCTACGAGGTCGCCACCCCACTCATGGAGCTGTCGAACACCGGCAGCATCGTGCACAGCGTTGCTGGTGGGCTGGGACCGGCCATCGTCTCGACATTCGCCGTCGAGGTGGCCCGCCGTCAGAACCTCGTTGCGGTCGTGCCGTTGGCGGGCCCACCGCTACGCCGCCGACTGCGGGCAATCTGGCGCTCGACCCCCGCCTTGCGCGGCCCCGCAGGCGACTTCGTCTCCCACGTCACCCACCTACGCCGCTAGTCCGAGCAGCCCACAACCCACGGCGACGCGGCGCAGGTGGGCAGCCGTGCGGCACCCGGGTATTGCTGCGGTGGTAGGCGCTCAGAACGGCCCGCGGTGTCGCCCCCGCTACTGGCGGGAGCGACACCGGGTGCCGGGCAGTCCGGCAGGACGGCTCCGACGATGGAACGAATCGAACTCAGAACAAGGCGCTCATCAGCGTGCGGCGGGCTTTGACGACCCGCTCGTCCTGAGCCCCGACCACCTCGAAGAGGCTCAGCAGGTGCTGGCGTGCCTTTTCCCGATCGTCCTCGCTCGTGGCCCGCACGATGTCGATGACGCGAACGAAAGCGTCTTCGACGTGGCCCCCGAGCAGGTCGAGGTCGGCAACGAGCAACTGCGCATCGACGTCTTCAGGGTTGGCCGCAGCAGCCGCGCGGGCGGCCTGCAAGTCGGCGCCCTGGGTGCGCTGCATCAGCTTGACCTGCGCCAGGCCGGCAGAGGCGTCGCTGTCTTTGGGGTTGAGCTTCAGCGCCTGCTCATAGGCGGTGACGGCGGCGGCGAAGTCTCCGCGCTCGATCGCGTCGTAGGCAGCTTCGTGCTCGGGCGACATCGGAGCAGGCTCCTCGGCCGGGCCCGCCTGGCCCACCTGCACCCGGCCGTTCACGCCGTTCTGGCCGGCGACCTTGAGAAGTTCTTCGAAGACCAGCGTGAGTTGCTCCACCGGCTGCACACCTGGAAAAAGCGGAACCGGCTGGGCGGCGATGAGCCCGACCGACAGCGGGATCTGCTGGGCCTGGAAGGCGCTGGCGATACCGGGGTTGGCCTGCACGTCGACGGCGATGACCTGGATCCGGCCATCGAGCTTCTCCGCCACCTGCACCGCGTTGGTGACGGCCTTCTCTGTCTCAGGGTGAGAAGCCGACCACAGGACGACGACCGCCGGAACCTCCTGGGTTCCGAGCATGAGGTCTTGGAAAGTGGCGTCGGTTCCATCAACGCGAATCGTTCCGGGCTTACCTGCTCCCCCACCGCCGGCGGCGGGCGTGGGCTGCGGGGTCTGGCCAAGGCCGGACAGATCGACGGCACCGCGCATGGCGGCAGGACGCATCGGAGGCTGACTCATACCGGTATTCTCCCCGATCCCTGCCCCGATGCAGCAACCCCCGGGGACACCGGCTGCCTCAAGGTGGGGTAGACCCCGGAAATGGCGGGGCCGCTCTTGCGCGGCAGAGCCGGCCCGGGGGCGCCGCCCCGGGCCGGCCGTAGCTGTCCTGGACTGCCGACGACCGGGTGCCCAGCTGCGCCGGATAGGGTTTCAAGATGCCCACCGAACCGCTGATCGTGCTGGTGAACGGACTGCCCGGGTCGGGTAAGACAACCGTCGCGGCGGGTTTGGGGCGACGCTTCGAGCGGGCGGCGGTTCTGGAGGGCGACCAACTCCAGCAGCAGATGATCGTGCGCGGCGGCGTGGATGTGGGCGATGAACCGCAGGACGAGGGGTGGCGGCAGCTGGAATTGCGGTGGCGCAACCTCGCCGCGCTGGCCGAGAACTTCGTGCAGGAGGGCTTCACCGTCATCGTCGACTCGCTGGCGATCCCGGCCTTGCTCGGCCCCTTCGCGTCCTCGCTGGACCCGCACCCCTTGGCTTACCTGCACCTCGAACCGGATCGGGCAGTCGGCCTGGCCAGGGACGCGCACCGGCCGGGAAAAAACATCGGGGCGCGCTACGACAGCATCGCGGTCGAGTTCGAGCCGCTGCGCCAGCTCGGGGTGTGGATCGACTCCACTCAGCATCGCCCCCAAGACACCGTCCAGGCCGCCTGGGAAGCGCTACAGACCGGCGAGGCGGTGGCGACCAGGCAATTGCAGGAGTTGGCGGGAAAACTGCGCTGAACTGACATAGACCTCGCCGACCCGGATGGGCCGGCGGGCGCTTGGCGGTCCTGGCCTGGAGGGCCGCTCAGGCAGGGGCCTGCCGCGTCCTAGATCGTCGGGGCGGCAAAGGCCCGCGGTCGCACAAACCGGACGGCCCGACCCTGCGGGCAGGATCGGGCCGTCCGGGGCAGAACTCAGAACCGCGCGGGCTCGCGGTGCATGCCCCACTCGTTGCGCATGGCGTCGCAGATCTCCCCCAGGGTGGCTTCGGCGCGCACGGCCTCCAGCATCGCCGGGATCATGTTCTCGCTCGTGCGGCTCACCTGCAGCATGTGCTCCACGGCAGCGTTCGCTTTCGCGGTGTCGCGCGCCTGCTTTCGCCCGGCCAGTTCGGCGACCTGCACCGTCTCCACTTCGTGGCTGACCCGTAGGATCTCCAACTCGTGGCTGACCGACTCGGTGTGGCAGTTGACGCCAACGACCTTCTTGTCACCCATTTCTAGGCTGATCTGGTGCTGGAACGCCGCATCGGCTATTTCGGAGGTGAACCAGCCGTCCTCGATGCCGCGCAGGATGCCGGAGGTCATGGGCCACTTTCCGCCCTGTGCCTTGCCGGTGTTCTGCCGCACGATCTCAGAGATCTTGTCCTTGTCTTGCACGGTGGCGCCACTGTCACCCATCCGCAAGATGGAGTCGAAGATGGCTTCCGCCTCGGCCTCGATCTTGTCGGTCAAGGCCTCGACGTACCAGGAGCCGCCCAGCGGGTCGGCCACGTTCGTGACGCCGATCTCCTCCATGAGCACTTGCTGGGTGCGCAGCGCGACCTCGGCGGACTGCTCGGTCGGCAACGCCAGGGTTTCGTCGAGCGCATTGGTGTGCAGCGAGTTCGTCCCGCCCAGGATCGCCGCGAGCGCTTCGGTGGCGGTGCGAACCACGTTGTTCAGCGGTTGCTGGGCGGTCAGGGAGACCCCCGCGGTCTGCGTGTGGAAACGCAGCCATTGCGCCTTCTCGCTGGTGGCGCCATATACGTCGCGCATCCACGTGGCCCAGATGCGGCGGGCGGCACGGAACTTGGCGATCTCCTCGAAGAAGTCCAGATGGGAATCGAAGAAGAAGCTCAGGCCGGGCGCGAAGGAGTTGATGTCCAGGCCGCGTGAGAGACCCAGTTCGACGTATCCGAAGCCGTCCGCCAGGGTGAAGGCCAGTTCTTGGGCAGCCGTCGAACCCGCTTCGCGGATGTGGTAGCCGGAGACCGAGAGCGGCTTGTAGGCCGGAATGTTCTGGTTGCAGTACTCCATCAAGTCGCCGATCAAGCGCAGGTGCGGTTCCGGCCCGAAGAGCCATTCCTTCTGCGCGATGTACTCCTTGAAGATGTCGGTCTGCAAGGTGCCGTTGAGCACGCCGGGGTCGACCCCTTGGCGTTCGGCGGCCACGAGGTACATGCAGAAGACCGGAACAGCCGGACCCGAGATCGTCATCGAGGTGGTGACCTCACCCAGCGGGATGCCCTCGAAGAGGATCTCCATGTCGGCGGCCGAGTCGATGGCTACCCCGCAGTGGCCGACCTCGCCCAGGCTCATCGGGTCATCGGAGTCGCGACCCATCAGGGTCGGCATATCGAAGGCCACCGAGAGTCCGCCACCGCCGCGTCCGAGGATCATCTTGTAGCGCTCGTTGGTCTGCTGGGCGCTACCGAA
Source organism: Gephyromycinifex aptenodytis (assembly GCF_012277275.1). Lineage (GTDB taxonomy): Bacteria > Actinomycetota > Actinomycetes > Actinomycetales > Dermatophilaceae > Gephyromycinifex > Gephyromycinifex aptenodytis. Next base: position 3,134,953 of record NZ_CP051155.1, on the reverse strand, counting down.
CCCGGCGAACTGGCGGATGGTCCAGGGGCGGCCGCGATAGCCCGTGGCGTGCAAGCCCCGGGTGTAGGGGAACTCGCCCGGCCAGCCGATGCGCTCGAAGTCCGGATCGGCGGCTTCCTGCTCGAGTGTCGGGCCGTAGACAGGCTCCAGCTCCACCCCGGACAGGGTAGTGAAGTCCGCCTCGCGGACCTTGGCGGCGTCGAATCGCTGCTGCCAGCGGTCACGACCGGTCGTCTGCGGCGCCATTGTCGTCATGCTCACCAATTTACTAGGACTTCCTACTACTTCCTACAGGTGAGGCGACCGCCCGCCGCACACGGCAACCGCTGGGCGCAACATCGCGGGATTCGTGAGCTGGCAACGGACTGCGGGGAGGATGGAGGGCATGAGCTACGACGTCGAACAGTTCCGCCTGTCCTTCCCCGCCCTTGCGGACGGGACGTGCTTCTTCGATGCCCCCGGCGGCACCCAAACCCCCCGCAACGTTGCCCAGGCGCTCGCCGACACCATGACCAGCGGCATCTCCAACCGCGACTGCGCCACCGCCTCTGGACGGCGAGCGGAGGAGACCGTCCTGCAGGCACGCGCGGCGATCGGCGATCTGCTGAACGTTGAACCTGGCGGTGTCGTCTTCGGCAGGTCGATGACCGCCTTGACCTACGAGTTCTCCCGCACCCTGGCCGCCGGGTGGGGCCCCGGCGATGAGATCGTGCTGACCCGCCTGGACCACGACTCCAACGTGCGCCCGTGGATGCAGGCAGCCCAGCGAGCCGGGGCGGCTGTGCGGCTGGCCGACTTCGACCCCGCAACCGGTGAACTGGCCCCCGAGGCGGTCACCGACCTCATCACCGAACGAACCCGCCTGGTCGCGCTGACAGCCGCGAGCAACCTGATCGGAACCCGCCCCGATCTGCCCAGCATCGCCCGCCGCACCCACCAGGTCGGCGCATTGTTGTTCGTCGATGGCGTGCACTACACCGCGCACGCCCCCGTCGATGTGGCCGAGCTGGGGGCCGACGTCTACGTCTGCTCGCCGTACAAGTTCCTCGGCCCGCACTGCGGAGTGCTGGCCGCCGATCCCGCCTTCTTGGAGTCGCTACACCCGGACAAGCTCCTGCCCTCCAGCGACGCGGTCCCCGAACGGTTCGAACTGGGCACCCTGCCGTATGAACTGCTGGCCGGCACCACGGCAGCCGTCGACACGCTCGCCAGCCTGGGGCAGGGCCCGACCCGGCGCGCGGCTCTGCTGGCGGCCATGGCCGCGGTGCAGGAGCACGAAGATCGGCTGCGGGAACGCCTGGAAAAGGGCCTGCTGGAACTAGGCGCCACGATCTTTTCACGCGCGGCACACCGCACCCCCACCCTGCTGGCTCGCTTCCCCGGCATCAGCGATCAGCAAGTGCACAGTTCGTTGGCTGCGGCCGGGATCAACGCCCCAGCCGGCAACTTCTACGCAATCGAGTGCTCTCGTCACCTCGGCCTCGGAGAGGGCGGCGCGGTCCGGCTCGGGCTCGCGCCCTACTCAAACGATGAAGACATCGACCGGCTCTTGGCGAAGCTGGCGGTGCTCGTGCGTGCCGACTGACCGGCGCACCCACTGACCGAGATGGCTACCCCTGGGCAGGGTCGTCGAAGTCCCCGTGGCCCTGGCGCACTTTCTCCAGCAGCCGAAACAACTCCACTCGTTCAGGTCCGGTGAGCGAAGACAGCCCGAACCCGACAGCGACGAGACGCTGCATGCCCTCCTCGGCTCGTTCGCGCCCGCTGGCGGTGATCACTGCGAGTGTGCCGCGCCCGTCCAACGGGTTGGGGATCCGCTCGACGAAACCCTGGGCTTGTAGACGCTGCACCAGGTTTGTCGCGCTGGTCGGGTGCACCATCAGCCGCTGCCCGACTTTGCTCATGGGAAGGCGCCCCTCGCGACTGAAAGTCAGCAGCACCAGCGTCTCGAAGCGCGCAAAGGTCAGGCCGAGGTCGGCCAGTTCGGCGTCGAACTGGGCCAGCAGGAGTTGCTGAACCCGCATCACCGAGGTGGCCGTCGCCATCGCCTGCGGCGAGGACGCTCGCCCCCACCGGCGCTCCCACAGAACCGCGGCACGCCGGATCGGGTCGAAAGCCAGGCGGAAGCTCATCCGGTCAGGCTACGTCCACCGCGCTCAGCAACCCGAACCCAGCGTGGCCGGGGCCGATACACTTCCGCGAGCGCCCCGCCAGGGGCACGTGCGAAGGAGGGAAGGACCTCGATGACCGACAACCCCAACCGTGGCACGTCGGCCCGCTCCGCCCGTGCACCCCGCCGCTGCGTTGTGCGAGCGGTCGAACAGCTCAGCCCCCGGATGAAGCGGGTCCATTTGCGCAGCGAGGAACTGCTCGGCGTAGACCCTGTCGGCCCGGACCAGCGTGCCACCTTGCTCTTCCCCGAGAACGGGCGCTTCAGTGGCGAACCGGAAGAGATGGCGCGGGCCCGCAGGCGCCGACGCACCTATACCCTGCTCGACTTGGACCCCGAAACGGGTTCGGTCGCCATCGATTTCGCCCTGCATGGGGACGGCGTGGCGGCCACCTGGGCGGCCGCGGCCGAGGCTGGTCACGAACTGGAACTCACCGGCCCCACGGGGCGGATGCACCTGGACCGCCAGGCGCCCTGTTGGCTGCTGATCGCAGATGAGACCGGCTTGCCCGCCCTGGAGGCGATCTTGCATTGGCTCCCCGAAACGGCCGAGGCCGATGTGCACGTCGAAATCGTCGACGACGCTGAACGCCGCCCTCTGCCGGTGCGTGAAGGGGTCAACCTGACTTGGTGGCAGCGTGAGCAACACGGAGCTGGCGCGGGCGAACTCATCGCCCGGCTAGGCCCTCACCTGCGCGTGCGTCCGGATGCGGTGGCCTGGGTTGCGGCTGAGGCCAGCGCGGTGTCCACTCTGCGCGCCTACCTGCAGGCCGAGTGCGGACTGGACCGCCGCCGGGTGTCGGCCACCCCCTACTGGCGTGCCGGCAGCACCGGCTCCTGAGGCCTGCGGCGCATATCGCTACCGGCCGCTCCGCACGGACAGCTCGCCGCACCCAGCCCCGGCCCGCACGCGTCGACGCTCGGCACCCGGCGGAGAACCCGCGGGCGCCGAGCGTCGAGAGCGGACGGCTGCCCCAACTCAGACCAGGTCGGCCAAAATCGAGTCAGAGGCGCGATAGGGGTCACTCTGGCCGAGCGCGACTTGCTCGGCCAACTCATCGATGCTGTGCCTACCCCGCAGGTCGCCGATCCGAGAACGAAGCTCGCTCAACACGATGGCCTCGATCTCATCGGCCGCCCGCGCCTTGCGGCGCCGTTTGAGTTCACCGTTCTCACTCGTCCACGCGATGTGCTTCTCGATCCCCTCGAGGACCTCCTCGATGCCTTCCATCCGGTCGGCCTTGGTCTTCAATACCGGCGGACGCCACAAGCCAGGCTGGGCGCGATCCCCCAGGCTGATCATGTGCCGGATGTCGCGAACGGTGGCGTCGGCGCCGTCGCGATCGGCCTTGTTGACCACAAAGATGTCGCCGATCTCCAGGATGCCTGCCTTGGCGGCCTGGATGCCGTCGCCCATTCCGGGGGCCAGCAGGACCAAGGTGGTGTCAGCCATGCCGACGACCTCCACCTCGCTCTGCCCCACGCCGACCGTCTCGACGAGAACGACATCGCAGCCTGCCGCGTCCAGAACGCGCAGGGCCTGCGGCGTGGCCGAGGACAACCCGCCCAGGTGGCCGCGGCTGGCCAGCGACCGGATGTAGACCTCGGGGTCCAACGCGTGGTCCTGCATCCGCACCCGGTCACCCAGCAGAGCCCCGCCGGAGAACGGCGAACTGGGGTCTACCGCGAGCACAGCGACGCGCTTGCCCTGCTTACGAAAGGCCGTCACCAGGGCGTTGGTCATCGTCGATTTCCCGACGCCCGGGCTGCCGGTCAAACCGATGATGTGCGCGTGCCCCGTGTGCGGCGCGAGCGCCGTCATCACCTCTCGCAGTGCCGGATGTGCATCCTCGACCAGCGAAATCAGTCTGGCCACAGCGCGTGGTGCGCCGGCCCGAGCCGCCTCCACGAGCGCTGGAACGTCGACCTGACGGCGCGACATCAACGACCACCTTTCCCGACGGGCACAGCATCCAGGAGACGGACTCTCAGGCTTGGGGAACCCGCAGAATCAGCGCATCACCCTGACCGCCACCGCCACACAGCGAGACTGCGCCGACGCCGCCGCCGCGACGGCGCAACTCCAGAGCCAGGTGCAGTGCGATCCTGGCGCCGGACATTCCGATCGGGTGGCCCATGGCGATCGCGCCACCGTTGACGTTGACCTTTTCCGGGTCGATACCCAACTGGCGGGTGGAGGCGATGCCCACGGCAGCGAACGCCTCGTTGATCTCGACCAGATCCAGATCGGTGGGAGCGATACCCTCCTTGGCGCACGCCGCGACGATGGCGTTCGCGGGCTGGGACTGCAGGGTGGAGTCGGGACCTGCCACGTTGCCGTGCGCGCCGATCTCGGCGATCCACTCCAGCCCGAGCTCCTCGGCCTTGGCCTTGCTCATCACCACCACTGCGCAGGCCCCGTCGGAGATCTGCGAGGCGGTTCCGGCGGTGATGGTGCCGTCCTTGCGGAAGGCCGGGCGCAACTTGCCGAGCGTCTCAACCGTGGTGGCGGCCCGGACACCCTCGTCGGCCGAGACGATCACCGGCTCGCCCTTGCGCTGCGGCACCTCGACGGGAACTACTTCGTCAGCAAACAGGCCGTCCTGCCAGGCTTTGGCCGCCAGTCGGTGGCTGCGCGCTGCGAATGCGTCCTGTTCTTCGCGGCTGACCTCGACGTCCCCGCGGTTACCGTCCTCGGTGAGGTCGCCCATGCTCTGGTCGGTGAAGGCGTCCCACAGTCCGTCATGGGCCATGTGGTCACGCATGGTGACATTGCCGTACTTGAAGCCTGAGCGGCTCTTCTCCAGCAAGTGCGGGGCCTGGCTCATCGACTCCTGGCCACCGGCCACGATGACGTCGAACTCTCCGGCGCGGATGAGCTGATCGGCCAGGGCGATGGCGTCCACACCCGACAGACACACTTTGTTGATGCTCAAGGCCGGCACCGTCATCGGGATGCCCGCGTCGTTGGCGGCCTGACGTGCGGGAATCTGGCCGGCGCCGGCCGTCAGAACCTGCCCCATGATCACGTATTCGACCTGCTCCGGGGCGACACCGGCCTTTTGCAGAGCAGCTTTGATGGCGAACCCACCGAGCTGGGCTCCGGAGAAGCTCGATAGGCCCCCCAGGAGCCGTCCGATGGGGGTACGGGCTCCGGCGAGGAGAACACTGCTGGGGCGATCATTGCGGGGTGCGGACATGCTGAAGAACCTCCGGGTGTCTTCGGTGACAGGCCTCCACTCTAGAGGCCTTTGGTCCCCTTCGAAGGCGCCCGCTCTGGCGACTGTGCCCGCCGAAGCAAGCGGGGTCCTAGGCTGAGAGACATGACTGAACCTGTAGCCGGACTGTTCACCCACATCGACCACGTCGGCATCGCCGTCCGTGACCTCGACGAGGCAATCGCCTTCTACGAGGAGAAGTACGGAATGCGCATGGCCCATCGTGAGGTCAACGAGGAGCAGGGCGTCGCCGAGGCGATGATGGAGGTCGGTGACTCCACCTCCTGCATCCAGTTGCTCGCACCTCTCAACGAGAAGTCCACGATCGCCAAGTTCATCGACAAGAGCGGCGTCGGCATCCAGCAGATGGCCTACCGCGTCGAAAACATCGACGAGGTCTGCGCCACCCTCAAGGAGCGCGGACTGCGGCTGCTCTACCCCGAGCCCAAGCGCGGCACGGCCGGTAGCCGGATCAACTTCATCCACCCCAAGGACGCCGGCGGCGTTCTGGTCGAGCTGGTCGAGCCTTCGACCGAGGGCAGCCACTGAACTGCAATCGCTCGCACCTTTACCCGTCTCGGGCCCCGGACCAGCACGTCCGGGGCCCGAGACGCGTCCGGGCTGGTGATGAACCTCACCCGTGGGTCGCGTTCCCCGGACGGGTCGGTGCAGGAATCCTCACTAGTGACATTGAGCCTGCGCTTCGCCGTCCTGGCGGACCGGGATTCGTTCCGCACCACCTCGTGAAGGAGACCTGACCATGCACGAGATCCGAGAGGCCATCCTGTCCGGCGATCGTTCTGAAGCGACTTACGCCGGGCTGGCAGTTCCGGAGGCCTTCAGGGCCGTGACCGTCCACAAGGACGAGGTCGGAATGTTCGAGGGCCGCGCCAGCCGTGACAAGGACCCCCGCGAGAGCCTGCACATCGATGAGGTGCCGATCCCGGAGCTTGCCCCCGGTGAGGCGCTGGTGGCTGTCATGGCCAGTTCGGTGAACTACAACACGGTGTGGACGAGCATCTTCGAGCCGATGCCGACCTTCGGCTTCCTGGAGCGCTACGGCAAGCTGTCCGAGGCATCCAAACGCCACGACCTGCCCTATCACATCATCGGCTCCGACCTGTCCGGCGTCGTGCTGCGCACCGGGCCGGGCGTGCACTTGTGGAAGCCCGGTCAAGAGTGCGTGGCGCACTGTCTGTCGGTCGAGCTGGAACACCACGACGGGCACAACGACACCATGCTCGACCCGGAGCAACGGATCTGGGGCTTCGAGACCAACTTCGGTGGGCTGGCTGAGCTGGCCATCGTCAAGGCGAACCAACTCATGCCCAAGCCCGAGCACCTGACCTGGGAAGAGGCAGCCTGCCCCGGGCTGGTCAACTCCACCGCCTACCGCCAGCTCATTAGCAAGAACGGCGCGGGCATGAAGCTCGGTGACCGGGTGCTCATCTGGGGCGCCTCCGGTGGTCTTGGCTCCTACGCCACCCAGATGGCCCTGGCCGGTGGCGCCACCCCCATCTGCGTGGTCTCCTCCGCCGACAAAGCCGACATCTGCCGCAAGATGGGCGCCGAACTCGTCATCGACCGTCGCGCCAATGACTACAAGTTCTGGAACGAAGAAGGCACCAAGCAGAACCCGAAGGAATGGAAGCGCTTCGGCGCCGATATTCGTGAGCTGACCAACGGTCACGACGTCGACATCGTCTTCGAACACCCGGGCCGGGAGACTTTCGGCGCCTCGGTCTTCGTCACCCGCAAGGGCGGCACGATCGTCACCTGCGCCTCCACCTCGGGCTACATGCACGAGTACGACAACCGTTACTTGTGGATGAACCTCAAGCGGATCATCTCCAGCCACTTCGCGAACTACCGCGAGGCTTGGGAGGCCAACAGCCTCATCCGCCGCGGCCTCATCCACCCGACCCTGAGCAAGGCGTACAGCATGGACCAGGTCGGCCAGGCGGCCCTGGACGTGCACAGCAACGCCCACCAGGGCAAGGTCGGCGTGTTGTGCCTCTCCCCCGAGGAAGGGCTCGGTGTCTCCAAGCCGGAGCTGCGCGAAGCCAACCTGGAGGCGATCAACCGGTTCCGCAACGTCTGATCGAGTCGGCTCCACCCCGCCCCATCGGCCTCGCGACCGGTGGGGCGGCGCCACGTCCGGGCCTGGTCAGCCCGGCTGACGGCGAGCCCGATCAGGTGTCCTGGACGCGGTGTAGAGTTCACACATCTGCTGGTGGAGCGCCCCTTCGACCCGGTCAAGGTGGCACCTCCGCTCGGCCACTGTCGGGGGGAAACAATGGGTTGGAACGGTCAGCGGTACGCCCCGCGAGGTGGCCGACGCTCCCTGGCCTGCCAGCAGGGTGTGTGCCAGTGACGGCGATCATCCACCCCGCCGGCGCCCAGCCCGCTGTCGGGCCACACCACCACGTGCGCGATGGCGGACTCGAAACTCTGCTGACAGCCCGGGCACAGGTATCGTCGTCCGTCCGGGCGGCCGCGGACTCGGCGCACCATCCACACCACGCCCGCATACGTCTCGCGTCGTTGCGAGGGCGAGATCCGCTCTATATCGAGACCTCGCCCCTGTTCGCGGCGGCGGTTGGCTCGGGGCACCAGGACAGTGTCGCAAGAAGTGTTGATTCCCGGACCTCGGGTATCAGCGGTGGCTTAGGGAGGGAACACGGATGACGGGCCCGCAGAGTTTCGGCGAGCTCAGCAGGCGCGCTTTTGTTGCCGCCGGGGCGTTGGCGACCGGCGGGGTGGCGCTGAGCGCCTGCAGCGGGCCGGGAACTCCCGAACCGGCCCACACCAGCCGCCCGTCAGACACCCCGACGCCCATGGGTTCCTCTGCCGCTCCGCTGGATTCTTGGGCGCCCACCCCCCGAACCGTGGATGAGCTGCGCTGCGTGGCCAGGCAGGAAGGCGAGTCCCTCGTCCTCCACACCCGCTCGGGTCAGCGCCAGTTCTGGGCCGGGGTGACGCTGGGCTCGGCAATGCCGGGGCGCGCACCGCAGCGAATGAGCATCACGGCGGCGGAGTATCGACGCTGGCTGCCGATGATGGCCGACCTGGGGATTCGGGTCATCCGTTGCACCACGATCCACCCGCCGCACTTCTACGCCGAGCTGCTGCGCTACAACACCGAGAATCCTGACGCTCCGCTGTATCTGATCCAGGGAGCCGAGCTTCCAAGCAGCCTGCAGGGCGACCTGTTCGGCAGTGCCAACCAGGCAGTTGAGCAGATGATCACCGATGCCAGCGCCGCCGTGCACGGCACCCTGCGGCGGGCGAGCACCCGCGGCCGGGTCAGCGGCCAATGGAAGGCTGATGTCTCGGCCTGGGTCGCTGCCTGGATCATCGGCCCGCCGCTGGAACCGGCCGTGGTCAAGGCCACCGACGAGGGCAGCGGCCGCACCCACCGAGACGGCGCCAGCACCTATTTCTCGGCCACCAAAGAGGCCACCCCCACCGAACACTGGCTGGCGGCCCGGATGGATCAACTCGCCACGTTGGAGGCAGCCCACGGTCTCAGCGTGCCGATCGGGGTGGAGAACTGGCCGACCACCGACCCCTTGGTCCATCCCGAGGAGCCGGTCGCCCGCGAGGATCTTGTCAGCCTGGACCCCAACCACATCGCCACCTCCATCGCCTGGCCCGGTGGCGCCTTCGTGGCCTATGCGGCAACCCCGTACGCTCCCGACTTCCTGTTCCAGCAGCCCTCCTACAACACTGCCTCGGACGGGGATCCGTACGCGGCCTACCTGCGTGATCTAGCCACCCACCACGCGGGACGTCCGCTGCTCATCACCCAGGTCGGCGTGCCGAGCTCGATCGGCAGCGCCCGCCAGGCACCGCACGACCGGGACCTGGGCGACAACTCCGAGCAGGAAGCGATGGAGGTCAACGCCGAGCTGCTTCGCCTCTACTCCTCGCTCGGGTTGGCCGGCGGCATCCTGGCCTCGTGGAGTGACGACTGGAGCGCCCAGAGCTGGAACACCCAGGCCCGGCACGAGCCCGCCAAGGAGGCCTCGGCCACGTTGTGGCACGACCCGCTCACCGCCGCGCAATGGTTCGGGCTCCTGGCCCACGACCCTGCCCGGGCCGGCGCACGCACCGTGTACGAAGGTCCCAGCGAGATGCAGCGCATCGACGTCGACCACGACGCGGCCTATTTGTATCTGTCGTTCTACTTCTCGCGCCGGGTGACCTCACCGGTGGACATCGGCTTCGACCTGCTGCCCGGCTACGGCCTCGTGCTTCCCGGCGGCGGCGGTAAGAACGTCTACGACGTCGCCATCCAGGTCATCCCGACGATGAGCACCGCCACCTGCTTCATCCGCACCGCCCTGGACCCGGTGCGCCTCGACGGTTTGCCGGCCGAGTTCCTGCCGCAGCCCGGCAGTCGCGGTTGGAGCGAGCAGAGCCTGACCGTGGCCCGACCGATGAAGGTTCCCAACACCGACCGCGAGTTGCCTGCGCAGATGCAGCAGGTAGGCATCTTGTCCCTGGGGTCCTGGGATCCCAAGGACCCGGCCTTTGACTCGCGAGCCACCTGGTCGCTGGAGCGCCCGGACGCGGACGAGCCTGCCATGTTGAGTTTCCGGCTGCCCTGGTCGCTGTTGGCGCTGGCAGACCCGGCCGCCAAGGTGGGGCTGGTACCTCGCGGCGACGCCCCGACCGGGGTCCCGGTGAGCGTCATGAAGGGACTCATCGAGTCCAGCACCCCGGGTAGCCCCACCGAGTTCAGCGTGGAGTGGGACCCGTGGGAGTCGGTCACCTTCACCGAGCGGTTGAAAGCCGGCGTGGAAGTCCTCGCTACCGCGATCGAGGAGACGAGCAAGGCAGCCACCACCGCCCCGGCGACGGCGAGCCCGAGCACCTCCTGACCGCTGTCGACAGCCCAAGAAGGGCGAGTGGCTAGGCCACCCGCCCTTCTTGGGCTGCTTCGACGGTCAGCGCCGCACCTGAGCGCTCAGGCGTAGGTGCGGAAACCACGCTTGGTCTTGCGGCCGAGATAGCCGGCTTTCACCAGGTGCTCCAGCAGCGGAGAGGGAGAGAACCCGCGCTCCCGGAACTCCAGGTAGAGCTCGCGCTGGATGGCCAGCGAAACGTCGAGCCCGACCACATCAAGCAGTTCGAACGGCCCCATCGGATAGCCACAGCCTGCCTTCATCGCCAGGTCGATGTCGTCGGTGGTCGCGTAATGCGCCTCGAGCATCTTGACCGCGTCGTTGAGGTAGGGGAACAGCAGCGCGTTGACGATGAACCCGGAGCGGTCGCCACAGGAGACGGGGTGTTTCTTGAGCTTGCGGCACAGGTCCACCACCGTGGCGGAGACGTCGGGGGCGGTGGAGACGGTCGAGACCACCTCGACGAGCTTCATGACCTGCGCCGGGTTGAAGAAGTGCATGCCGATGACATCGGCGGGGCGCTGGGTCGACATCGCCACCTGGATCACCGGCAGTGATGAGGTCGTCGTGGCCAGGATCGCCCCCGGCTTGCAGATCTCGTCGAGGTTTTCGAACATCGCCTGCTTGATGGCCAGGTCCTCGGCGATGGCCTCCACGACGATGTCCACATCGCGCAGGTCTTCGAGGTTGGCGCTCGGGTGAGCCAGAGCCAGCGCTGCGTCGCGCGCTTCCTCGCTGAGCTTGCCGCGCTGTACACCCTTCTCCAGGCTCTTGGTGAGCTGGGCCATCGCGGCTTGGGCCTTGTCCTGGGAGCGTGCCACGAAGGTGACGTCGTAACCGGCCTTGACGAAGACCTCCACGATCCCCATCGCCATCGTGCCGTTACCGGCGACGCCGACCTTGGAGATCGGGCGGGTCTGTTGGCCTTCGATGGAGTTCGCTGCGCTCGCGGAGTCGGGGACAACGACCGAGGAACCCGGTTTCTCGTACGTGTAGAAGCCGCGTCCGGTCTTTCGGCCGAGCAGACCGGCGGCGATCATGTGCTTGAGCATCGGCGCCGGGGCGTGTAGGCGGTCGCGCCCCTCCTTGTACATCGTGTCCAGCACGGCGTAGGCGACGTCGAGACCGATGAGGTCCAGCAGGGCCAGCGGGCCCATCGGCAGGCCGCAGCCGTATTGCATCGCCGCGTCGATGTCTTCGCGTGAGGCGTAACGGTTTTCGTACATCGCGACGGCGTGGTTGAGGTAACCCAGCAGCAGCCGGTTTGCGATGAAGCCGGCCTGGTCGCCGACGGTGACCGGCTCTTTACCCAGGCGCTGGGCCAGCGCGGTGACGTCTTCGAGCACGTCGGGAGCAGTGATGACGGTTGCGATGATCTCGACGAACTTCTGCACCGGCGCGGGGTTGAAGAAGTGGAACCCGACGACCCGGTTGGGGTGCTCGGTAGCGGTGGCGATGTCGGTGACGGACAGGCTGGAGGTGTTGGTGGCCAGGATGGCCGCGTCCGAGACGATCGCGTCGAGCCGGGCGAAGATGTCGCGCTTGATGTCGAGCTTTTCGGGAACGGCCTCGATGATCAGGCCGCACTGGGCCACGTCCTCAAGATGCTCGCTGATCTGCACCCGATCCAGCAGAGCGCGCTGCTCCTCCTCGCTCATCTTGCCGCGTGCCACAGCACGATCGGTCGAGGCTTGCAGAATGCCCCGTCCGCGCTCTGCACCCGCAGCATCCATTTCCACCCCGACGACCTCGAGTCCGCTACGCGCGCAGACCTCGACGATTCCGGCGCCCATGGTGCCGAGTCCGACCACTCCGATTGTGCTGATGTCGCGAGCCATGCAGGGAGTCTGTCAAACCCGGTCGAGTCATGACACGGGCTACAGGCGCGAGTCAGGTCACACCGGTGCCACCGCGCGCGGGCGGCTTCGACCTGTCGTACCTACCCGTGAGAGAGTCCGCACTGTGCGTCTTGTCATTGCCTCCTGCAGCGTCGATTACGAAGGGCGCCTCGTGGCGCACCTACCGTTGGCAACCAGGCTGCTCATGGTCAAAGCCGACGGCTCTGTTCTGGTCCACAGCGACGGCGGCTCCTACAAGCCGCTGAACTGGATGTCGCCACCGTGCGCCATGGTGGAGATCGAACCGGACACCCTGGAGGCCGAAGCCGGCGTCGTGCGGGTCTGGGTCGTGCGCAACACCAAGAGCGATGACCGGCTGCGGGTGTTGATCCACGAGATCCTGCACGACTCCTGCCACGAGCTGGGTATCGATCCGGGGCTGGTAAAGGACGGCGTCGAGGCCCATTTGCAGGCCCTGCTCGCTGAGCACATCGCCACCTTGGGTGAGGGCTACCGCCTGGTGCGCCGCGAGTACATGACCGCCATCGGCCCGGTCGACATCCTGTGCCGCGACGCCGAGGGCGCCCATGTCGCCGTCGAGATCAAACGGCGCGGCGAGATCGATGGGGTCGAGCAGCTGACCCGCTACCTGGAGCTGATGAACCGCGACCCGCATCTGGTCGCCGCCGGTCCGGTACGCGGGGTTTTCGCTGCCCAGGAGATCAAACCCCAGGCACGAACCCTGGCCACCGACCGCGGCATCCGCTGCGTCAAGCTTGACTACGACGCGTTGCGCGGCTTGGACGACACCACCGATCGCTTGTTCTGAGCACACTTTCGGTTGCCATCAGCGCTTCCTCGGTTGGGATAGCGCTAGCAGGGGCGGGAGTGGCGTGGGGATGCCAGACTGAACGCCCGACCGCGAGCGGGAAGGCTGCCGAAGATTCCGCTCGCTGAACAGAATCCCCGAGGTGGATGCATGTCACGTCGTCACGTCGCTGTTGCCGGGCCGGCCCACGAGGCCGTGCAATCTGCCAAGTCCGTGGTCGAGATCGGTGGCAACGCCGTGGACGCCGCCGTCGCGGCGATCTGCACCGCCTGCGTCACCGAAGTGGGCATCGTCAGTCCGATGGGCGGGGCCTACATCAACATCTGGGCGCCGGGGCAGGAACCGCTGGTGCTGGACGGCAACGTGGAGATGCCCGGTCGCGGGCGCCCCAAAGAATGGTTCGGCGCCGGGGTACGGGACTTCTGGCTCGACTATTACGGCGGCCTACGTGTTTACGGCGGGCACGGATCGGTAGCGGTGCCAGGGATGTTCGCGGCCTTGGACGAAGCCTCGAAACGATGGGGTCGCCTGCCCTGGCGCGAACTGCTCCAACCTGCAGCCGACATCGCCCGGCAAGGCTGGCCGCTGGGGCCGGCGTGCGAGTACTACCTTCGGGCCAGCGCCGACAGCCTCTTCGCCTGGGACCCCCAGACCCACGAGTTCATGACCCAGAACGGCAGCCAGGGTTCCCCGAAACTGGGTGAGATGCTGCGCTCCCCCGACCTGGCTAAGTCCCTGGAAGCGATCGCCCGCGACGGCGCGCAGACCTTGTACACCGGAGAGCTGGCGCACGTCATCGCCGCCGACATGGATGCCAACGAGGGCCTGCTGTCCTTGGCCGATCTGGCGGCCTACCGCACCGCCGCGCGCCCCGCCGTGCGGGCCCGGCTCGGCGCGTGGGACATCGGGGTCAACCCCCCGCCCTCGATCGGCGGGCCGGTGTTGAGCGCCATGCTGCGGCTGCTCGCACATCGCCGAGAAACGAATGGGCACAGCGACATCATCGACATCATCGACATCCAGCATGCCGTCCTGAACTATCGGCGCGCCGCCATCGACGCCGCCGAGGACCTGGAGACAGCTGGTCGGGAACTGCTGGAGGCCGTGCAGGAACTCGGTCCTGACGGCCTCGCAGCCATCATCAGCTCGCCCGAGACAATCCACGTCTCGACCGTCGATGAGGACGGGCTGGCCTGTTCCATCACCACTTCGGCCGGGTACGGCTCCGGGCTGACCACTCCTGGCACCGGCCTGATGATGAACAACGCGATGGGAGAACCCGAACTCAACCGTCGCGGCCTACACGCGCTCCCCCCGGGAACACGTCTGGCCTCCAACATGACCCCCTCGACGGCGCGCCGCGACGACGGCTCGATGCTCGCCATCGGCAGCCCCGGCGCCGACCGGATCACCACCGCACTGTTTCAGGTGCTCGCCGGTATCTGCCTCGATGATCAATCGTTGCAGGCTGCGATCGAGCAGGCTCGTGCGCACGTGGCATTCGATGATGAGGGCAGCCCGCGGGTGGAGTTCGAGGACTTGGCGAGCATCTCCGACGGGGTGGCCCGGGCGGGGGCGACCCTAGGCCTTCCGACGGTCGGCCACGAAAAGGTCGGAATGTACTTCGGCGGGGTCGGCGCGGCCATGATGAGCGCCGACGGCGCCGTGCAAGCAGCTGGTGACCCGCGGCGAACAGCAGCGACCGGGGCCTGGTGAGCCGTCTGTCTCAGAATGGGCCAGATGTCTCCCGGCGCCCCCACCTCGCGCCCTGTTGATGAGGAGGCGGACGATCAAGGCCGGGCCTGATCGTCCGCCGCTGTCCGACGCCTGATCCGGAACGACACCTCAGACCTGCGCTTACTCACCCCTGCACGCCTCGACGCGCCCGTCGTGGCGACGACGCGACCCCTGGGTAACCCACGAAGATTGACCGACCCCATTAAGCACGATAAGTTCCTTACTAATTGTGTTAGGACCGGCTAACCTCGATGGGGGACTTGTCATGGGCGACGAGGTTCGGGCAAACGAGCAGCTGGTAGCTCACTCGATCCAGGTGAGTCGCCGAGAGTTGCTCCTGGTGGATGAGCTCGATCTCGCCCTGACCCCCGGGCAGACCTTGGCCCTGGTCGGCCCATCAGGAGCTGGCAAGACCTCCTTGCTGCGAACGCTTGCCGGGCTCTCCCCGCCCCAACACGGCACTGTCACTCGCCCAGCCGGGCGGATCGGCCTCGTCTTCCAAGAACCCCGCCTACTGCCCTGGCGCAGCGCGCTGGACAACGTTGCGCTCGCCCTGCACGGCCCACGCGAACAACGCCGCGCCACAGCTCGCACCTGGCTGCGAGGAGTCCATCTGGATGAGGCCGCCGCGAACCTGCGCCCGGCGCGACTCTCCGGCGGGATGCGCCAGCGGGTGTCCATCGCGCGGGCCCTGGCAATCGAACCCACGCTGGTCTTCGTCGATGAACCTTTTTCCGCCCTGGACCGCGCCTTGGCCGAAGAATTGCGCGCTGACCTGTCCAAGCTCCTCACAGCTCGACGCTGCATCACGGTCTGGATCACCCACGACCCCCGCGAGGCGCAGGAGATCGCCGACCTGACCCTCACCCTGTCCGGCCCCCCCACTGGCGCATGGACCCTGACGACATCGCCCGCCCCGAAACCTCTAGCCCTGCTCTGATCGACCTCGCTCATCCGAAAGAGAATTTCATGCCGACCCGTATCCCCACCATCACGACTGCTGCCCCCAGAGGCCTGCTGCTACGTAACCGAGGAATACCTGTCGCGCTGGCGGCGGCCGTGACACTGGTGATGAGCACCAGTTGCGCCGAGAGCGGAGCCAGCGAGGCCGACACCAGCCCCCAGGCGACACCGCAGTCGGCGCCGGTGCGCGTGCATTATCCCCGCGGGCTGTCCTTCGTCGCCCCCTTCGCCGTCATGCAGGAAAGCGCCGATCCCTCCAAGGTGACCTTCGATACCTGGGCCTCACCCGATGTGATGCGATCCCTGATCACCAGCGGCAAGAGCGACCTCATCGCCACCCCGTCCTACACCGGGGCGAATCTGCACAACAAAGGCGTCGACGTTCGCCTGTTGGCCGTCACCGTGTGGGGCAGCCTGCACCTCATCGGGCCCAAGGACGCACCGCCGGACTGGCAGTCCCTCAAGGGCAGCACGATCGTCACGTTCTTCAAGGGCGACATGCCCGACCTGGTCCTGCAATACCTGCTCCGCAAAAACGGTCTGACTCCGGGCAAAGACGTCACCATCGAGTACGTCAGCGAGCCCGCCGAGGTCTCTTCGGCGCTGGTCTCCGGTAAAGCCAGCTACGGCGTACTGCCGGAGCAGGCCGCAACGATGACGGTGAAGAAGGCGGGGGAAGCGGGGCGCGCCCTGACCTCCGTGATCGACATGCAAGCGGCATGGGCGAAAGCCACCGGCCAGTCGGAGCCACGCATGCCGCAGGCGGGCATCCTCGTCCGCGGGGATCTGCCGGAGAAGAACCCGCAGGAGCTGAGCGCCATCGCCAAGGAGATCGACGCGAGCATCGGTCGGCTCAACGCGGGTGATTCAGACGCGCTGCGCCTCGTCTCCGAGCGCAGCAAGGTGCCTCAGCCGCTGGTCACCTCCGTGATGCCGCGGCTCAACCTGGAGTACGTCCCGGCTAAGCAAGCACGTGCTGAGCTGGAACGTTTCTACACCGAGTTGGCCACCCTCGACCCGCAGATCATCGGCGGGAAACTCCCAGATGACGCTTTCTACCTCGACGACGTCCGCTGAGCCGGCGTCGCGGCAGGCTCCGGTCTCGCCCCGTCCGGCCTCGACCCTCGAGCAGGACAGCAACGAGCATGCCTCGCCGTGGCGGGTCGCAGCGGGCGCCGCGCTTCTCATCGGTCTGTGGCACCTCCTGAGCCGAGGGCAGGCTTCCATCGTCCTGCCCGGCCCGGCAGCGACCATGCAGGCGCTGGTCGAGTTGGCACGTTCCGGGCAGCTGGCGCAGCACCTGGGGGCGACCGCTGCACGGTGCGCGCTCGGAGTCGCCGCAGCTCTGGCGATCGGTATCCCGTGGGGCATCGCCGCCGGCACCAGCCGCACCATCGAGGATCTGGGCGAGGCCACCCTGCGCACCCTGATGGCAGTCCCGCCCATCCTTTACGTCGTACTGGCGATGATCTGGCTCGGGCCGGGGCCGAGCGCTGTGGTGGTGGTCTCGGTGCTGGTCGGTCTACCGCTCATGGTCATCACCACCTCCGGCGCGGTGCGGGGCATCGATCGGGACCTCGACGAGATGACCCGGGTCTTCGGCTTCTCGCGCGGTCGGCGACTGGCGCACCTGGTGCTTCCCGCGGTCGGCGGCCCCGTCCTGGCGGGGGTGTCCGTGCTTATCGGGCAGGCACTGCGAGTCACCGTGATGGCCGAGTTGCTTTCCGCCTCCAGCGGCGTCGGGCACGCCGTCGCCCTGTCTCGCGCCAACCTGCAGACGGAGACCCTCTTCGCCTGGGCCCTGGTGCTCACCGTGCTCGCGCTTGCGTTGCAGTACGCCCTCGTGGCACCGGCCACGCGCTGGGCGGCGCGCAGGCACGGAAACGACTAGGAGGGAGCGCCCGGGTGTCCGGGGCTCCCTCCTTGGTTGAGGCCCTGGCCTCAGTCCGCGTCCGGTTCCAAACCTTGGCGGCTGCGGATCGCGCTGACGATGTGCCCCATCGATTCGGTCAGGTCGTGGTGCTTGGGGGTGAAGACTTCGCAGACCCCCAGCGCGCGCAACCGGGTGACGTCACTCTCGGGGATGATGCCCCCGACGATGACGGGGATATCGCCGCCACCAGCGGCTTTGAGACCGTCCAGGATCTCGGGCACCAGTTCCATGTGCGAACCGGACAGGATCGAGACACCGACCGCGTGCACGTCCTCTTCGATAGCCGCCTTGACGATCTGCGCGGGGGTCAGCCGGATGCCCTGGTAGACGACCTCGAAGCCCACGTCGCGAGCGCGCACAGCCACTTGCTCCGCACCGTTGCTGTGCCCATCGAGCCCCGGTTTACCGACGAGGAAGCGCAGCCGCTGACCAAGTTCCTCGGAGGTCGCGTGCACGCGGTCACGCACCTGGGCGAGCCTGCTGCCGGTGGGCGCCTCGCCCACGCCGACCGAACCGGTCACTCCGGTGGGCGCCCGGTACTCACCGAACACATCACGCAACGCCTGCGCCCACTCCCCGGTGGTGACTCCGGCCCGCGCACAACGCAGCGAGGCCTCGACGAGGTTTACGTCGGGGAAGCTGGCGTCCGACTTCAGCCTCTCAATGGCGGCCTGCACCTCGGCCTTCTTCTCCGGATCAGAGTCACGCTCCTGGCGCCAGGTCCGCACCGCGTCCGCGGCGGCCTTTTCGACGTTGGGATCCACCGTCTGAATGGCCGTGTCGAGGTCTGCCGTCAACGGGCTCGGCTCGGTGCTGGTGAACTTGTTCAGGCCGACGATGATGTCCTCGCCGGACTCGATGCGCTGCCGACGTTCGGAGTGCGAGGCGACCAGGGCCTGCTTCATGTATCCGGTCTCCACCGCGGCGACGGCACCGCCCAGTTCGGAGATCTTGTCCATCTCGGCCTGTGCGCCGTCGATGATCTCGTTGACCTTGGCCTCGACGACCGCCGAACCGTTGAAGAGGTCCTCGTATTCGAGCAGGTCGGACTCGTAGGCCAGCACCTGCTGCAGCCGTAGACTCCACTGCTGATCCCACGGCCGAGGCAGGCCGAGCGCCTCGTTCCAGGCCGGCAGTTGCACCGCGCGAGCGCGAGCGTCCTTACTCAGCGTGACCGCCAGCATCTCCAGGACGATGCGCTGCACATTGTTCTCCGGCTGGGTCTCGGTCAGGCCCAGGCTGTTGACCTGCACGCCGTAGCGGAAGCGGCGGCTCTTGGTGTCGGTGACCCCGTAGCGTTCGAGGGTCAGCTTGTCCCACATGCGCACGAAGGCGCGCATCTTGCACATCTCTTCGACAAACCGCACCCCGGCGTTGACGAAGAAGCTGATCCGGGCAACGACGTCGCCGAACTTCTCCGGCGGCACCTCACCCCGGTCGCGTACCGCGTCCAGTACCTCGATCGCGGTGGCCATCGCGAAGGCCACCTCTTGCACCGGTGTCGCACCGGCCTCCTGGAGGTGGTAGCTGCAGATGTTGACGGGGTTCCACTTGGGGATGTTGTTGACCGTGTAAGCGATCATGTCGCTGGTCAGGCGCAACGACGGTGCTGGGGGAAAGACGTGGGTCCCCCGCGACAGATACTCCTTGATGATGTCGTTCTGCGTGGTCCCGGCCAGTGCCCGCACGGCGGCGTCCGGGTCTTCCCCGGCGGCCTCGGCCTGCTGGCGGGCGGTGACCTCATACATCGCCAGCAGCCACATCGCCGTCGCGTTGATGGTCATCGAGGTGTTCATCTGCGCCAGCGGGATCGAGTCGAACAGACTCTTCATGTCTCCGATATGCGAGATCGGCACCCCTACCTTGCCGACCTCCCCGCGCGAAAGCTCATGGTCGGGGTCGTAACCGGTCTGCGTCGGTAGGTCGAACGCTACCGACAACCCCGTCTGACCCTTGTCAAGGTTGCGCCGGTACAGCGCATTGCTCGCAGTTGCGCTGCTGTGCCCGGCGTACGTCCGCATCACCCATGGCTTGTCGCGTTCTCCCATAGCTAGGACGGTAGCCGTGCCTGCTCACCCATGGTGAGGGGCGCAAGGGGTGACTGACCTCACAGGGGGTGGCAGCCCGGCCTCGTGCACGCCGGGGGCCGCACAACGCCGCTGGAGTCGGCGGGTCTGAGACGATCAGCACATGGTCAACATCACCCGCGTCTATACACGCACCGGCGACGACGGAACGACAGCTCTGGGCGACTTCAGCCGCACCAGCAAGGTGGACCCGCGGTTGGAGGCTTACGCCGACGTTAACGAAGCCAACGCCGCTATCGGGATCGCTGTCGCGGCCGGGGACCTGCGCGACGACGTGGCGAAAACCCTGACCCGCGTGCAGAACGACCTCTTCGATGTCGGCGCCGACCTGTGCAACCCTCTGGCCGATGCCTACGAGTACCCGCCGCTGCGGGTGCAGCCGCAGTGGATCGAGGAGCTCGAGGCCGACTGCGATCGCTACCAGGAGGAACTGGAGAAGCTGCGCTCGTTCATCCTGCCGGGCGGGAGCGCCGGGTCGGCCTACCTGCACCTGGCCACCACGATCGTGCGCCGCGCGGAACGCTCCACCTGGGCTGCCATCGAGACCTATGGGACCGAGGCTGCGCCCGGGCGCAAGGACCCCGCGCACGACCCGGAGCACCCCGGTGGGGTCAATCCGATGACCGCCAAGTACCTCAACCGGCTCTCGGACCTGCTGTTCATCCTGGCGCGAGTGGCCAACCTGGGGCGCGGCGGCGATGTGCTGTGGCAGCCCGGGGGCGGCAGAGAAGAGAACCCCAAGAACTGAGCGGGTAGATCACGCGGCTGCCTCCTCCCGCGACGTCAGGACTGCGGCGGGGAAGCAGACCGGGTGATCAGGCCTGCACCGGCCAGCCGGACGGGGGGCAGGCCTCCACCCAGGCGCGCAGGGTGGTGTACGGCGCGGGGCTCAGCCCTAGTTCGGCCGGCACGTCCTCGCCTTCTGGGGTGGTGCCGCGCACCGGGACCCGCAGCACCTTGTCGATCACTGCCGACAGGGTGGTGTCCGGCTCCAGCGGTTGCGGCGTGCCCAGGTCGATCGAGCGGCGCACCCAGGTCTGGCTCGTCTTCGGGGTCAGACCCAACATCGGGTACCACTGCAGGGAGTCCGAGGAGAGCCGCAGCAGGCCGATCCGCCAGCGCGAAGCCGAATCGGGGCGCAGACCGCACACGACCACGTCAGCGCCGTGAGCGATCAGGCGGCGCCGGGTGAAGGTGACGGCGACAAAAGTTACGAGCGCGGTGAGAGCGAGGACGGCCAGTAGGCCCGCTGCGATCTCGACCGCGTGGAGCATCGCGTCAGGAGGTGCGTGCCGTCTCGGAGACGATGGTCACGTTGTCGCTGTCGACCGTGAGGAACCCGCCGTCCACTTCGAAGTCGTGGCGCCCGCCATCTGCGTCGATACGCACGTGCCCGGGTTGCAGCACCGTCATCAGCGGGGCATGCCTGGGAAGAATGCCCAGGTCCCCCTCGACGCCGCGCGCGATCACCTGCGAGGCATCGCCCTCCCAGACCTTGCCGTCGGCGGCGACCAGCTCCACGTGCAGTTGACCCACGATGTCCTCCGAATTCGACGCGGTGTGGCCGTGAGTCTACCCGCGACGAGACCATCTCGTGTCGCAGCGCGTGGGCGCGTTCACCTTATCCAGTCCTCACGTGCGTGCTGGGGTGGCTGCGCCGGGCACGATGCACGCCCGAGCCGGCACGACGGTACGTTGTTCTCTCGTGAAACTGTGGACTCTGCACCGAGATGGTGCGCTCGCCGGCCCGGACGATGTCGTCGCCCCGCATGAACGACTTTCCTGGGGCCGCACCGTCGGCCTGGGCATGCAACATGTCGTGGCCATGTTCGGCGCGACGTTCGTCTTTCCCCTGCTCATGGGGCTCTCCCCGCAGCTGGCCATCCTCATGTCGGGCCTGGCCACGTTGCTGTTCCTGCTCCTGACCGCGGGCCGTGTCCCCAGCTACCTGGGCTCGTCGGCCTCCTTCGTCGGAGTGACCGGGGCGATCGCGGCTCAAGGGGGTAGCGCCTCGGACAAGACCGGCGCGCTGTTCTTCATCGGCGTCGCACTGCTCGTGGTGGGAACCGTCATCCACTACCTCGGCGCAGACTTCATGCACCGCCTGATGCCTCCGGCGATCACCGGGGCCGTCATCATGCTGATCGGCTTCAACCTGGCCCCAGTCGTGGCCAAGGTGTACTGGCCGCAGGACGAGTGGGTGGCCTTGGCCACGATGCTGTTCGTGATCATCGTCAGCGTCGCCTCCCGCGGGTTCCTCTCCCGCATCTCGATCTTCGCGGCAGTTGTTTTCGGCTACCTGCTCTCCTGGCTGCTGGATGTGGCAACGGGCCCGATCACCGCAGCTGACGCCGCGGGTGAGATCACCACCCACCTGCGGGTCGACTGGAGCAGCGTCGCGGCGGCGCCCTGGTTGGGCTTCCCGGCCGCAACCACGGCGCAGGTGCCCGGATGGCACCTGCCTACGTTCAACCTCGGCTACACCCTGATCGTGCTACCGATCGTGGTGGCACTGGTCGCCGAGAACATCGGTCACGTCAAGGCTGTCGGTGAGATGACCGGAGCCGACCTGGACCCGATGATGGGCCGCGCGGTCAGCGCGGACGGCTTGGCCACGGTGCTGGCCACCTCCATCGGCGGTGCCCCCACGACCACCTACGCCGAGAACATCGGTGTGATGGCGGCGACCCGCGTGTATTCCACGGCCGCGTACGTGGTGGCCGCGTTCACCGCGATCGCTTTCGGCTTCTCCCCCAAGTTCGGCGCCATCGTCTCGGCGGTGCCAGGCGGAGTCCTCGGCGGGATCACCGTGGTGCTGTACGGCATGATCGGCCTGCTCGGCGCCAAGATCTGGGTGGAGCACGATGTCGTGTTCGGCAACTCGGCCACCCTGGTTCCGCTGGCGGCCGGGATCGTTATGGGCGTGGGCGACGTGAGCTTCCAGTTCACCGAGCACTTCGCCCTCTCGGGCATCGCCCTGGGCACTCTCACCGTGATCATCGGCTACCACCTGGCGCACGCCGTGGCGCGCTCTGCTCGGCGTCGGGCGGGTGTCGATGTGGACCTGTCCGGTACCGACCTGCTCGAGGCCGAGGCCGCAGCGCGTGAGTCGGGCTGGCAGGAGCGGGCGCGGCTGCGCGATAGCGACCGCTAGGCCGCGAAGGGGCGCGACGCGTCCTCCGTGCCGACTTTGCCTGACCTTGACCTGCCCCTGACTTGTCCCTGACCTGCGCTTGGGGCTGGGGCCATTAGCGTGGGCTCGTTGGTCCTGGAAATGTGTTGTCTTGGTAGCCGACCCGACCATGAAATCGCCCCCGCGGTTAGCTGGCAAGGAAGTTATGAGCACACCCTCCCCCGAAGTCATCGCCATCCCCACCTTTCGCAGGCCCGAGTTGCTGGGTCGACTCTTGGACTCGTTGCGACCCGAGGTCGAGGGCCGCGACGTGCTCATCGTCATCGGGGACAACGACGCCGGGCACGAGGCTGCGGCAGTAGCTGCGGCCAGCTCCTTGAACACGGTGTGCATCCCCGTCACCGAGCGCGGGATCTCTCAGGTGCGCAACGCGCTGATCCGCTGCGCCACCCAGCTCCGTCCGCAGTGGGAGCTGCTGCTCATGCTGGATGACGACGGTTATGTCGAGCCGGGCTGGTTCGAGGCCCTCGTCGGGGCTGCTCGCACCTTGGAAGCGGACGTCACCGGTGGCCCGGTGCTCGGCTCGCTCCCAGCTCAGGCATCCCTGTTCGCTCGAAACAGTGTCTACTCCGGACGCGAGCGCTACCCCTCCGGCCCGGTGGAGGCGCTCAACGGCGCCCAGAACATCGCCATATCCCGTCGCGTCGTGGAGCGTTTGGGTGACCCGTGGTTCCCTATCGAGCTGGGTAGCTACGGTGGGGAGGACTATCACTTCTTCAAGTCGGTCCTTCACGCCGGCGGCACCCTGGCCTGGTGCGACGAGGCGCAGGTGACCGAGCCGACCCCGGCTGACCGGTTGCGCACCGCGGCGATCTTCCGTCGCGCTTTCCGCAGTAACGTCCTCAGCGCCCGCACCGATCGGCAGTTCCACGGCTCGGCAGCCGTGGCCCGTCGGGTTCTGGGCGGGGTGGGGATCACGACACGCAACGTGGCCGCCGGGCTGGTACGCCGAGACGCTGACCGTCTCGCTCGCAGTGCCTTGGACACGGCCTGCCTGGCGGGTCAGCTCAACGGCCTGGCAGGGCGTCTACCGCGCGGCGGGCACGCCGAGGGCTGAACAGGTTCGCATCACGGTTCACACCGGCCCAGCGCGACTCACACGACGTTGTGCACCGGCCGACCGCGCCCGTACCTGGGCACCTGCCAGGCGCGAACCTGGCGGTGCTGGACCACCTCTTCGATACGCATCGCCGCAGAGCGCAGATCGGCGCAGGCCCGCTGCACCTTGGCGTTGTCGGCCGGGAGCGCTCGCGCAACCAGTTCGTGCAGCGACTCGACCTCTGCGGCCTCCACCCCACGCGAGCGGGCAGGGCGCACCACGCTCTCATGGTCGGCGAACTTGAAGTCCCCGCCGGCCAGTTCGCGGGGCATCCGCACCCAGGTGACGGGGATGCCGAAGGAGTCGGCGGTGATGACCCCGTGCAGCGAAGTCGACACGATCGTGCGGCAGCTGGCCACCGCCCGCGCCACCGCGCGCGGGCTCTGCTTGACATCGATGACCCGCACCGTGCCCGGGTATTGCGCGACGAGGCCGCGCAGCCAGGCATCATCGGCGTGTACGTAATGCGGCACCACCCCGACATCGAAACAGACACCGGGTCGGCGCACCTTGGCGCCCAGGAGCAGGCCGGGGTCGCCCAACGCCGAGACCCGCGGGTTTCCCAGCCGGTCCCGCGTCAGCTCCCCCCGCAGCGCCAGACAGGTGGCGCCGGGTAGGTCGACGCGTTCGTCGGCGACCAGCCCGCTGCCCCACAACGCACCCTCGAAGTCCGTGGGCAGGTGCTGGATCAACGAACCCACACCGACCAGACGGGCCTGTCGCGGTGGGCTGAGCGCCGGGACGATCCCGAAGTCGCGAAGCAGGTACGGGGTGAGCAGGTCGCCGAAGTTCTTCACCTTCTCCCACCAGAAGGTGGGCACCACGATCGCCCCGTGCCGACAAGCCGGATGGGTTGTGGCCCGCAGCACGCGCTCGGCTTCGCGCAGGCAGGTGCGCGCCCGGCCGGTGTACCCCAGACGTTCCCGCGTCACAGCATCGGTGAGAGCGTGAGCGACTTGACCCAAACGCCCGCCCGTAGCGGCCACAGCCGACTCGGGCGTAGCGGCACCGCGGGTGTTGCCCGCCGACGAGTGCGGGGTGTGGTCATCGTGGGGGTAGGCCGATGGCATCCAGCAGCACCTCATCCTTGTAGCGGGTTGCGGTCGCGTTCGCGCGCACCCAGTCGCGTGCGCGTTGCCCCATCCGGGCGTAGTGGTTGTCGTTGGCGGGGTCCATGACGTGACGGATCGCGGCCCGCAACGCTTCGGTCTCGGCGGGCACGATGACGCCGGTGACGCCGTGTTCGATGTAGTCCCGGACGCCGGGCGCCTCGGTGACGATGACGGGTTTGCCCAGCGCCATCGCATTCAGATACGACTGTTGCCCCGCGGAGCGGACCCCGCGCACCAAGGGCACGACCGAGGCTCGGCACCCTGCCAGCAGCTGCACGAACTCCTCGTGGCCGACCGGGCCGGCACTGATGTTGGGCCAGGGGACGGCGGGCTGCCACCGGGCAGCAATCCGTGCCGGTGGACCGTCAGGTGTGAGCGCAGCTTCCAGAAGTGCGTAGTTGCGCAGCGAATCACCACCGGCGAAAAGGTAATCGCCTCGGGTGGTGACGGTATCGGGCTCGATCGTGGCCGGGAAGGGCGTGAAGACCACCCGGTCTGGATCCACCCCCCATGTCTGGGCGAAGGACGCGCATTCCTGCCTGCTGAGGACCCCGTAGCGCATGTGCGGCCCGTCGATGAGGCGTACCGCGAGCTTGGTCGGTAGGGCGAACCATGCAGTGGGCAGTCCGGTGGACTCGGTGAGCCAGCCACTGCCGGGTTGCCAGGTCGCGTCGGTGACCAGCACCCGAGGTCGCGGCCCAGGACGCACTTTGAGCAGCGCCGCGAACACGAAGTCCCGGTAGCGATGCCGGCGGGTCACCGAACCCAACAGAATGATGCCGTCTTTGCCTCGGGCCAGCTGTAGCAGCCTGCGCAGGTCGCCCAGAGTGCCGAATCGTTCAGTGACGTAGAAGTCGACCTCTGAGCGCCAGCGCGGAGAGGTCCCCCACATCGTGCTCATGAGAACTTTGCGGCCGGGCAGCGGGCGGGCCCGCTCATCGAAGCGGTCCCGCTGGTCGCGCCCAGCGGCGCGACCGAGCCGCGGGCGGGTCTGGCGCTGGGTGTTCGATGCCGGGTTACGGCCAGGTCCGGCAGACACCGAGCGCCTGTTCGCAGGGGTGAGCGGTGTGCGCTGCCTGCGGGTCACGCTCGCGCCGTTTCACGCGCGCGGACCCGTTCGCGCCATGCGTAGAGTCGCCCGGTCGGCGGCAGGTGTTTCAGCGCGGCCGCTTTCAGCGCCAGGCTGCGGTCTGCGGGCACTACTGCACTGGCGGCGGCGTAGGCAGCAGCGGCGGCCCGGCGATGGCCTTCGCGTAGCGCCTCATCGGCGCGTGCAAGGTAGACATCGCAGGTGTCCATCTCGGCGACCCGCTCGACATAGCTTCGTTCTTCGGCGCTGAGCTGGTCCGCATAGCGCTCGCGCACCCGGGCGCGCAGCAGCTGTTCGTATTCGGCCATCCGGGCGTTCTGGGCTGACAGGCTGGTCCCGGTGCGACGGTAAAGCGCGGTCGGTTCGCTCTGGTAGAGCGTCTCCCAACCGGCAAAAGCGGCCCTGATCCAGAAGTCGTAGTCCTCCAACACCCGCATGGCCGAGTCGAAACCGCCGATTTCTTCGTGCATGGCGCGCGGGTAGACCGACAGAACCGAGACGATGTTGCGCTGCAGCAAGGCCAGACGGTGCCCCTGGCGCGGCGGGGGCGTGCGGGGCAGCACTGTGCGCCGGGGGACGATCCCGGTGCCGCCCATGGTGTAGGCGTTGCACGTGACGTACGCCTTGTCGGTGCTGCGGGCCGTCCACCGGGCGACCGCCCGCTCGACATGCGGCGGCAACAGCACATCATCTGCATCCAACAAGGCGATGAGCTCGCCGCGAGCGGCGGCCACGGCGGAGTTGCGAGCGGCCGAAAGCCCTTGGTTGTCTTGACGGACCACCCTGACCAGGTCACCGTAGGCATCCACGATGGCGCCGCTGCGATCCGTGGCTCCGTCTAGGCAGACGACGATCTCGAGGTTCGGATAGGTCTGCATCAGCGCGCTGCTGATGGCCTCACCGACGGTTCGTTCAGACTGGTAGACCGGGATGACGATGCTGACCAGTGGGTCCTCGATCATGCTTTCCTAACCCTCCAGGTGGGGTGGCATCGGCGCGCGTAGCTGCAGCACGGTGCACGCTCGGGGGGTGGTCCTTGCCCCGGCGCGTCGACCATGACGCGCCGTCCGCTCCAAACAGGTTGGGGGGCAAGGTGATTGAATACCGGGCCAGTCTACGGGGCGGCGCCCTGCGTTGCGAGCAACGCCCAAGCGGGAGGACCCGGCCTCCGGCCCAGCAGGGGCTGTCGGTCGCCCCTGGTGGCCAGCCTGGGCGAATGCCGACCAGCACCGGCCCGCGCCCCGCGCGCAGTCAACCCCGTATCCTGAATATCCTTGCCGTTCAAGCATTTTCATAGATCGCACGGAGGTGCGCCCGATGTCCGATCTGGTATCTGTGCTCGTCCCGGCCTACAAGAGGGCCGACACCATCCTGGACGCGGTACGCAGCGCACTCCAGCAGACCTACGACAACCTGGAGGTCATCGTCGTCGACGACCACTCCCAGGACGGCACCGACCGGGTGCTGACTGCCATCCAGGATCCGCGCCTGCGCGTGCTCAGCCATGCCCAGAATCTCGGTGGTAACGCCGCGCGGCGCACGGCCATCGAATCCAGCAGCGGGAAATACCTGGCATTCCTGGACGCAGATGACCTGTGGCTGCCCACCAAGCTCGCCGCCCAGGTGCAGTCTCTGCAGGCGGCCGGCCCGCAGGCCGGGCTTTGCTACACCTGGTACGACCTGCGCTACCCCGACGGCCGGTTGGTCCCCGGCCGCACCCCGCGCGCCGAAGGTCTTCGCATCCCAGCGCTCTACCAGGGCAACTTCATCGGCACCTTCTCCTGCGTGCTGGTGCGCCGCGAGGTCATCGACGCAGTGGGCGGGCCTGACCCCACGCTGCCTTCCTGCCAGGACTGGGAGTTCTACCTGCGGGTCAACGACCGCTTCGCCATCACTTGCGTTCCGCAGGTGCTCGTCCATTACTGGCGTGACGACAGTGACGCCACCCGCATCTCCGCCAGCGCATCCAAAGTGGCCGCAGGCCACCGCGAGCTGTATTCACGTATCGGCGCCCGCCTGAACACTCTTCCCGCCCCGGCCTCATCGCGGGGTCGGCGGTACTTCATGGAGACTTTCGCCAATCATGGCGACCTCACAGGATTGGCCAAGCTCGCCTGCGACGTCCCACTCAGCCGACACGGACTGGCGGACCTGCGCTTCACCGCCCGCATGTTCGCCCGCGCGGCCCGCAAGAGCGCGCGCAGCCGGACCGCGCACCACTAGCAACTGACAGGGTCAGCCCATCGCCACGTCGACCAGCCGGATCCGCTGCTCATACGTCGGGCCCGGCTGTCCGCTGGTACCCCGGTAGAGCCCCGAGCGCGCCCAGACCGTCGAGGAACCCGGATACCAGGTGCCGACGACTTCGCCGGTGCGCGTCGTGGGCGTCCACCGGTTGACCACCTGCTGGCCATCGACCCAGGCGCTCACCCAACCCTGACCGCCGGCGGCGAAACGGAGTTGGAGTTGTACCTGGTAGTTACGCCCGTCCCGCCACGGCGCCAGGTCGACCTGCCAATGCCGCCTACGGTCCGTGAAGCCGTTGCCCCCGGAAAGACGTAGCTGGCCATCGGCCACCGTCAACGCGACCGTGGGCCCGATCCACCGGCCCCCGGTCGTGCCGATCCACTGGCTCAGCACGTGCCACTGCCCCGACTGGCTGGCCGCGGCGCCCAATCGGCCTGAGACGTCAGCGCCCCACAGCATCGTCTGCCCCTGCGTAACCCCCACGTGTTCGCCGCCACGAGCCCACCACACTTCGCTGCGACGCGACCCGGACGGGACCGGCGAGGTCGCCGGGATGACGAAGTCCCACACCCGCCCGTTCGCCGAGACCACGGGCTCTCGGCCGCCACCCAAGGCATGGGTGCGCCCGGCCGCAGGACGCTCCACCGGCCGCTGCTGTACGACCTTTCCGCTGGCGTCGGTCAGCACCCAGCGCGAACCAGGCCGATCGAATTTCCACTCTGGTTCGGCCGCCACCGCAGCACCACCCAACACCGTTGCCAGCAATATCGACGCAACAACCGACCCGACAGCTCGAAGACCCATGCCGCGATCATGCCCGCAAAACCCGGCCGATACGGCCCAAGCGACCCCTGAAAGCGGCATTAACTGCAATTGGCGCCCGATCGGCACCGCCCAGGAACGCCAGCCGCGCCCCCAACCTGCCCCAAAGACGGGATGTTCTGCACCACAAAATGATTCAATCCGTTGCGGCTACCGGCCAGGCCCGCAGGAACCGCAGCTGGTTTGTGCGCCGCGCGCCGCTACGCCGTCAGCGCCGTTTCACCAGCGCCAGCGCATCGCGGACACCGGTGAGCCCCAGGGTGCTCAGGACGTAACACAGGGCGCCGGGGATCCCCAGCAGTCCGGCCGTGGCCAGGCCGATCGGTCCATCGTGCAGGTGGGGTTGGGCCAACAGCTCGATCCCGGCTGTGATCGCCGCCGCAACGCCTGCCTGCCAGTACGGCACGTCGCGCATGAACCACCGCAGCCGGACCTGGACGACCCTACGGGCCAGGAACGAGAAGTAGACCGTCCCCAAGAACGCACCTACCGAGGTGCCGACGACCACGCCCATGATGCCGAAGGGGAACCACAGCACCACGCTGAACAGCACGTTCGTAGCTAGCATGACGATGCTTTCGCGCATGAAAACGCTCGCCCCGCCCAACACCAGAACCCAGGTGCGGGCCACCAGGTGCACGAGGGTGAAGTAGTGCCCGACGAGCAGGATCGCGGCCACATCACCGGTTAGGGAGAAACTCTCCGGCAGCCAGGCCCGCACCCCGACGTAGGTGGCCGGTATCCCGACCGCGCACCATCCGGTCACCGCGACGACCCAGATGTACTGCAGCTTCTCCACCTTGGCGCGCGCCCCGGCTGCCCCTACCGCCCCTACCTCAGAGCCGATGAGTGCCTGAATAGGGGCCAGCGCGTTGAGGGGGACCATCTTGAGCTGGTTGGCGAAGTTGGTCCCCTGCCCGAACGGGCCGGACTGCTGCGCCGAGACGATACGCCCGGCGACGAGCTGGTCCTTCTGCGCGGTCAGGATGGTGGCAAGCCCACCGATCTGGACCTTCCAGGCGTATGACAGGAAGTCCTTGGCCACGTCGCGCTCGATGAACCGCAGGCCGTCACGGGTCAGGAAGCGCAACCCGACCGGCACCGTGATGATCGTGCCGACGATCTGCTGGATCACCATCGTCCCGGCGACCCCGTACAACCCCCAACCGTTCTGCACGGTGAGTACCAGACCGACCGCGTAGGTCAGGTGCCCGGCGATGACCGCCATCGAGATCACCTGGAACTTGTTCCGAGCAGTGACGACGGCGTTGTAGAGGTTACGCAGGAGCAGGAAGGCAACGATTCCGGTCAAGCTCACCAGCAGGACCGAAGCCTCCGGGATGAACTGCTCATCGAGGCGGAAGAAGCGCAGGATGCCCGCAGAGAATGCCACCACCCCAAGCGTGATCGTCGCACCGAAAAAGACGATGACGCAGGACACCGAGAACAACAGTCGCGTCGTGGAGATTCGGTCGTCGCGACCGGCGTAGATCGTGAAGTAGCGCATCGCCGACTGCCCCAGGCCGCCATCGAATTGGCTCAGCAGCAAGGTGAAGGAGGAGATGAGCAAGAAGATGCTGTACCGGGACGCCCCCAGGCCGTGAATGATGTAGGGCGTCATCGCCAGGTTGATGAACAGCGGGATGAACTGTGACAGCGCACTCCAGGACGTGCCACTGACCAGCGTGCGGGCCGAACCGCGGGTTGCCCCAGGCGGCGGGGGCACCTGTGGGGTCGGCGTCGTCTCCCCCGGCCCGGACGGTGGGATCGGTTCTGTCACAGCAGGGCTCCGTCAGGACAGGCTGAGGTTGCGGGCACGCCTCATCGTAGACACCGCCGCGGGCCCAATCCGAACGCCCACCCTGCCCCGCCCGCGGGTACTGCGTTGTCCCGCACTGGAGTTCGGGCGGTAGTGTCTGTCGGGTCCCCACCAGGCCCCACCTGAGTCGTCCCGCATACCCGAAGGATCCTGCTGTGTCTGCCAGTTCCGATCACGGTGCCCCCGTGGCACCTCTGTCCTCGATGCTCAGGCACCCGGTGGTCTTCGCGCTCTGCCTTGCGCTGGGGTTGCTGCTCGGCATCGGTGCCGCGCTGGCCCTGCCCGCCAGCCACACCGCGGAGAGCCGAGTTGCCGTCGTTCCGGCCAACACCAACGCCTACAACATCGCCGGCTACCCGGTCGGGGCTCGTGAGCTGGCCTCCGACTTCGCCCGCTGGGTGCAGAACGAGACGACCGCCGACCGTTGGACCCCTGAGGGTGTCTCCTCGGTGAGCGCCTCCCCTATCCCGGACTCCGCTGTGATCCGCATTGAGGTGCAGGCCGGCGACGCCGACACCGCCGTCAAGGGAGCTCAAGAGGTGGCCGAGACCCTGGTCGCCACCGCGGCCGAAGCGCAAAAGGAACACGACCCGGCAACGGCCTACCGGGTCTTCAAGAAGATCGCGCCCAAGGTCGCGGCGGCCCGGGCCGACCTGTCTGCGGCCGAGACCCAGTACGCCCGGGCGGTGGGCTCGGAAGCGACCGCCGCCAAGATCAAGAGCACCCGGAACGCCCTGGTGGCCAGCCAGACCAAGCTCGCCGAGATCCAACTCCAGCAGGACGCGGCCGGCGAGCTCTACCGCCGCCTCTACGTCAACGTTGCGGGCAACAGCAGCCTGAAAGTGATCTCCCCGGCCGCGACTCAAGGTGACCCCGGGCGCTCCACGATGATCCGCTACGGCCTGCTCGGACTGGGCGCGGGCGGACTCATCGGCCTGCTCGCTGCTGTGCTCATGGACCGGCGCCGCGCGAATCACGGGTGAGCTGGTGAGCCTCACCGCGCAGCAGACCCATCCTGGCCAGGGCAGTCCGCCCTGGGCACCGAGCACCTGGCGGCAGCTACCGGCGCCGTTCTGGCTGCTGCTGTCGGCGCTGCTGCTCAACATCTTCTCGGGCCGCTGGGGCGACATGGGGATCCCGTTGGGCCCGGATCGGTTGCTGTTCGCGGCCGCCTTCCTGCTCATCCTGCTCGACCCCCGGATTCCCCGGCCCCGGGCCCGGCTGCTGCACGCCGCGATGCTCCTCTTCACCGCCTGGGCAGCGGCCTCGATGATCCTGCACGGCCCGATCGGGATTGAATCGGTCTACACGGTGCTGGATCGAGTCGCGATGCCGTTCCTGCTCTTTGCCTGCGCACCGATGTTCTTCCGTTCGGCGCTGCAGCGAATCATCTTGCTGCGCAGCCTGACTCTGCTCGGGGTCTATTTGGGATGCACCGCGATCCTGGAAACGCTCGGGGTGAATTCGCTGCTCCTGCCGCGCTACATCGCTGCCTTCAAGTCCAGCGCGGGCGCGATCGCCAGCGGGAACGCCGCCCGTGCGGGCGGGCCGTTCATCTCCGGCGAAGCCAACGGCATGGCCCTGGCACTGTGCGCGGTGGCCGCCCTGCTGCTGGCCCGTCTGGACGCTCGGGGTTGGCGCGTCCTGGGCCTGCTCACCGGCATGCTGTGTCTGCTCACCTCGGTGCTCTCGCTCACCCGCTCGGTCTGGCTCGGGGTGCTGATGGCGGTATTTGCCGTCGCGCTCTCCCGACGGCGACTGCTGCGTTGGCTGCCGGCCCTGGCTGTGGCCGGTCTGCTGCTGGCTGCAGCCGGGGCTCTTGCCATGCCCGACGTGGCGGCCAACATCGTCGAACGCGGCACCACATCGCGATCGCTGAATGATCGCCAGAACTCCAACGTCGCCGCGCTACGTGCCTTAAATGCCCACCCCCTCACCGGTGTGGGCTGGGCACAGTTCGTCAAGGTCGGCCCGGACTGGGTACGCCAAGCCGATGACTATCCGGTCACCACCGTGAACATCGAGGTGCATAACGTCGTCCTCAGCCGCACCGCGGAACTGGGGCTGCCGGCGGGGGCGCTGTTCGTCGGCATCCTGGCCTTCGGCCCCTTCGGCGCAGCGCTGCGGCGCCGAAGCGACCCCACCGAGGATGATTGGCGGGTGAGCGCGCTTGCCGCCCTGATGATCTGGTTCGTACCGGCGATGACCAGCCCGATCCCCTACCCGTTCCCTACCTTCGTCTTCTTCACCCTGATGGGCTTGGTGTGGGCCTGGCCGCAGGAGCACGACCCGCTGACCTATCGGAAGGCTTGAGATGCCGCTGAAAGACTTCGCCCGCTCGCTACGCGACGGCATCATCCCGCGCGAACGGCTGCGCCGCGCCAACCCTCAGGCTGTCATCGCCAGCGGGGTCACCTTCGCCGGGGACGCCGGGCGTACCCGGCTGGGCGCCGAGGTCTTCGTGGCCGGCCCCTCGGTGCTGTTCGTCACCGATGGTGGCGGGTTGAGTGCCAGCCGACTGGAGGTGGGCGAACGCACCTACATCGGGGAGTTCGCCAACATTCGCTGCGCGGGCACCCCGATCAAGATCGGGCGGCACTGCCTCATCGGACAGCAGGTGAGCATCGTCGGCAGCAACCACGGCATCGACCCGGGCACCCCCATCGTCGATCAGCCGTGGCACGGCGAGGGCGTCCTCATCGGCGACGACGTCTGGATCGGGGCGGGTTCGGTCGTGTTGCCCGGCGCCCGGATCGGCGACGGGTGTGTGGTCGCAGCCCGATCCGTGGTTCGCGGCGAGATTCCACCCGGTTCAATCGTGGCCGGGGCCCCGGCCAAGCTCATCCGTCGGCGGGACGCGATCGCCGCCCCCACCGGGCCCTGAGACGCCCTGAGACGCCCTGCAGCCAGGCGGGCGCCTACGTCCCTGGCCCGCTGCTGTAGCGAGCACCTAAGGCTTGCCGTAGTCCTCGACCAGCACCTCGACTTTGTCCCACGGGAAGTTCTCGAGCTGTCGGTATTGCGGCACCTCGCCCAGGATCTCTGTCCACGGGTCGGAGCCGGTGCGCTGCTTGTCGGGGAGCCCGCTCTCGGCCATCACCGCGACCGCCCCTGCGGTGTCCACCACGATGAAGCCGTACTGCTGGGCGGCCCGCGCGACCGCTTTGCCCAGCGGGGTCAGATCCAGGCTTTCCACATCCAGCTCCGGATCCAGCCGTAGCCGGGCACCTTCGGGGATCGCCTCGGGCGAGGCGTCGGTGCCGTCGCTGCGTTGCGCCGGATACCACCACCGGTCCCATCGAGCCGGCGCAATGAGCGCCAACCCCATCGCGTGCTCGATCCGTTTGGCCCGCGCCTCAGGGATGGTGATCATCGATCCGGTGGTGACCAGGCCGGAGGCGCTGACCCCGAAAGGCGGCGAGAAGTAGCCTGGGGACTTCGAGACCTCGTCGATGCGCCCTCCCCAACACGCTGACCAGCCATCTTCGGTGCGGTTCATCACCCAGAACTCCCACAACTGGTCGGTGGCGGGCGACCACAAGGTGATGGTCGAGTCGGTGCCCACCGAGGTCTGGGCGTCTTGCGGGACCGGGACGTCAAGGAAGTGTTTCTCCCCGTCGAACAGTCCCGACGGGGTGTGCCCCTTCTGCTGGCAGTCGTTGAACTCGACCCGGGTGCGGGGCGTCTTTTCGTCCACCACGTAGAGAACCGGGTTGTACTGGTTCACGTTCAGCGCCGCGATGCCGCCGTAATGCGGTTCGATCTGCGAGCGCAGGTTGCGGATCATCGCCGGTGATTTCGGATGTACCGGCGCCCCAGAGACATCGACCCCGAAGACATCCTCGCTGCCGAACTGCGGGTAAACCCCGCGCTGCCCCGCGCTGGGCAGGGGCGGCTGCGGTGGCGCTGCCTGGTCGGTGGGATC
This sequence comes from Gephyromycinifex aptenodytis, assembly GCF_012277275.1. Lineage (GTDB taxonomy): Bacteria > Actinomycetota > Actinomycetes > Actinomycetales > Dermatophilaceae > Gephyromycinifex > Gephyromycinifex aptenodytis. The sequence continues at coordinate 3,099,961 of NZ_CP051155.1, read as the reverse complement.
GGGGGAACGCCCGAGTAAGGAGGTTGCGATTCCCAGGATCGTCAGCAGCACGACAAGCACCGCGGCCAACGCCCACGCGCGGGCTCTCCGGCGGCTATGGGGTTCC